>DATBBQ010000093.1:0-6224 GCA_036270915.1 Steroidobacteraceae bacterium
TCCCCGAGCGTCGCACCGCGGAGGAACCCGTCGCACGCGTGACCCCGTACTGGATGGATGAGAAGAAGCCGGAGGCCGTGCCGCCCGCGGAGACACCCGCGGGCGCCGGCCGACCGGACGGCGCCGCCGTACCCGAGAGAGCGCCTGCCGGCGCGGCTCCCGGGGCCTTCGGATGGGTCGGCGCACTCCTCATCGTCATCGCGCTGCTCGCCGTGCCCTGGACGCTTACCCGCCTGCTCGGCCACGGCAGCAGGCAGAGCGCGGCCAACGAGGTCGTGGTGCAGCCGGCGCGCACGATCGCAGTGCTGCCGCTCGTCGACACGAGTCCCGGAGGCGGCAACGCCTACCTCGGCGAGGGACTCGCGCAGGAGCTGTCCGCGCGCCTCTCGCGCATCCGCGGCCTGCGCGTCGCCTCGCGCACGTCGGCCTTCGCGATCAAGGATCGCGACGTGCGCACCATCGCCCAGACGCTCGGCGTGCGCCACGTCCTCGAGGGCAGCGTGCACCGCGAGGGCGACCAGCTGCGCGTCACGGCGCAGCTGGTGGATGCCTCGACCGGCTACAACGTCTGGTCGCAGACCTACAACCGCACCTGGCAGGACGTGCTCGCCATCGAGGACGACGTCGCGCGCTCGATCACCGGTACCCTCAAGGTGGTGCTCAGCAACCAGCCCGGCAAGGACTCGCCCGCGACGACGCACCTGGAGGCGTTCGACCTGTATCTCTCGGGGCTCGCCAAGCTGCACGGGCCCGGCGGGGCGGTCGACCTCGAAGAGGCTGGCGAGGCCTTCCGCCGCGCGCTCGCGGCGGATCCGAAGTTCGCGCTCGCCTACGCCGGTCTGTGCGAGCGCTACGTCATCGGCTACGAGAGGACCAGCGACCCCGCACTGATCGCTCAGGCCGAGAGCGCCTGCGGGCAGGCACTGAAACTCGATGACTCGCTGCGCGAGGTGTCCTCAGCGCTCGGGCACCTCTACCTGGTCAGCGGTCGCTTCGAGCAGGCGACGGCCATCTACAAGGAGCTGATGAGCTCAGATCCGGACAACGCGGACGGCTACATCGGTCTCGGCCAGGCACTCGACGGCGAGCATCGTAGTGCGGATGCCGAGCGGGCGCTGCGCCAGGGGATCGAAGCGGAGCCCACCTACTGGAAGGCGCACACCGAGCTCGGCAACTTCCTCATCCACCACGGCCGCTCGGCGGAAGCGATCCCGGTGCTCCGGCGCGTCACGCAGCTCGTGCCGGCGAACGCGCGCGCCTCCACCAACCTCGGCGCCGCGCTCGAGATGACCGGCGATTTCGCGGGCGCCGCCTCCGCGTACGAGCGCTCACTTGCCCTCGAACCGACGCCCCTGGCCTACTCCAACCTCGGCAGCATCTACTACTTCCTCGGCCGCTTCCCCGACGCGGTGCGTATCTATACGCGCGCCACCGAGCTCGCTCCCGCGGATCACCACAGCTGGGGCAACCTGGCCGAGGCGCTCTGGCAGATTCCGGGCAGCCGGAAGGAGTCCGTGGACGCCTACCGGCACGCCACAGCGCTGGCGCAGAAAAGCCTCGCGGTCAATGCCAAGGACACCGATTCCTGGGCGCTGCTCGCCTACTACCAGGCTCGCGTCGGCGATAGCGAAGCCGCTGCGCACACCCTGCAGAAGGCGATCGCCGCCGACAAGGATGACATGATCGTCTACTACTACGGCGCGCTGGTGGCGCTCGCGCGCGGCGACTCGCCCGGCGCGCTGGACGCGCTCGAGCGCGCCGTAACGCTCGGCTACCCCGCGCTGCTGCTGCGCGCGGCGCCCGACTTCGCGAGCCTGCGCAGCGATGCCCGCTTCCGCAAGCTCAATACGGAAGCTGATAAGCCACCCGCGGGCTGAGGATCACACCCACTCACCGTACGAGAGGAGAAGCGCCATGCCCCCCACATTGAACGAACTGAACAAGACGGACAAAAGCCGAACAACCAAAACGAGAGCACCGACAACCATCGAGATCACTATCGTTGCGGACGAGGCGAACAACACCATCTACGCCACACCGAACAACGGCAACGTCTTCGTGGGGATTCCCGGGGACGTCATCGTCTGGAGATGCGATCAGGCTTTCTCGATCCAGTTCTTCGAACTGACCGGTTCGGGAGCGACTCTCAACAGCAAGAGCTGCGAAGACGGGAAGAAGCAGTTCAGCGTCAAGCTGGAAGAGGAATGCACCTTCTTCAAGTACATGGTCACGGTCGGTAACCTGGTGCTCGATCCGTATATCGGGACCGACCACTAGAGAACTCGCGGGGGCGTACTCCCAACACTGCGCCGGTGCCCGCAGGAAGCGGGCGCCGGCGCGCAAGGACGCGTTTCCACGCATCGCGCCGCGCCCGTGTCCCGCGGCGTCCGCCGGCGGCACCCGCCGCACACGGTAGGTACGAGCGCCTCGCTGAATTTCCGGCCGCCCGCTCGGGCCTCCGCTGCTCCGCTCGGCCCGCGAGCATTCCCGCTCTTGGCGCCTGGCGTGTCCTTTCACCCTCCCGGCGCATCCAATGTGCGTACGGACCGGTGCCGGCGGCGTGCCTCGAGACATGAACCCGCCGCGCACGGTCCGCGAAGCCAACGGGAGAATCGCAATGGATACCTGCAAGAACCTTCTACGGCTGTGCCTGGCGGGGACGGCGCTGGTTGCGCTCGCGGGCGTGGCCGTCGCGGACGAAGCCTACGGCGTGCACAAGGTGACGGTGCACTACGGCGACCTCAACCTCAACACCGAGATCGGGGCGCAGAGGCTCTTTCACCGCATCGGCGGCGCGGCGACCTACGTGTGCGGCGAGGAAGGCCGCCGCCTCGAGGAGCAGCGCGAATGGCAGGACTGCTATCACGAGGCAGTGGACCATGCCGTCGACACGGTGCACAGCCCGCTGGTGAGCACGCTCAACAAGGGGCACGTCGGCCACGGCCGTGTGACCGCGGCGCTCATCACGATGGTCCGCTAGCGAGGATTGCCGGCAGCGCGCCGGGCCGGGCGTGACGCGAGGGACGCGGCCGCGCCGTCAGGCCGGCGCGTGCCGGGAAGCGCGCCGGGAGGTCATCCGGCCGCGGTTCGGCGAGTGCCCGTGCTTGGTGGCGACCGCGCGGCGCGCGGAGTCCTTGCGTGCCCGCGCCTTCTGAGCGGCCGGCTTACGGCGTCCGCCGCCGGAGCGCTCGCCGCCCCCGCTCTGCTTGTTGACCGTCGCCCAGGCCCGCGCCTCCGCTTCGCGTGCGTCGAGCCCGCGCTCCTCGTAGCTCTCCTCGATGTGCTCGGCTTTGCGTTTTTGCTTGGCCGAGTACCGGGACTTGTCACCGCGTGGCATGACTGCCTCCTTACGATGCGCGGCACACGAGACGGCGCGTGCGTGCGCACGCTGGAGGGTCGCCGCGCGTGGCCGCAAGCGCAAGGCTGCCGGCCACCCGCTCGAGTGTCAGAGATGCCTGACCAGGGCGCGGCGCGCCCAAAAAACAAGGCCCCGCGTTCGCGGGGCCGTGTGATGGCTGGGGGACTAGGATTCGAACCTAGGTAAACGGAGTCAGAGTCCGTTGTCCTACCACTAGACGATCCCCCAAGTGGGCGGGATGGCATCCTACGACGAAAGCGCCGCACCCGGCAGCGCTGCCCGTCGGATCAGCGCTTGGAGTACTGCGGTCCGCGGCGGGCCTTGCGGCGCCCGACCTTCTTGCGCTCCACCTCGCGCGCGTCGCGCGTGACGAAGCCCGCATCGCGCAGCGGCTTGCGCAGGCCCTCGTCGTACTTGATGAGCGCGCGCGTGATGCCGTGGCGGATGGCGCCCGCCTGTCCGGTGATGCCCCCGCCGTCGACCTTGACCGCGATGTCGAACTTGCTCACGAGCTTCACTGCCTCGAGCGGCTGGCGCACGATCATGCGCCCCGTCTCGCGGCCGAAGAACTCATCGAGCGTGCGCTCGTTCACCGTGATGCGCCCGCTGCCGGGCTTGAGGTACACGCGCGCGGTGGCGGTCTTGCGCCGGCCGGTGCCGTAGTGATTGTTCGGGGTCGCTGGCATGCAATACGGTCCTATTGAATCTTGAGCGGCTTCGGCTGCTGCGCCTGGTGCGGGTGCTCCCCGCCGGCAAACACGTGCAGCTTCTTGAACATGCGCCGGCCGAGGGGGTTCTTGGGCAGCATGCCCTTGACCGCGAACTGGATGGCGCGCTCGGGGTGCTCGGCGAGCAGCTTCTCGAGCGCGATCGACTTGATGCCGCCGATGTGCCCGGTATGGTGGTAGTAGATCTTGTCGGTGAGCTTGCGGCCCGTGACGCGGATCTTGCCCGCGTTCACCACGACGATGTGATCGCCCATGTCGACGTGCGGGCTGTAGTCGGCCTTGTGCTTGCCCTTCAGGCGATGGGCGATCTGCGAGGCAAGACGCCCGAGCGTCTTATCACTCGCGTCGACGACGAACCAATCGCCGCGGACGGTGCCGGGCTTGGCAAATACGGTCTTCATAGCTCACTCGTTGACGGTGACTGAGCGCCAGGCGGGAATCCCCGGCGGTCAGGGCCAAAAAAGGCGGGGAAGTGTACTCAAGGCCCGGAAGCATTGCAAAGGCGTGGCATGGGCTGCGCCCTGGGATGCCCACGGGGGGCCGCGACCGGCTTCTGCCCCTATAATATCGCCCTTAGATATGGAGTCCGGACCCCTCGACTCTGCCATTGCCGCGGCCGACCGCGCGCTGCGCGCCGTCTTCGCCCCAGCCCGGTCCGCCCGCCGCGCCCCCGGCGCGGCCCTCAAGCCCGAGACCTTAAGCGAGAGTGAGCGGCGCAGCAGCGCCGCGCTCATGCGCGTCAACCATACCGGTGAGCTGGCCGCCCAGGCGCTCTATCACGGGCAGGCGCTCCTGGCGCGCTCGGAGGGGGCCCGCGAGCTGCTGCTCGAGGCGGCGCGCGGTGAGTCCGATCACCTCGCCTGGTGCGAGGAGCGGCTTAAGGAGCTGCACGCGCGCCCGAGCCTCCTGAATCCCCTCTGGTACGCCGGCTCGTTCGCAATCGGGGCGCTCGCCGCCCTCGCCGGCGACCGCGCCAGCCTCGGCTTCGTCGCCGAGACCGAGCGGCAGGTCGAGAGGCATCTCGACAGCCACCTGGACGCGTTGCCTGCGGGTGACACCCGCAGCCGTGCCATACTTGAAACCATGCGGGGGGAAGAGATCGCGCACGGTGAGAGCGCGACGCGTGCCGGCGGCGTGCCGCTGCCGGGTCCGGTGCGCGCGCTCATGCGCCACACGGCACGCATCATGACCTCGACCGCCCGGTGGATCTGATAAAGCCCGCGCGCGATGCGGGCACGTGTACATTAAGTCTTTCTGGTGGGGAGCCGGTATGGAAGAAAACGTGAAGCCGCTGAGCGAGATTCCCGCAATCAACCGGTTTCTGAGCTACTGCCGCATACGCGCGGTGCCCTCGAAGACGGTGGTGATTCACGCGGGTGATCTGCCGGATGTGCTCTATTACATCATCAGCGGCTCCGTCGAGGTCATGATCGAGGACGAGGAAGGCAACGAGATGGTGCTCGCCTACCTCAACCGCGGGCAGTTCTTCGGCGAGATGGGCCTGTTCTACGAGCAGCCGACGCGCAGCGCCTGGGTACGCACCCGCAACCAGTGCGAGCTCGCCGAGATGACCTACCCGCGCTTCCGCCAGATCGCCGCCGAGAGCCCGGGACTGGTGTTCGAGCTGGCGACGCAGCTCGCGACGCGCCTCGACCGCACCAACCGCAAGCTAGGCGATCTCGCCTTCGTCGACGTCACCGGGCGCGTCGCGCACGCCATCATGGACCTGTGTGGCGAGCCGGACGCGATGACCCACCCGGAGGGCATGCAGATCAAGGTGAGCCGCCAGGAGCTCTCGCGCCTGGTGGGCTGCTCGCGCGAGATGGCCGGCCGGGTGCTCAAGGTGCTCGAGGAGCAGGGCCTGCTGCGCGCCACCGGCAAGACCATCGTGGTCTTCAACGCCCGCCCGAAGATGAAGACCCGCCCGGTGATCGTGCCGGCGAAGCCGAGCGCGGCCACCGCGAAGAGCGCGAGCCCCGTCGGCCGCGACGAGGACGATGACGAAGACGACGACGAGGACGAGGACGAGTAGCGCCGCCCGCCCGCGCCGCCCCTAGGCGCCGATCTGCTGGCGCATCTCGCGGACGGTGCGCGCGTAGTCGCGGCTGCCGAAGTTCGCCGAATCCGCCACGAAGGTG
>DATBBQ010000094.1:0-10065 GCA_036270915.1 Steroidobacteraceae bacterium
CGTGTACGACGCGAAGGCCGAAGGCTTCGCCCCGGGCGCCGCCTCACTGCATAACTGCATGAGCGGCCACGGCCCGGACGCGGCGACCTTCGAGAAGGCGAGCGAGGCGGATACCACCCAGCCGCTGCACGTCACCGACACCATGGCGTTCATGTTCGAGACGCGCACGATCATCCGCCCGACCCCCTACGCGCTGAAGACGCCGCTCCTGCAGGCGGACTACGGCGCCGTCTGGCGCGGCCTGAAGAAGCAGTTCCGCCCGCCGGCGCGCACCCGCGCGCGGCGCAAGACGCGCCGCCGGGGAGCCCGGGCTTGAGCGAGCTCAACGCCACGCATGACCCCGCGCTCGTCAGCTGGGTGGCGGAGGCGAACGCGCCCGGGGCGGACTTCCCGCTGCAGAACCTGCCGTTTGCTGCCTTCCGCAGGCGCGGCAGCGGCGAGGCCTTCCGCGGCGGGGTGGCGATCGGCGCGCAGGTGCTCGATCTTCTCGCCCTGGGTGCGCTTGGGGTGTTCGAGGGGGCGGCCGCCGCGGCGCTCGCCGCCTGCGCCGGCCCCGCCCTGAACGCGCTCATGGCCCAGCCGCCCGCGGCCGCCTCGGCGCTGCGCGCGGCGCTCTCGCAGGCGCTGCGCACGGGATCTGCGCTGCAGTCGCGCCTGAAGGGCCTGCTCGTGGCACAGAGCGCGGCCGAGTTCCGCGTCGCCGCCGACGTCGGCGACTACACCGACTTCTACGCCTCGATCCATCATGCGACCGCGGTCGGGCGGCTGTTCCGCCCGGACGCCCCGCTCCTGCCCAACTACCGCTGGGTGCCGATTGCCTATCACGGCCGGGCCTCCTCGCTCCTGGTCTCGGGCGAGCCCGTGCGCCGCCCGCTCGGGCAGCTCATGGCGCCGAATGCGACGCGCCCCGAGCTCGCGCCCTCCAGGCGCCTGGATCACGAGCTCGAGGTCGGGGTGTTCGTAGGGCAGGGGAACGAGCTCGGCACGCGCGTGCCGCTCGAGGAGGCCGAAGCGCACGTCTTCGGCCTGTGCCTGCTCAATGACTGGTCGGCGCGTGACATCCAGGCCTGGGAGTACCAGCCACTCGGTCCCTTCCTCGGCAAGAACTTCGCCACGACGGTCTCACCCTGGGTTGTGACCCTGGAGGCGCTCGCGCCCTTTCGTGCTCCGCTCGCGCGACCGGCCGCAGAGCCCGCCCCGCTTCCTTATCTCGACTCGGCGGCCAATGCCGCCGCGGGCGCCATCGACCTGCAGCTGGAGGTGTGGCTCGAGAGCGCGCGCATGCGCGCCGCGGGTATCGCGCCGCTGCGGCTCTCGCACAGCAACTTCAGGGACGCGTGGTGGAGCGTCGCGCAGATGCTCGCCCACCACAGCGTCAACGGCTGCAACCTCAGGCCCGGCGACCTCTTCGGCAGCGGCACGCAGTCCGGTCCCGCGCCCGAGGAGGCCGGCTCGCTGCTCGAACTCAGCGAGGGCGGCAGGCGCTCGCTCGCGCTGCCGGGAGGCGAGACGCGCACCTTCCTCGAGGACGGTGACCGCCTGATGCTGCGCGGCTGGTGTGAGCGGCCCGGATTCGCGCGCGTCGGCTTCGGTGAGGCGGCGGGCACGGTGCTGCCGGCGGTCGCGCGAGCGTGAGCACGCCCGGGCACGGGGCGAGGACCTACCGCTACTACGACCTGATCCTCGGCGCCTACGTGTGCGTGGTGCTGTGCGCGAACCTCATCGGCCCGGCCAAGGTCTCGACCGTCAGCGTGCCGCTCTTCGGGCCGGTCACCTTCCTCGCCGGGGTGCTGTTCTTCCCTATCTCCTACTTGTTCGGCGACATCCTCACCGAGGTGTACGGCTACGCGCGCGATCGGCGCGTGGTGTGGAGCGGGTTCGCGGCCCTGCTGTTCGCGGCGTTCATGGCGAGCATCATCGTGCACCTGCCGCCGGCCGAGCGCTGGAAGAGCGGACAGAGCGCGGTCGAGGCGATCTTCGGCAACACCCCGCGCATCGTGCTCGCCTCCATCACCGCGTTCTGGTGCGGCTCGTTCGTCAACTCCTACGTGCTCGCGAAAATGAAGATACTGACGAGCGGGCGGTGGCTGTGGACGCGCATCATCGGCTCGACGCTGTGCGGGGAGCTGGTGGACTCGGGCCTCTTCTACAGCATCGCTTTCGTAGGGATCTGGCCCGCGCAGGAGGTGCTCGCCATCGGCACGACGCAGTACCTCTTGAAGTCGGGCTGGGAGATCGTCGCGACCCCGCTGACCTATCGGGTCGTGGCCTTTCTCAAGCGCGCCGAGCAGGAGGACTACTACGACCGGGACACCAACTTCACGCCCTTCTCGCTGCAGGACTGAGGCCCGGGCGCTTACCAATGGCGGCGGGGGCGCAGTGCGCCCCCGCCGCGTGACTCAGGGCGCGGCGGCGCTTACTTGCCGATCTGCTTGCTGACCTGATTCTCCTGCTGGTTGAGCGCGCGCTGCTCGGTCTTGGTGACGTGACCGTGGTTGGTGCTCGCCATGGTCCGCTCTTCCTGACGGATTGCGTGATCCTCCTTGTGCAGCTGGCGGGCCTGACCCTTGTTGATCTCGCCTTCCTTCACCTCGTTGTGGATGCGGCGGTCCTGGTTGGCGAGGCGACCATTCACCTCGGTGCGGCGCGGATGATCCTTCTGCCACTGAGTCTCATCGGCCATCGCCGTGGCGGTGAGGCCGCTCAGGGACAGCGTGAGGGCGAGGACGCCCAGGGCGGTACGGATGGACTTCGACATGGAATCTCTCCTCCACTAGACCCTCGCGGGCCGGTCGGTATTGGGCCGGACACTGCCGGCCTTGGACAGTAACAACGTCGCGGCCGGGGATCTGCTGACGTTTGTGACGAAAGGTTCATGGGCGGGCAAAATGCGACCTGCGTCACGCGCGCTGCGCGCGGCTTTTATGGAAAGTCCGGAACTGCCCGGCGCAGAGCAGGAAACGGAATGCGCGCGGCCTGGTGCGCGCGGATGATGCCGGCGAGGGTGACGGCGGAGTGTTGGTGAGCGTGTTGAAACAACTGCAATGGATGGCACCGTGCGTGGCGGCCCTGCACCTGCAGGCCGCGGCTGCGCAGGAGGCACAGTCACTCACCGACGCCTGGTGGACCGGGCCGCTGCTCGCCCCGTCCGCGGCGACCCTGCCGCAGGGTCACGCGCTCGTCGAGCCGTACCTGTTCGACGTGATCAGCAACGCGCGCTTCGACGCCGACGGCAACCGGCACGCGAGCGCGAGCGATCACGAGTTCGGCTCGCTCACCTACATGCTCTACGGGGTGAGCGACCGGCTCACCGCGGGACTGATCCCGCGCTTCTTCTACGACGTGCCGTCGGTCGGGCCGCAGAGCTCGGGCGTCGGCGCCGGGGATCTGCAGGTGCAGGCCGAGTACGGCCTCACGCACTACGAGCCCGGACGCGGCGTGCCCGCGCTCGCGCTGGTCGTCAACGAGACCCTGCCGACCGGGCGCTACGATCAGCTCGCGCGCGCGAGCGACGGCTTCGGGGCGGGCGCCTACACCACCGCGATCTCGCTGTACTCGCAGGACTACTTCTGGATGCCGAACGGGCGCATCCTGCGGGCGCGCCTGGACCTCACCTACGCGCTGTCCTCCTCCGTGAGCGTGCGCGACCAGAGCGTCTATGGCACGCCCTACGGTTTCAGCGGCACGGCGTATCCCGGGGACGGCTGGACGGTGGACGCGGCCGCCGAGTACAGCGTGACGCGCAGCTGGGTGCTGGCGCTCGACGTCATCTACCAGTACAACGCGAACACGCGCGTGCGCGGCACGTCGGGCGGGCAGGCCTACCAGGCCGACTCCGGCTCCTCGTACTACGTCGGCTTTGCGCCCGCGATCGAGTACAACTGGAGCGCGCGCGCCGGCGTGATTCTCGGCGTGCGCGTCATCAATATCGGCCGGAACACCACCGCAAGCCTGACCCCCGCGATCGCCATCAACCTGGTGTTCTAGGCACACCGGGAACGCCTTCCGCGGGGCCGTTTTCTGAACGGCGAATGAATGGCGTGCGCGCCGATGCACGTCGCAAGTGCTTTAAAAGCTGTGGTTTTGTACCCACGTATATGTCAGCCGTCACAGGGTCGCTGCGTTCTAATAGACGTGACCTTGAACAGCGACGCCCAGGCGGCGTCTAATCAATGCGCCGGGATCGATTCCGGCATGGAGATGCCACGGTGAACACAGCGCGTCATGTTATTCGGATCGTCGCAGCCCTCCTGCTCGGCGTTGCGGTAGCGGGCACGCCAGCTTTGACTTATGCCCAGCACACCGGCGGTGGCGGTGGCGGTGGCCACGCGGGTGGGGGCGGCCACATGGGCGGTCCCATGGGGGGCGGGCACGTGAGCCCCGGGGGAGGCCGTTCAGGCGCACCCGGGCACTTCGGTGGCGGCTACCCGGCCGCACGCGGGGGCGTCGGCTATCACGGTGCCTACGTCGGCCGCAGCGTCTATGCCGGTCACGGCGTGGGCTATGTGAATCATGGCGTCGGCTACGGACGGCCGGGGTACGTACACCCGGGTTATGCCCCGGGCCACGTCGGCGCCGTCGGCGGCTACGTGCACGGCAATACCTACTGGCATGGCGCCCACTTCTATCCCGGTGGCTACTACCGCGGCGTGTACTGGCCGCACACGTACTTCCGTCCGGGCTGGGCCTGGTATCTGCCGGTGCTGCCGGTCGGCTACGCGACCTTCTGGTGGGGTGGTTACCCGTATTACTACTGGAACAACCTCTATTACACCTGGAGCCCCGGGTACAACGGCTACGTCGTGACGGATCCGCCGCCGGTTTCTGACTACAGCGATCCCACCACCGGCGCGCAGAACTTCGACCCGGACTCGGTGAGCGCCGAGCCCGGAGAGGACGGCGCCGGCAGTGCGCAGCCCAACGGCGCGCCCTCCGCCGGCGGCGCAAGCGACGTGTACATCTATCCGCGCAACGGTCAGACCGAGCAGCAGATGGGGCAGGACCGCTACGAGTGTCACGCCTGGGCGTCCAACCAGACCGGTTTTGACCCGACGCGCCAGCAGAACCAGGGCGATCCGCAGGAGTACCGGCGCGCGATGGTGGCCTGCCTCGACGCGCGCGGCTACAGCGCGAAGTAGCACGGGTTACTAAGACGAGGAAGGCGCGGAGCGTGGCACGCTCCGCGCCTTTTTTATTGGCCGACCTCGACGGCGGGCTGGAACGTTCCCGGTGCGGTCGGGATCTGCATGAGGACGATGGCACTCTGACCGTCAGCCACGGCGATGTCCGGGTGGCCGTCGTTGTTGAGATCGGCGATCGCCACACCGAGTGGCTCACCGAACCCCTGGTAGCTGGTTGCCGCCTTCAGCGTGCCGAGGTGCGCCGGGTCCTGCAGCAGCACCGAGATGCTGCCCGTGGACAGTGGGTTGAGATTCGCGACCACCACGTCCGCGTTGCCGTCGCCATCCAGATCGCCCACCGCCACGTCCACCGAGCCGCCGGGTGTCGGGTAGCTCACCGGGGCGAGGAATCCGCCCGGATGGGCCGGGTCGTGCAGCAGTACCGCGACGCCGGCGACGCCGGTGCCGTCACCGCCGGGGCCGAAGTCCGCGACGATCAGATCCGGCACCGTGGCACTGGTGAAGTTGGCGATCTTGACCGACTGCGGCTGCGGGCCGGCCGGGTAGCTGACCGGCGCGGCGAACGTGCCGGGCTGCGCGGGGTTCGCGAGGAACACCAGCACCTGGCCGTGGTTGCCGTTGGTGTCGTAACCGGTTGCGACGATGTCCATGACGCCGATGCCCCTGAGGTCTGCGACCTGCGCGGAGCCGGTGCTCAGCTGGGTCGGCAGCGCCGTGGGCGCGAGGAACTGCCCGGCGTTGTTCGGGTCCTGCAGCATGATGATCACGTTGCCGCTCATGCTGAAGTCCGCGAGCACCAGGTCGGGGTGACCGTCCCCGTTCACGTCGGCGATCACGACCTGGTTCGGCTGGCCCCCGCTCTGATAGCTGACCGCGGACTTGAACGTGCCGGGAGTTGCCCCGTGGATGTAGACCGAGACGCTTCCGCTCAGGGTCGCGATGACCATGTCCGTCTGGCCCGAGCCGGTGAGATCCGCGACCGCCATGCTGGTGGGGTTCACGCCCACGGTCGGGTACTGCACGCCCGTCTTGAACGTGCCGGCCGCGCCCTGCGTGTTCAGGATGACGTTCGCGTAGCCGGGGTTCTCGGTGCCGCCCTGGTCCGCGGTGGTCGCGACCAGGAGGTCGGGCAGATGATCCCCGTCCACGTCCGCGATCGCGAGCGAATTGGGCACCGGGATCGTCGCCAGGAAGGAGGAGTCCGTGCTGTTGCAGCTGGTAAGTGCGGCTAGCGTTCCTAGAATTGCTGTGGCGGTGAGGACGCTCTGCGGCCGCACGTTCCTGTAGGCCTCACCCAGCGAGCTCATGAGACTCATTCCATATTCTCCACGCACACCCTGCCCCAAGCGCCAACGTTCGCGGCGCGTCCGCGTTGACAGAGCGGGCCCGTTGCCATGACCCTGCAGAGCCTACACGCAGCACGGGGGCCGATGCACGGGGGCATGGAAAACGCGCGCGGGATCGTGTTCCTCTTCGACGTCGACAACACGCTCCTCGACAACGACGCGATCCAGGAGGACCTCGGGAACTTCCTCGAGGCGGAGTTCGGGCGCGCGAGCCGGGAGCGCTACTGGGCGATCTTCGAGGCGCTGCGCGCCGAGCTCGGCTACGCCGACTATCTCGGCGCACTGCAGCGCTACCGCTTGGAGAACCTCGACGAGCCGCAGCTGCTGTCCGTGTCGTTCTTCCTCATCGACTACCCGTTCGCCGAGCGTCTCTATCCGGGCGCGCTCGACGCGCTCGCGCGCTGCGCGCGCCTCGGCACGAACGTGATCCTCTCGGACGGGGACGTGGTGTTCCAGCCGCGCAAGGTGCAGCGCGCGGGTCTGTGGGATGCGGTCGGCGGGCGCGTGCTCATCTATCTGCACAAGGAGCAGATGCTGGATGCGGTGGCGCGGCGCTATCCGGCCGCGCACTACGTGGTGATCGACGACAAGCTGCGCATCCTCGACGCCGTGAAGCGCGCCTGGGGTGAGCGCGTGACGACGATCTTTCCGCGCCAGGGGCACTACGCCCGTGATCCGCGCGAGCTCGCCGCCTATGCGCCGGCGGACCTCACGCTCGAGCATGTCGGCGAACTGGCGCGCTGCGACCTCTCGCTCGTGCCTGGCATCGATCCGGCGCTGCGGTTAGGCTAATCGCTTCCCGAGGCAGTCTCCGCTTTGCGCTGCAGGAGGCGCGTTGAGAGCCAAGCATGCCGACCGTCCCTGGCTGGTGCACCTCGGCGAGAGCAGCGAGGCGCTCCAGGGGGTGCTCGGCGCGCTTCTGGAGGCGGAGCGGCACTTCGCACCGCCCGCCTCTCCGCTCGAGCGGCTGAAGCAGATCACGACCAGCCCCGAGTGGGCCTGGCTGCAGCCCCTCTACCGGCTGATCGCCGACATCGATCACGCCCTCGCCTATGCCAAGGAGCTGCCGGCGAGCGAGGCCGCGGCGATCGGCGCGCACGCGCGCGAGCTCCTCACCGGCGGCGGCGCGGCGGCCGAGCAGGCCTTTCTCGATCACTACCGTGCCCTGCTGCAGAGCGACCCGGCGGTCGCCATGGCGCACGCGGCGGCGCTGCGCTCGCTGCAGGCGCTGCCGCCGGAAGCCGCCGACCAGGGCGAGCGGCTGCATGCACGTCATCAGTGGAACGAGCGCCGGCGCTTCCTGCGCATGCACACGCCCGAGCGCGGCGCCTCCTAGAACGGATTGACGCCGATCGGTGCCGGCGCCTCGCGCAGGCGGATCTGCAGCTCGTGGCGTGCGTAGTCGATGATCAGCACGTCGAAGGAGCCGAGCAGGTCCATGCCGAGGGTGAGCGTCGGCTCCTGCGTGAGGCCCCAGTGCTGGAAGAGGTACATGTCGCCGAAGGCGACGTGCACGTTCTTCACGGTGAGCTTGCCGAAGTCGATTTCGGGCATCGGCATGTAGTCCCCGTGCTGCACGTCGAGGGTGACCCCGATGATGTCGGTCTGCTGGACGTTGCGCGGGGGATGGCGCATGAGCGCATCGCGCAGCGCGAGGTTGCCGACCGTCCCCTGCGCACCGGTGTCGATGATCGCCTTGGCGCGCACGCCCGCGACCTTGACGTCCGCGATCAGCAGTCCGTGCCAGACGTGCAGCGGTACGGTCTGGAAATCATGGCGCGCGCGCTCGCCGTGCGACATGGCGATCTCGAGCTTGTCGTGCGTGAAGTCGGCCAATATCCGCCGCCCCTGCAGGCCCTCGATGCCGAGCACGCCCTCGGCCCCGCCGAAGACGTCGCGCAGCACGGGCAGCTCCGCGGGTCCCAGGTACACGTCCCCGACTTCGAGCTTGTCGACCTTCACGGTCGGCACGGTGGCCGCGCCGGTGAAGCCGGTGACCACCGTCGAACCGTCGAGGGTGGCCGGGATGCCGAGCTCCTCGGCGGTATGGGTGGTGATGGCCGAGCGGTTGGCCCCCGTGTCGAGCACCAGACGGTACGGGCCCTTGCCGTCGATGAACACGGGCGCCCAGATACGGCCGATGCGGTCGCGGCGTGTCGGTGCGACGTAACGCGGCTCGCGGGCCTGCACGATGATCTCGGTGAGTTCGTCCGCCGTCGTCTGCGACATGGCGGGGGTCGGCTCCGCGGTCGCGGACGCCGGCTCGCCCGCCTCGAGCGGGGCCGACAGGAGGATGCCGGCGAGTACGCCGGACATCAGCACGTAGTGATGACGCAGCATGAGAGGCAGTAGAGCACGCCGGGGGGGGACTCTCCAGCACGCTCGTCGCATTCTGACCGGAATCGGTCGGCCGATGAGCGATCGGGGGGTTCGGTCCGGGATCCGGTGGTCGGCCGTCGCCCCGCGGGGCGGGGCGTTCGAGTCCCGCGGGGCCGGCAACCCGGCACGGGTCAATGTCAAATCCCGGGCGACTTCTTTGAGCAAGCGTGCGCTCCGAAGAGCCGATCCCTCGCCGAGCCCAGCCGGCGTGTCCGTACTGAGATTGACCGCCGCCTCAGGCAATAAGTTCGCGTCCGGCGAGCCAGAACCCGCGCGTCGGGCGCGGGTGGCAAGGTAACACCGACCCCCGCGTGATCAAGGGCCGCTTGCCGGCCGAAATGAGGGTCCACCGCTGCCGGCCGGCCCTCTGGCCCGCCAACCGGCGGCGGGCAGTCGCCGTCGGCTACTATGGGCGTATGCAGTGCAGCGCGGGGCGGGGGCGGGGATGAGCGCATTATGACGGCCGCGGTGACCGGCGAGCGGCCGGCGCTCCCGCACGCGGGCCTCACGCACCTGCAGCGTCTCGAGGCAGAGAGCATCCAGATCCTGCGCGAAGTGCTCGCCGAGTGCGAGCGCCCGGTGATGCTCTACTCGATCGGCAAGGACAGCGCGGTGATGCTGCACCTCGCCATGAAGGCCTTCTATCCGGCCGTGCCCCCCTTTCCGCTGCTGCACGTCGACACGACGTGGAAGTTCCGCGCGATGTACGAGTTCCGCGACGCCGTGGCGGCACGGCTGGGCATGCGGCTGCTGGTGCACGTCAACCGGGACGGGCTCGCCCGCGGCATCGGCCCGATCAGCCACGGCTCGCAGCTGCACACCGACGTCATGAAGACCCAGGCGCTCAAGCAGGCGCTCGACCAGTACGGCTTCGATGCCGCCTTCGGTGGCGCGCGGCGTGACGAGGAGAAGAGCCGCGCCAAGGAGCGGGTGTTCTCCATCCGCTCCGCGCAGCACCGCTGGGACCCCAAGCAGCAGCGCCCGGAGCTGTGGCGCCTCTACAATGCGCGCCGTAGCCCGGGCGAGAGCATACGGGTCTTTCCGCTGTCCAATTGGACCGAGCTGGATGTGTGGCTGTACATCCACCGCGAGCAGGTGCCCATCGTGCCGCTGTACCTGGCCGCGCTCCGGCCGGTGGTGGAGCGGGACGGCACCTTGATCATGGTCGACGACGACCGCCTGCCCCTCCAGCCGGGGGA
>DATBBQ010000095.1:0-2548 GCA_036270915.1 Steroidobacteraceae bacterium
CGAAGCAGGCTTGCCGCCCGCGCCGCCCTGGGCATTCTGTGCCCCCCGGCCCGAGATTGCGCCGGCAGACTCACCCCTGGCGCTCAACTTGCCGCCCTGAACTTCGCTCTCTCCGAGTGTGGGAAGGTTCGCGCGGCCAACGGAGTCCGCGGTGGCTGCAGTTGTCGCCTTGCCCTCATTGTTGGCCTTGGCAGCGCCGGACACGCTGGTCTGCATCGCGCCGCGGCCAGTCGCTTCGGCATCGCCCTTGATGGTCTGGGCGCCGCGCACGGAGTCGTGCACGCCCGCTTTCGCAGCCGTACCCACGCGATCCGTCTGTTGTGTACGAACGCCGGCGCGACCCGTGGCTGACGCCGTGGCTTCGCCGCCCACGCCACCGTGCACGCGGCCGAAGCCATCGGTGAACGTGGCTCCCTGTCTGGCGCTCAGACCGCCATGCACGGCGCCGCCGAGCCTCTGCGCCTGAGCAGGCGCGGTCGCAACCAACACGGCGGCGATCGCGGCACTCGCGAAAAGATGATTCGTCCTCATGGTCGTCTCCTCTCGAGGCCACGGTGGTTCCGCGACCTTTCAAGGAGTACTACGCGCGGGGCGGGCGAAAACTTCCCTTCCACCCACGACGGGCCCTGCTTTGACTTAATCCACGCGGAAGGCTGCCAGCGCGGGCTGGCGGCGCAGCGAGGCACCGACCAAGCCGTAGCCATAGACCGGATCGGGGTCGCGAGCTCCGAGGTGCAGCGCCTCGCTTGCGAGTGTCGCGATGGCTTTGTCCGCCGCCACTTTGTCTACGACCTGCAAGTTGAGTGACAGTAGCCCCGCCACGATCGGCGCGGCAAACGAAGTGCCGCGCACTAGCGTGTAACCCGACGCGCGCTTGGCGGCGGCCATCTGCGCACCGGGAGCGGCGAATTTCACCTGCGCACCGCGCGCCGCCTCGGCCAGAGCCCGCTGATGTGCGTCGACCGCGGTGACGCCGACGACCCCAGGCCACGCGGCGGGGTAAAGGGGCGGGGCCCCGGGGCCGTCGTTGCCGACGGCCGCCACCACAATGTGTCCGCGCGCGATCAGACTCTCGACGACCGTCTCGAGTATCCGGTTTGGCGGGCCGACGAGACTGACGTTTATGACCGGCACTCCTTCGTGCGCCAGCCATGAGAAGGCCTCGGTCACTGTTTGCACGGCACCGCCGGTTGGTAGGCCGCAGTACACATCCGCCGCGTAGAGCTCACTTCCTGGAGCTGCGCCGTGCAGGGCCGCCGCGCGGCCCACCATGAGCGATGCGACTGCTGTTCCATGCGCCCCGGGGACGGGAGCGGACGAGCAGCCGTGCTGGTGCACCGTTAGTCCGCTAAAGACCTCGTGAGTGGAGTCGACACCGCTGTCTATCAGCCCGATGCGCCCCGCAGACGCTGCCGGCGCGCCGGAGGCCGCGGCGTCATTTGGCGGGGCTGATTGCGACGCGGTCCCCGCGCCAATCACGGCGCCGCTTTCGATGTAGATGTGATTGAAGTCCGAGACGATGCCAGGATCCAGAGCGCGCAACCGCTCGACTGCACGTGCAGTCCGTGTAGCGACGTGCAGCACCACGATTCGTACGGGGGGTACGTCGAGAGTAAATTCACGCGCCACCGAGAATCCGGCTGCGGCGGCCGCCTGCAGCGCCGTGGCATCTGGCGACACCACGAGCACCTCACCGCGCACCATCGGATCGCCGTGCGAGTCGGCTTCGACCAGGTCCCCGTGAGCGCGTAGCAACGTGCGTACGTGCAGCGCGCGCAGCTCCTTAAGGTCAGTGCCCTGGAACTCGGCGTCGAGCCGCGATTGCAGCGAGACGTCGGTGGCGGGCAGATTGGGCAATGTCGGCGCTGTCACGGGCAGCCTCACCGAGGGCAGCGCCATCTGGGCGTTCGCCAGCGACGCGAGCAACAAGCACCCTGTCAGCATGAGGACGCGCATACGCTCACCTTAGTGGAACCTGGCCAAGCGGGGAAGCGATGGAAGAAAATGGCATGCCCGCACGTATGCACCGATGAGAGTCACGCATGGCGCCCCGCGATTTGAATGAGGAGCTCGTCACACTACTGCCCAGGTTGCGCCGCTTTGCGCGCGCGCTCGCGCGCAATCCGGATGACGCAGACGACCTGTTGCAGCTTGCGATCGAACGGGCGCTCACGCGCGCGGAGCAGCTGCGCGCTGACGCCCCGCTGGCCAACTGGATGTTCGGTATCGTGCGCCATGCCTGGATCGACGAGCTGCGGGCACGCGCCCGGGGAGCACGAGTATTCGTGCCCGAGTCGGCCGGGCATCAGGTCGCTGACGCAGCGCAAAGCGTCGACGCCGAGCTGCTGTCGGTGCAGGACGCCATGGCACGCCTGCCCGAGGAGCAGCGGGCCGCGGTGGCATTGGTGCTGATCGAAGGCCTCTCGTACAAAGAGGCCGCACACGTGATGGAGGTTCCCATCGGAACACTGACCAGCCGTCTGGCGCGTGGCCGCGAGGCCCTGCAGACCACGCTCGGTGAGGGCTGAGGAAGCCGTTATGACATTCA
>DATBBQ010000096.1:0-15714 GCA_036270915.1 Steroidobacteraceae bacterium
CATGGCCTGTCGTTCGACGCCATCAACCAGGATATGACCAAGAAGACGATCTCGGGGACCATCAATGCCTGCTATCGCACCGTGGGCTTGAAGGAAACCGTGGTTTTCGCGGATCACCTGATGTACACCGGCTTCCACTACGCCACGCGCTCGGGTGTCTCCTTCGGTATCGACGACATCGTCATCCCGGAGCAGAAGACCCGCATCGTCACCGCCGCCGACAACGAGGTGAAGGAGATCCAGGACCAGTACGCGTCCGGTCTGGTCACCAACGGCGAGCGCTACAACAAGGTGGTCGACATCTGGTCGCGCGCGAATGACCAGGTGGCCAAGGCCATGATGGAGAAGCTCGGGTCCGAGGATGCGACCGACCTGCGCGGCAGGAGCCATCGGCAGAAGTCCTTCAACTCGATCTTCATGATGGCCGATTCCGGCGCCCGCGGTTCCGCGGCCCAGATCCGCCAGCTGGCCGGCATGCGCGGCCTCATGGCCAAGCCCGACGGCTCGATCATCGAGACGCCGATCACGGCGAACTTCCGCGAGGGCCTGAACGTCCTGCAGTACTTCATCTCCACCCACGGCGCCCGCAAGGGCCTGGCGGACACGGCGCTGAAGACCGCGAACTCCGGCTACCTGACCCGTCGCCTGGTCGACGTCGCGCAGGACCTGGTGGTCACCGAGGTCGACTGCGGCACGGTGAACGGGCTGGCGATGGCCCCGCTGGTCGAGGGCGGCGACGTCGTCGAGGCGCTCGGCGAGCGCGTGCTCGGGCGCGTGATGGCCGAGGACGTGCTCAAGCCCGGTGGCAAGGAGGTGCTGATCCCGATCGGCACCCTGCTCGATGAGGACACCCTCGACAGGCTCGAGGCCGCCGGCGTCGACGAGGTGAAGGTCCGCACGCCGCTGACCTGCTCCACGCGCTACGGCCTGTGCGCTCGCTGCTACGGCCGCGACCTGGGTCGCGGCGGCCTGATCAACGTCGGCGAAGCCGTCGGCGTGATCGCGGCGCAGTCGATCGGCGAACCGGGCACGCAGCTCACGATGCGTACCTTCCACATCGGTGGCGCCGCATCACGGGCCGCTGCTACGAGCAGCGTGGAGGTGCGCAACAAGGGCGTCACCCGCTTCCATCACCTCAAGACGGTACAACATGAGAAGGGGCACTTGGTTGCGACGTCACGTTCGGGTGAAATCGGGGTCGTCGATGACTTCGGCCGCGAGCGCGAGCGCTACAAGATCCCCTATGGCGCGGTCATCAACGTCAAGGAAGGCGCCACCGTGGCCGGCGGCCAGGTGGTCGCGACCTGGGATCCGCACACCCACCCGGTCGTGACCGAGGTGGCCGGCTTCGTGAAGTTCCAGGACTTCGTCGACGGCCTCACCGTGACCTCGCAGGTTGACGAAGTGACGGGCCTGTCCTCCACCGTGGTGCTGGATACCAAGCAGCGCGGCGGCAAGGACGTGCGCGCCACCATCAAGCTCGTCAACGGCAAGGGCAAGGAAGTGACCTTCGCCAACACCGAGATCCCGGCCGTGTACACGCTGCCCCCGGGCGCGCTCGTCTCCTTGGAGGACGGCGCGCGCGTCTCGGTGGGTGACGTCATCGCCCGCATCCCGCAGGAGTCCTCCAAGACCCGCGACATCACCGGCGGCCTGCCGCGCGTGGCGGACCTGTTCGAGGCCCGCAAGCCCAAGGACCCGGCCATCCTGGCCGAGAAGTCGGGCACGGCGAGCTTCGGCAAGGAGACCAAGGGCAAGCGGCGCCTGATCATCACCAGCGACGACGGCGAGAAGTACGAGGAGCTGATCCCGAAGTGGCGGCAGCTGAACGTCTTCGAGGGCGAGACCGTGGAACGTGGCGAGGTCATCGCGGACGGCGAGCCGAACCCACACGACATCCTGCGCCTGCAGGGCGTTGAGGCGCTGGCGAACTACCTGGTGCGCGAGATTCAGGACGTCTACCGCCTGCAGGGCGTGAAGATCAATGACAAGCACATCGAGGTGATCATCCGCCAGATGCTGCGCAAGACCGAGGTGCAGGAGGCGGGCGAGACCGCGCTGCTGCGCGGTGAGCAGCTCGATCGCGCCCGCGCGCTCGACATCAACGACCGCGCGCGCAGCGACGGCAAGCAGGCCGCACGGCTGCAGCCGGTGCTGCTCGGCATCACCAAGGCCTCGCTCGCCACCGAGTCCTTCATCTCCGCGGCTTCCTTCCAGGAGACCACCCGTGTGCTCACCGAGGCCGCGGTGCGGGGCCTGAAGGACGACCTGCGCGGACTGAAGGAGAACGTGATCGTCGGACGGCTCATCCCGGCGGGCACGGGCTTCGCGGCGCACGCTTCGCGGCGCAAGAAGCTCGAGACCAGCGAGCGACGCAGCTTCATGGACGTCGGCGGCGGTCTGCCGGACGCCGAGGACGCGAGCGTCGGCGAGGAGTCGGAGAGCGCGGCCGGCTAGGGCGGCAGCCGACTGCAGGCAAACTGAGCGGGCCGGTGACCTCACCGGCCCGCTTTTTTTTGGCCGCAGGCCTGACGCGCGCTTGACGCGGCCGGGCGTTCCGAAGGATAAAAGATGCGCATGCCGCCCGTGACTACCGAGACCGGCGTTCTCTCCGGCACGCACGTGCGCCTCGAGCCGCTCGAGCCCCGTCACGTCGAGGGTCTCCTCGCCGCCGCCGCCGACGGGGGTGAGCTCTACCGCTGGACGACGATCCCGCAGACGCTGCCCGAGATGTCCGAGTACGTCGCGACCGCGATCCGCTGGCGCGAGCAGGGCACGGCGGTCCCGTTCGCCACCGTGCGCGCGACCGACGGCCTCGTCCTGGGCTCGACGCGCTTCTTCCTCATCGAGCGCTGGCCGTGGCCGGAGGATCACCCCGCGGCGCAGCGTCCGGGACCCGACGGCTGCGAGATCGGCTACACCTGGCTCACGGGTGCGGCCATCCGCACGGCGGCGAACAGCGAGGCGAAGCTTCTGATGCTCGCGCACGCCTTCGACACCTGGGGCGTGCACCGCGTGTGCTTCCACACCGACGCGCGCAACGAGCGCTCGCGCAACGCACTGCTCGGGATCGGCGCGAAGTTCGAGGGGGTGCTGCGCGCGCACCGCCTGGCCTCGGATCTGAAGCCACGCGACTCGGCGCGCTACTCGATCACCGCCGCAGAATGGCCCACCTTGCGCTCACGGCTCGGCGCGCGCGTCGCCGCGCCCCGCTAGTCGCGGCCCTGCGCCGGCACCAGGCGGCACTTCTTCAGGAACTGCTCGTCGTACCCCGGCGCGCCGGCCATGAGCTGGAACCATTCCGGGGGTGTGAGGTTCGCGTTTGCCTCATAGCGACCGCTGACGTAGTAGCTTTCCCCGGCCCTCACGTCGAGGGTGAGCGGTTTGCTGCGCGCGTCCGTCTGCGTCGTGAGGACTACCTGGCCGGGGGGTGAGCGGTACACGAAGTAACCTTCGGGTGGCAGGTCCGAGAGGCGCTGCCCGTTGGCGTACACGTAAGGGCTGACGAGCGCGTGCGCATAGCGCGGCCGGTAGATGTAGACGATGGCCTCGCCCGGACTCGGCGGCTCCGGTGCGTACGCCGCGCCGAGCGCGGGGCAGGCGTAGTCGCGGCTGCCCTTGGGGCAGCGCGTAAGGGTCTTGTAGCTCCCCGGAACCGGCGGGCTCGGGGGCGGGTCGGTAGGACAGCCGTCGCCGAGGTCACCGTAGCACCACGGCTTCTCCTTCGAGATGGGCGGAATCAGGACCGCGGGACTGCAGGCGCCGAGCATCGCGAGCGCGACGGTCAACGCGAGAGCGCGGAGAATTGCGGCGTGCATCGGGCCCGGGTCCGGCGGTTCCTAGTAACCTTCCTGCCAGATCTTCATCATGTCGGTCGAGCCCTGCGAGCGCACGCCGTTGTCGGTCAGGATGTCCTCGGTGGCCGCGACCAGCTTGGCGCGCGGGAAGACCAGCCCCTCTCCCGCGCGCGTATCGAAGTCGAGCACGACGTACTCATCCTTGAGGTCACGTAGCAAGCCGACCAGCTGCGCGAGGCTCTTAACGGGCGTGCCGTTCACGGCCTTGACCACCTCGCCCTGGGGGTTCGAGT
Organism: Steroidobacteraceae bacterium; assembly: GCA_036270915.1. Taxonomy (GTDB): domain Bacteria; phylum Pseudomonadota; class Gammaproteobacteria; order Steroidobacterales; family Steroidobacteraceae; genus 13-2-20CM-66-19. Next base: position 4,091 of record DATBBQ010000096.1, read on the forward strand.
AGCCCTTGGAGAGCGCGTGCGGAAAGAGGGGTGAGGCGATCAGCACCAGCTCCTCGCGCTCGGGGGTCGGCGGGTCGCCCAGGTGCGCGATCATCGCGCTGCCGGCCACGGCGCCCGGCGTCGCGCGCAGCAGCGGAAAGGCCTCGATCGTGGCGCGCTCGAACACCAGCGGCCCGTAGATGAAGTAGGACGGGTAGCCGTCGCGCAGGCTGTCGATGAGCAGCGGCCGGCGCAGCGGCACCGGCATCTGCAGCACCTGCGGCTTGCCCTCGCGTACGACGGACAGCGGCACGGTGCCGTTGCGGGCGACCTTCTGGATCAGGTAGGCGAAGTTGACCCGCAGGCTGGAGTTCACCTTCACCATGCCCTCGTCGTCGATGTTGGTGTCGCCGATGCGCGTGATGACGTCCCACTGCTTGAGCGGATTGCCGGGTATGCCGTCGTCGGGACGATTGACGACCATGCCGCGCACGTCCGGCCCGATCCGCAGGAATCCGCGCAGCGCGTCGTTCTCGAGGGTCTGCAGGCTGTCGTACATGCCGGGCTTGCCGTCGTAGCGCCCGTCCTCGATGTCCTTGAGGAACAACTCGATCTCCTCGTTCGGGATGATGTAACCGATGTTCTCGGAGTTGCTGAGGTGGCTGAAGGTGAGCCCGATCATCCTGCCGTCGGCGACCGCGGGCCCGCCGCTGTTGCCGGGATTGATCGGCGCGTCGATCTGGATACGCAGCCCCGCGGTACCGATGCCGTAGTTGACGAACTCGGTGCGCGAGACGATGCCGCGCGTGATCGAGAGCGAAGTGCCGCCGGCCGGGAATCCGTACGCGAGCACCGGGTCCTTCACCTGCGGCAGCGCACTCGCGCGCGGCAGGGGCGGGCGCGTCTTGAAGAAGGACTCGTCTTCGAGTCTGAGCACCGCGAGGTCGATGCCCGGCGCGAAGGCGACCACGCTCGCCGAGACCTTGTCGCCCGACTGGTTGCCCTGCACCTCGACCTGGCTGGCGTACGCCACCACGTGCGCGTTGGTGAGGATGCGCTTGCCCTCGATCACGACACCGGTGCCGGAGATCTCGCGCGGCGCGGCCTTGGCCCACGGCTTCGCCACGTCGGGACTGCGCACGGTCGAGAACACCTTAACGACCGCGCTCTCGGCCTGTGTATCGATCGGCGACGCCGCGCCGCCATCTTTCTTGGGCGCCGCCTGGGCGGCAGTGATGAGACCAACAAGGAGGATCAGGGCGAGGCGGCGCACGGTGGATGGCATCGAGTATCCGGGGTCGCGAGGGGTCGGACGATTCTGACACAGAATCGCCCGCGATCCCGTTCCCGCGCGATCTTACTTATGCTCTACCTGCTACATTGGTTGGAATGCCCCGGAGGACTCCCATGTTACGGTCAGCAACATTCGCCGCCGCCTCTCTGCTCGTGCTCGGATTCGCGCAGGCCGCACCCCCGCCGGCCAACGTGACCGCCGCCGTCTCCGACAGCGCGCGGCCCGATACCGACACCAAGCGCGACGCCGACCGCAAGCCCGCCGACATGCTGGTGTTCGCACAGGTGAAGCCCGGCGAGAAGGTCGTCGACCTCCTGCCCGGCGGAGGCTACTTCACGCGCCTGTTCGCCGTCTCGGTGGGCCCGTCCGGCAAGGTCTACGCGCTCGCGCCGGCCAAGTCGCCCAGCGCGCCGCCGGATGCCCCGGATCGCTCGGCCGCCGTGAAGGCGATCGCCGCCGACCCGCACTACAGCAACATCGTCGTGATCTCCGAGCCCGCCGCGGAGCTGCTGAAGGTCAAGATCCCCGAGCCCGTCGACCTCATCTGGACCTCGCAGAACTACCACGACGTGCATAACGTGAAGGACGTCGACGTCGCGGCGTTCAACAAGGCCGTGTTCAATGCCCTGAAGCCCGGCGGCTACTTCATCGTGCTCGACCACGCCGCGGCCCCCGGCTCCGGGGCGAATGACACCTCGACGCTGCACCGGATCGACGAGGCGACCGTCAAAAAGGAAGTCGAGGCGGCGGGCTTCAAGCTGGTCGGCGAGAGCAAGCTGCTGAGGAACCCGTCGGATCCGCACTCGGCGAAGGTGTTTGACCCCTCCATCCAGGGACACACCGATCAGTTCATCCTGAAGTTCCAGCGTCCGAAGTAAGACCCCGGACGGTGAGGGGATCCTCCGCGCCGCCGAAGTAGCGCGCGAGCGCCTCGCGGAACAGGCTCCGGTCGGGCTCGCCGGTCGCCGCGTGCGCGAACAGCGTCATGGACGAATGGAATTTCATGCGGTCGGGGTAGCCGAAGATCTCCTCGGCGGTGCGATCGCGCAGGCCGTTGATGAGCTCCGTGCACTCACGCAGTCGCGCACCGAGCAGCGGGTGGGCGAGGTAGGCGCGCGCTTCCTCGAGTGAACCGAGGGCGAAGGCGCGCGCCGTGGCGCTCGAACCCAGGCCCTGAAGCTGCGGGAAAATGAACCACATCCAGTGGCTGCGCTTGGCACCCGCGGCGAGCTCCCAGCGCACCCTGCCGTAGACCGGGTCCTGGGCGCGCGGGAAGCGTTCGAGGTTGAATGGGTCCTCGCTCATACCTTAAGTAGGGCCGGCACGGGACACCGTGGCCGGCGCGGCCGCACGCGACTATTCTAAGCTCTCCATCACAAGAACGACCCGTCGCAACGGGCATCATCGACCTATGGGAACCTTGCCAGCCGTGGGCTCGCGGCGCAATCGCGCCACGGGCACCTTCCTGGTCGCCGTCCTGCTCGCGCTCGGGGCTCACAGTGCCGCCCGCGCAGGCTCCGCGTCACTCACGGGCGAGCTGCAGAAGCAGGTGCGGGGCGCGCCGTTCGAGGTCGTGCTCAGGAAGCCGTCCGTACCGTGGCGGTGGCGGATGCCGGCGTGAAGTCACCCGAACCGCGGCCCCTGTACGAGATCGTCTACAGGACCGACCGCTCGCTCCTGCCGCGCGAGATGGAAAGCATGCGCGAGCGTCTCGTGGGCGCCGTCAGGATCACCGAGTAGCCGCATGAGCCGCGCCTTCGGCCCGCTTCGGCGGCCCACCGCGCCCGCGCGGGCCTCAATTTTCGGTTGATGGACCCGTAAGGCCGCACCGCGCCGCGCAAGTGACGGGGTCAGTTCGGCGGGTTGTGCGCGAGGAGAAAGGCGCTCGTCGCCTCGAGCATTTGCAGGCGCGTCTCGCTGCGCGACAGCCAGTGGTCTTCGCGCTTCAGCGTCACGAACTGCGCTTCCTTGTGCGCCCCACGCAGCGCGTCGTACATGGCCTGGCTCTGCTGGTAGTCGACCACGGTGTCGTCCTTGCCGTGGATGAGGAGTATCGGCACCTGGATGGCATCCAGGTGCCTGATGGGAGAGATCGTGTTGAGCAGCGGATCGTCGGGCCCCTTGGCGCCCATGAAGCGGTCCCAGTAGCGCAGCGTCAGCCCGTTGCGCACCTCGGCGCGCTCGTTCTCCCAGTGCAGCATCAGCCGCAGATCGCTGATGCCGCCGACGGAGACCGCGCACTGGTAGACGCCCGGATCGAGCGACGCGCCGGCGAGCGCCGCGTAGCCGCCGTAGCTCGCGCCGACGATGCATACGCGCTTCGGATCCACGACCCCCTCCTTGGCGAGGTAACGCACGCCATCGGAGAGGTCGGTCTGCATCTTGCGGCCCCACTCACCGAAGCCCTTGCTGAGGAATTCCCAGCCGAGCGTGGAGCCGCGATAGTTGGGCCGAAGCACGGCGTAGCCGAGCGAGGCGAGCGCCTGCGACCACCAGTCGAACTCCGCCGTGTCGCGCACCGCGGGTCCGCCGTGGGGCATGACGATGAGCGGCAGATTCTGGGCCGGCCGGCCGTTCGGCAGTGTGAGGTAGGCCGGGATCTGGGTGCCATCGGCGGCGGCGTAGACGACGCGGCGCACCTCGAGGGGTTTGACGCCCGCGTATATCTCCCCGAGCGGCGTCGCCTTGTGCGTATCCAGATCCACCAGCACGAAGCGGTAGCCCTTCTCCCGGCCCTGGACCTGCACCACGAACTTGCGGAAGTCGTCTGAGTGAGAGGCAAGCTCCACTCGTTCGCCCGGAAAGGCGCCCACCACCATCTCCCAGCCGTAGCGAGTCACGGTGTCGAGGAAGGTGACCTCCTGAAAGTCCCCTTCGTGCAGGCCGCCGATCATGCGGTACGTGCGGGGATCCTCGATCGGCTCCTCGAAGCGGTCGCGCTCGGCCACGGGTGCGCCGATCGAGCCGTCCTTCAGTGACACCGCCCGCCACACCGGGTCACCGTTCTCGATCTGCTCCAGGAGCACGGTACCGGGCTCGGACCCGAAGCCGACGAGCCCGGGAAACTCAATGTTCTCCTGACCCGAGGCGATTTCCTTCGCATGCCCGTTCTGGGGTATCGAGATGCTCCAGTGGCGCGTGTGCTCGTTGTAGCTCTCCTCGGCGACGATCTCGCCCGTGCTGTCGACGATCCAGTCGTAGTTGTTGTCCTTGCCCGGTCGTACCACGCGGGTCGCATGGGTCTGTACGTCGACGCGCGCCAGCGCGAGGTTCTGGTGGTTCGAGAGCTGCAGTGTGCGCAGGAACAGCACCGTGTGGCCGTCGAGGTGACGGATTACCGGCCGACCAAATACCGCCGTCATGACATCGATGCCGTTGAGCGCGTCATACTGGGGTACGACGGTAAGGGAGCCGTCGCGCACGTCGTAGATCTGCGTCTGGTACCACTCATCCACGTCGCCGAAAAACCCCGCCGGCACCGTGGTTGCCGAGAGCGTAATCAGCAGGTGATCGGGATCGGCCCATTCGATCCAGCGGGCCTTCTGCTGCCCGACCTTCAGCCCGCGCAAGAACTTGTGATCACTGACGCCGTAGATCGTGACGACACGATCGTCGCCCTCGGTGCGCAGGAACGCGAGCCGCGAGCCGTCGCCCGAAATGACGACGTTCTCGATGCTCGGCAGCCTGCCGTAGACCGAGAGATCGGTTGCCTCAGATCTGCACGGCCCGGCGAGCAAGAAGACCAGAAGGAGCGCGCTCGCTGCGTGCGCACGCAGACACCGCCGGTCGACCCGGGTTTCCCCCCTCATGCGCCGATTCTAACAGCGAACCGGCGACGTGCACCCGAAGGGGGATGTTATGTCAGGACGTCTTCTTCAGGACCAGCACGAACCGATCAGTCTTGCCGAGCATCGGCCCCTTGTAGGTGATCTGGTCGCGCGGATCATCCGGCCGACGCAGTACGTCGCTGGTCGCCACCACCTTGAAGCCGTGCTTGGCGAAGTCCTCCTTGGTATAGACCTCGTCTATGCGGTGCAGGGGGCCGGCTGCGCTGCTGCCCGTGCCGGGCTTGGCCGAGTGATCGACGAGCAGCAGGATCCCGCCCGGCTTCAGCACCCGGGACATCTCCGAGAGCACCTGGCTGACGTCGTACTTCGGCCAGTGGTCCTTCGGGTCCTCGTCCACCCAGTACAGGTCGTGGTAGACCTTGACGACCAGCAGGGCGTCGAGCGAGTGATCCGGGACGTCCATGTGCTCGGCGTCGATGGTCTTGTGCTCGACGTTGGGCAGGCGGCCGCTGATGCGCTCCTGCCAGTGGTTCTCGCTCCAGGCGTCGTAGGCCTGGTTGTTGAGAATGTAGACGTGCCCCTTGGGCCCCACGACGTAGCTGACGAGCTCGGCGTAGTAGCCGTCGGCCCCCAGGAAGTCGCCCACCTTCATGCCCGGCTTGATGCCCGAGAGGCGCAGGACCTCGGCCGGGTGCTCGACCTGATCGCGCTTGAGGTCCCGCTCGGGACGTCCCTGGTGCGCCACCGCATCGTCATAGACGTCGGCCAGCGCGGTTGCCGCGAAGGCGGCGCAGGCGAGGAAGGCAAGAACCGGCAGCGAGCGGCGCAGCGCGGGTCGGGATTCGGCCATGGGGGCTCCCTTCGAGTTCGTGTTCTGAGGCAACGCAGTATGGGCCGGTAGCCAGGGGCCCTTCAGCCCCGCCTGGGACGAAGGGTGCTGATTCCGGGACGAACTCGTCAGTCGAGTGGCTTATCCAGGAGTGTGTAGCCCGAGCGATGCGCGAAACCCCGCCGCAGGTAGAACCCGCGGGCGGCCTCGTTGGCGAGTGCGATCTGCAGCTGCAGCCGCACGCATCCGCGCCGGCGCAACTCCTGCTCGCAGGCGCCGAGGAGCTCACCGCCGGTGCCGCGGCCGCGCTGCGCCTCGCACACGTAGAGCTCGTCGATCTCCGCCATGAGGCCGCCGTGCTCCACAGAGACCACGAACACCAGGATGAGATAGCCGACGAGCCCGGCGCCTTCCTCGGCGACCCAGACGGCGCCGGCCGACTCGTTCTCCACGAGGTGCTTGAGGACGAGCTCCACCTTCAGGGCACTGAAGTGCGTCAGGCCTTCGAACTCCCAGTAGCGCCGCACCAGCCGCAGCAGCTGCGGGATATCGGGGAGCGCGGCGCGCCGGATGCGCATGCGGGCCTTACGCGAGGCTGCTCGCGACCTGTACCTGGTTGCGGCCCGAGCGCTTCGCGGCATAGACGGCGGCGTCGGCGTGGGCGATCAGCTGCTGGCCCCAGGTCCCGAGGGTGTCCGAGGCCGCCACCCCGATGCTGCAGGTCAGGTGGATGGGTGAGCCGAAGCCCTCGATGCGGATGTCCGCGACCCGGCGGCAGATGCGCTCGGCGATCGGATGCGCGGCCGCGGCGTCCGCGCCGTTCAGGAGCACCACGAACTCCTCACCCCCGTAGCGGCCGATGACGTCTGTCTGGCGCAGCTCCGCATGCATCGGCGGGATGATGGCGGCGAGGCAGGCGTCCCCGGCGGCGTGCCCGAAGGAGTCATTGATCTGCTTGAAGTGATCGAGGTCGATGAACAGCACCGAAAGCGGCAGGTTGCTGGCCCGGGCGCGCAGGCACGCGGCATCGAGGTGCTCGATGAGGGAGCGGCGGTTCAGCACCCCGGTCAGGGGATCGGTCTGCGCGCGCCGCTCGGCGTCGGTGAGCGCGAGCGATTGCTGGCGCACGTGATCGGAGACCCCGAGGGCGATCAGGACGGCCGCCGCCACCATCGAGGGGGCGAGGCCGTAGTAGACGACGCCCTCGGCGCTGTCGGCGCGCGTGGAGAGCAGCCGTACTGCGGTAATGATCTGGAAAATGCACAGGAGGCTCCACGCGATCAGGAACCAGCCCGCGGAGCGGTTGCCGCCGCGCCGCCAGGCGAGGAAGGCGACGATGAGCGTGAACACCGCGCTGCCGAGGAACATGAGGTTGCCGATGGCGGCGACCAGGCTTCCCAGACCAAAGGCACGCAGGAAGTTCGCGAGCGTCAGCAGCGCGAAGGCGAAGGCGAGCCAGCCGAAGGCCCGGTAGACCTTAGGCGAGAAGTCCTTGAGGTTCGCGAACTCGCGCACGAAGAGCGCGGCGGCCACCGCGCCAATCGCGACCGGCACGTTGTAAGCGTAGTTGGCGTAGGGACGCAGGAGTGAGAACACCGGCCAGTGAAAGGCCTGCCCCGAGAAGTAGGCGAGGTAGATCGCCTGCATGGAAAAGAGCGTGGCGTAGAGGGCGTAGATGGCGTCCGTGAGGATGATGCGCACGAGGAAGGTGGAGAGCGCCATCGCCATGAGAGCACCGACAGTGAGGGCGATGATGTGCGAGTGCGCATCGGCGCCGCGGAGCACGGTGGCGAGGTCCGAGGCCGAGAACTGCAGGTCCGTCACCGAGCGGCCGATGCGCGAGACGCGCGCGTAGAGCGGCTGGCCCCGGTCGAGCCCCGCGGGCAGCGCGAACACCTTGTCCTCCGCGCCGCCGAACTTGGGCACCGCACGCGTCGGCCCGACCGGCAGCGTCTTGCCGCCGCGGCGAGCGTAGAGCTGCACCTGCTGATCGAGCCCGGAGCGCGCGACCAGGACTGGCATGCGGCCGTCGCCCGGGGCGCCCTCGAGCGGCGGCAGGCGGAACCAGAGCGCGCGCTTGAGCAGGTGCGAGCCGCGCGTCACGAAGGATTTGAAGCGCGCATCCAGGGAGCCCCCGGTGACGACCTCGATCTGCGGGTCGCCGGCCGCCTCGTCCAGCACCTGGACCTCGAGGGGGGCGGCATCGGCCGCGGCGCCCGCGGCATCCGCGGAGGCACCCGGAGGCACTGTGGCGGCGAGGGCTAAAAGAGCGCTCGCCAGAAGCGGAGTGCGCACTGGATCCTTGTGCCCCATGCGAGGCGGAAATTGACCTTACGGCACGGGACCTTAGGCCGTCTTGGCGGGCCCTGCGGTCCGGCGCGCATTATCCTATAAAAGGTACCCGTGCCGCCGGTTGACACCCCACCGGGTCCTACCTAGAATCGCCGGCCTTTGTCGGGCCGGCCTTACCCACACGCCGGCACCGGAGACAGCGACTCTCAGACGCCCGGGCCGCCTCACGCAGGCGGCCCTGTTCTTCTGGGGTCGCTCATTCGCGCGCGAGTCACAGCTCCCGCAACGTTGGAGACAAGACACAGATGGCGACCACCGGTCAGCTCATCCGGCAACCGCGCCGGACGAGAACAGAGAAAACCAAAGTACCGGCGCTCGGGGCTTCCCCCCAGAAGCGCGGTGTCTGCACTCGCGTGTACACCACGACGCCCAAGAAGCCGAATTCGGCGCTGCGCAAGGTGTGCCGCGTGCGGCTCACCAACGGCTACGAGGTCACCAGCTACATCGGCGGCGAGGGCCACAACCTGCAGGAGCACTCGGTCGTGCTCATCCGCGGCGGCCGCGTCAAGGACCTGCCGGGCGTGCGCTATCACACGGTGCGCGGCACGCTCGACTGCGCCGGAGTCAGCGAGCGCAAGCAGGGTCGTTCCAAGTACGGCGCCAAGCGCCCGAAGAAGTAAGGGGTACACATGTCCCGTCGAGCTCAAGCTCCGGTCCGCAGCATCCTTCCGGACCCGAAATTCCACAACGAGATGCTGGCGAAGTTCATGAACGTCATCATGAAGAGCGGCAAGAAGTCCGCCGCCGAGCGGATCATCTACGGCGCCCTGGACCGTATCGCCGAGAAGACCGGCAAGCAGGGAGGCGAGGCGATCGACGTGCTCTCCACCGCGCTCGACAACGTGAAGCCGGTGGTGGAGGTCAAGTCCCGCCGGGTCGGCGGCGCGACCTACCAGGTGCCGGTTGAAGTTCGCTCCACCCGCCGCCAGACACTGGCGATGCGCTGGGTGATCGACGCCGCCCGTGACCGCAGCGAGAAGTCCATGGCGTTCCGCCTCGCGCACGAGCTCATGGACGCCTCCGAGAACCGGGGCGCCGCCGTTCGCAAGCGCGAGGACACGCACCGCATGGCCGAGGCCAACAAGGCCTTCGCCCACTACCGCTGGTAATAGCCAAAGGACACCTGAGCTGTGGCACGCGCGACGCCCATCGAGCGTTATCGGAACATCGGCATCTCCGCGCACATCGACGCGGGGAAGACGACTACGACCGAGCGCATCCTTTTCTACACCGGCGTCTCGCACAAGATCGGTGAGGTCCACGACGGCGCGGCCGTGATGGACTACATGGAGCAGGAGCAGGAGCGCGGCATCACCATCACCGCCGCGGCCACCACCTGCTTCTGGAAGGGAATGGAGAACTCCTTCCCCGAGCACCGCATCAACATCCTCGACACCCCCGGGCACGTCGACTTCACCATCGAGGTCGAGCGCTCCTTGCGCGTGCTCGATTCCGCGGTCGCGCTCTTCGACTCGGTCGCCGGCGTACAGCCGCAGTCCGAGACCGTGTGGCGGCAGATGAACAAGTACGCCGTGCCGCGCATCGCCTTCGTCAACAAGATGGACCGTGCCGGCGCCAACTTCCTGCGCGTCGTGGACATGATCCGCGCGCGGCTGCGCGCCAACCCGGTGCCGATCCAGCTGCCGATCGGCGCCGAGGAAAACTTCGAGGGCGTCATCGACCTCATCCGCATGAAGGCTATCTACTGGGACATGGATACCCAGGGAATGAAGTTCGAGTACAGGGACATCCCCGAGGACCTCCAGGCGCAGGCCGAGGAGTACCGCGCCAAGATGATCGAGGCGGCCGCCGAGGCCAACGAGACGCTCACGCACAAGTACCTCGAGCACGAGCTGCTCACGGACGCGGAGATCCGCCAGGGCCTGCGCGAGCGCTCGATCCGCAACGAGATCGTGCTGGCGATGTGCGGCTCGGCCTTCAAGAACAAGGGCGTGCAGGCGCTCCTGGATGCCATCATCGAGTTCATGCCCTCGCCGGTGGAGATGCCGCCGGTCAAGGGCCTCAATGACGATGGCGACCCGGACACTCGCACGGCGAGTGACGACTCACCCTTCTCCGCGCTCGCGTTCAAGATCCTGAACGACCCCTTCGTCGGCAACCTGACCTTCTTCCGCGTCTACTCCGGGGTGCTGAACTCCGGCGACACGGTGTTCGTACCGACCAAGGACAGGAAGGAGCGCATCGGGCGGCTCCTGCAGATGCACGCGAGCGAGCGCACCGAGATCAAGGAAGTGCGCGCCGGTGACATCGCCGCCGCCGTGGGCCTGAAGGACGTGATCACGGGCGACACGCTCTGTGACCTCGAGAAGGTCATCACGCTCGAGAAGATGGAGTTCCCCGCGCCCGTGATCTCGGTGGCGGTGGAGCCGAAGACCAAGGCCGACCAGGAGAAGATGGGACTCGCGCTGCAGCGCCTCGCCAAGGAAGACCCCTCGTTCCGCGTGCATACCGACCAGGAGTCGTCCCAGACCATCATCTCCGGCATGGGCGAGCTGCACCTGGAGATCATCGTCGACCGCATGAAGCGCGAGTTCAACGTCGAGGCGAACGTCGGCAAGCCGCAGGTCGCCTATCGCGAGACCATCCGCGCCAAGGTCGAGAGCGAAGGCAAGTTCGTGCGCCAGTCGGGCGGGCGCGGCCAGTACGGACACGTGTGGCTGAAGCTCGAGCCCAACGAGCAGGGCAAGGGCTACGAGTTCGTCAACGGCGTGGTCGGCGGCTCGGTGCCGCGCGAATACGTGCCGGCGGTGGACAAGGGCATCAAGGAGGCCGTCGAGACCGGCGTCATCGCCGGCTACCCGGTCGTGGACGTGAAGGTGACGCTGTTCGACGGCTCCTACCACGACGTCGACTCGAACGAAATGGCGTTCAAGATCGCCGGCTCCATCGGTTTCAAGGAGGGTTTCAAGCGCGCCAAGCCGGTGCTGCTCGAGCCCATCATGAAGGTGGAAGTAGTGACGCCGGAGGAATACTCGGGCGACGTGATCGGGGACCTCAACCGTCGCCGCGGCCAGATCACCGGCATGGACGAGACGCCGGCCGGCAAGGCCATCACCGCCGACGTGCCACTGTCGGAGATGTTCGGCTACGCGACCACCGTGCGCTCGATGAGCCAGGGGCGCGCGACCTTCACCATGGAGTTTTCCAAGTACGTGGAAGTGCCGCCGAACATTGCCGACGGCATCATCAAAGCCGAGTAGTTGCTGTAAGAGTGAGTTGAAGGGGTTACGCCATGTCCAAAGAGAAATTTCAGCGCAGCAAGCCGCACGTAAACGTAGGCACGATTGGTCACGTGGACCATGGGAAGACGACGCTGACGGCGGCGCTGACCAAGGTGATGGCCGAGACCTACGGCGGGACC
>DATBBQ010000097.1:0-5583 GCA_036270915.1 Steroidobacteraceae bacterium
GGCTGAGCTCCTCGCGCACCATGGGGGATTCGGTCTCGCGGTAGCGCCGCGTGAGGTTCGGCAGGATCCCCTCGAAGGGGTGGCGCCGGCGCGTCTTGCGTCCCTCCTGGCGTTCGCTGAACTCGATCGCCTCCTCGCCGCTGCCGTTCAGGAGCACGTGCCGCACGTGCTCCGGCAGCTCCGTCCACGGCGTCTCGATGTCGAACCCGTAGTGGCGGGCGAGGGACTGGATGAGGTTGAAATAGTGCTCGTTGCGGCGGTCCCAGCCGCGCACCGCGCCCCCCGCGAGCGACAGGTGCGGATGCAGCACGACGCGCTGCGGGTCGAAGAACTCCTGCACCCCCAGGCCATCGCAGCTCGGGCACGCGCCCGAGGGGTTGTTGAACGAGAACAGCTTCGGCTCGAGCGGCGGCATGGAAAAGCCGCAGACGGGGCAGGCGTGACGGCTCGAGAACACGATCTCCTCGGCGCCGGGGGGCTCGAGAAGCGCCAGGCGCGCGAGCCCTCCCGATAGGCGCAGCGCCGTCTCGAAGGACTCGGCGAAGCGCTGCGCGGCGTCGGCCCGGATGCGCATGCGATCGACGACCGCCTCGATGGTGTGCTTTTTCTTCGGATCCAGCGGCGGGAGCGACTCCATCTCATGGATCCGCCCGTCGATGCGCACGCGCACGAAGCCCTGGGCAGCCAGGTCCTCGAGGACCTCGTGGTGCTCGCCCTTGCGCTCGCTCACGACCGGGGCGAGCAGTACCCCGGGGGAGCCTTCCGGCAGGCGCAGTACTTGATCGACCATCTGGCTCACCGTCTGCGCCGTGAGGTCGATGCCGTGGTCCGGGCAGCGCGGAATGCCGGCCCGTGCGTACAGGAGGCGCAGGTAGTCGTAGATCTCAGTGACCGTGCCGACCGTCGAGCGCGGGTTGTGCGAGCTCGCCTTCTGCTCGATCGCGATCGCCGGCGAGAGCCCCTCGATGCTGTCGACGTCGGGCTTGTCCATGGTCGAGAGGAACTGCCGCGCGTAAGCGGACAGCGACTCGACATAGCGGCGCTGACCTTCCGCGTAGAGCGTGTCGAAGGTCAGGCTCGACTTGCCCGAGCCGGACAGGCCCGTCACCACGATCAGCCGCTCGCGCGGCAGGTCAAGGTTCAGGTTCTTCAGGTTGTGGGTGCGCGCCCCGCGCACGCGGATGGTCTGCATTGAACCCTCAAATATACGCGCCGCCGCCAGTGAAGGCCCAATTCATGAGATTTCGGGCAGTTTTATGGTTCGCGCCGTTCGTGCGCCTCCACTAAAATGCCCGCCATCCAAAGCCGGCGCTTCAGGTGAACGAGAGCCGCGCCGGCTCGGCATCCGAACCCTAAGGACTTGCACCATGGCGCGCGGCATCAACAAGGTCATCCTCATCGGCAATCTCGGCGCGGACCCGGAGACGCGCGCGATGCCCTCGGGTACCACGGTGGCGAACCTGCGCGTGGCGACCAGCGAGAGCTGGCGCGACAAGCAGACCGGGGAGCAGCAGGAACGCACCGAGTGGCACCGGGTCGCACTCTTCGGGCGCCTCGCCGAGGTCGCGAGCGAGTACCTGCGCAAGGGGTCGCAGGTCTATATTGAGGGCAGCCTGCGCACGCGCAAGTGGCAGGACAAGCAGGGCAACGAGCGCTACTCGACCGAGATCGTGGGCAACGAGATGCAGATGCTCGGCGGCCGGGGCGGGGGTGCGGGTGCGGGCGCGCCGGGCGGCTCGGGTACCCGCGGCGCCGAAGCGCCGGCCTTCGCCGAGGAGTCGGGCGGCGGCGCCGGGGGCGGCGGGGGCGGCGGCTCGCGCAGCGAGGAATTCGACGACGACATTCCCTTCTGACGCATCTGCGCCCGCTCAGGGCGCGACGCGGCGGGTCATTCTTCCGTCACCATCAGGGACGGATAGCTGGCGACATAGCCGACCGCGGCGATGGCCTCGCGGACCTCGGGCATCGTCTGCATCGTCTGCCAGCGCGCGTCCAGTTCGCGCTGCCGCGCCGTCGTGGCGCCGTTGCCGTAGTGCTGCACGCTGCGCAGCGCCGCGTCGCGCGTCGCGGGATCCTTTAGACGCGCGATCAGGACCTGGGCGGCGTCGTCCGGCTGATTGGCGCCGAGCAACGCCTGCTCGTAGGTGTAGGGCGCGTCCGCCTGGCGCGCGCGCATGAACACGAGCGCGCGTACCGTTTCCTCGCGGTCGCCGAGCTGCACCGCGCTCTCCAGCTCGGCCGCGGCCTTCTGCATGTCACCGTACGGGCTCAGACGCGGCGGCAATCTCAGGAGAGTCTGGCGCGCCGCCGCGGGCTGTCCGAGCCTGGTGTACAGCGACGCGAGACTGATCACCTGGCTGATGTTGTCGTGCCCGTCCTCGGGCATGCGGCTCGCGGTCTCGAGCTGCTGGACCGCGTCCCTCCAGCGGCCCACGTACCCCAGTGCATCGGCGTAGTTGTTGAGGACCCACACGTATTGTTTCTGGTAGTCGGTGTACTCGACCGGGGTGCGTGCTGCGCCCGCTTTTCCGACCGCCGTGCTGCCGACGTCGACCGCCTCGGCGAAGTTGCGAGCGTGGATCAGAGCGAGCATCAGGTTCGAGGTCGCTTCCAGTCGATCCGGATGCAGTTTGACCTCGCTGCGCGCCGCCTCGATTTCCTGTTTCGCCGCTCGGTCCACGTCCAGCGGGGGCGAGATGCGCGGGCGGATCGCGTCAAAGCGCTTATCCGCTTGCACGCTGACGACGATGTAGGGGTAGGTGATGAAGCCGAGCGCCGCCGCCGCCGCGTCCGCTTCGCCGCGCTGGAGCTGCAACAGTGCGAACTCACGCCACAGGTAGCCGCCCTCGGCCGCTTGACGGCCGCCCTCCGTGGCGAGGAATGCCCGGTACAGCCGGTACTGTGCGTCGCCTTCCGGCGCACCCCGGATCGCGTAGTAGAGGGCCGGCTTGGAGAACCGACCGACCGCCCCCGGCCAGCGTTCGGCAATGATGGTCAGCGATTGCGCCGCACCCTCCGGGTCGCCCGTGGTGACGGACTCGCGGAACATGGCCTCCCAGTGGGTGTATGAGCCCGTCGCCGTGGGGGAGGACGAACCCGTCGACACGTGATGACCGGGGGCGGCCTTCTGCGCGCCGTCGGTGCTGCAGGCAGCGAGCCCGAGGAATGCCATAACGAACAGCCGCATCGCGGTGACCTCACTCGCCGCCGGAAGCCGGGCGGCCCGAAGCGTTCCAGTGTCCCGCTTTGGCTCAGGCCAGACCAGCGTCTCTCCGCGGAGTCTCCCTCCTGCACCAGCGAGCGATGTGCCGCCGCGCGAGCCACTCGTGCAGGTCGGACCGCCGGGAGCGGCCGAAGGTCCAGCCCGGGGTGAGGCCGGCCACGGCTACCGACGGTAAGCCTGCGTCACCGACCAATTAAGTAGCGGAATGTATTGATGTTTTTATGTCGGTCACGCACTTTGGGCCGGCAGCCGTGCGCCCCCCAACCCGAAGCCTTAAACTTCCGCGTTCACTTCTATGCCCCGCCGCTACTTCATCAAGACCTTCGGCTGCCAGATGAACGAGTACGACTCCGCGCGCATGGCGGACGTGCTGCGCGCGGGGGCCGAGCTCACGGCGACCGACGATCCGGCCGACGCCGACGTGCTGCTCATGAACACCTGCTCGGTGCGCGAGAAGGCGCAGGAGAAGGTGTTCTCGCTGCTCGGGGAATGGCGCGCGCTGAAGGCCCGGCGGCCGGAGGTGATCATCGGGGTCGGCGGCTGCGTCGCGAGCCAGGAGGGCGAGGCGATCACCGAGCGCGCGCCGTTCGTGGACCTCGTGTTCGGCCCGCAAACCCTGCACCGGCTGCCGCAGATGATCGCCGAGCTCAGGCGCACCGGGCGCGCCGTGGTCGACGTGAGCTTTCCGGAGATCGAGAAGTTCGATCACTTGCCGGCGCCGCGTGCGGAAGGCGCGCGCGCCTTTGTCTCGGTCATGGAGGGCTGCAGCAAGTACTGCAGCTTCTGCATCGTGCCCTACACGCGCGGCGAAGAGGTGAGTCGCGGCTTCGACTCGGTGCTCGAGGAGGTGCGCGCGCTCGCCGCGCAGGGTGTCGCGGAGGTGACGCTGCTCGGGCAGAACGTCAACGCCTACCGCGGGCCGATGCATGACGGGGAAGAGGTGGATCTCGCGACGCTCATCCATCACGTCGCGCGCGTGCCGGGCATCGAGCGTATCCGCTTCACCACCTCGCACCCCCTTGAGTTCGACGACGGCCTGATCGAGGCCTTCGCCAGCGTCGGCAAGCTCGCGAATCACCTGCACCTGCCGGTGCAGAGCGGCTCGGATCGCGTGCTCGCGCTCATGAAGCGCGGCTACACGGCGCTCGAGTTCAAGGAGAAAGTGCGCAGGCTGCGCGCGGCGCGCGCCGACATCAGCCTCTCGTCCGACTTCATCGTCGGCTTCCCCGGGGAAACCGAGAAGGACTTCCAGGCGACCCTCGACCTGGTGCGCGACGTCAACTTCGACCAGTCCTTCAGCTTCATCTACAGCCGCCGCCCCGGTACCCCCGCCGCCTCGCTCCCCGACGAGGTGACGGCGGCGGTGAAGCAGGAGCGGCTCGCGCGCCTGCAGGCGCAGCTCGAGCGCCAGGCGCGCGCGCTCAGTGCCGCCATGGTCGGCACGACGCAGTGCGTGCTCATCGAGCGACCGGCGAAGAAGAACGCGCGCGAGCTCGCCGGGCGCACCGCCAACAACCGCTGGGTGAACCTCGCCGGTCCCGCCGTGCTCATCGGCCGCTTCGTCGACGTCGTGATCACGGACGCCCTGGCGCACAGCCTGCGCGGGCGGCTGCTGACCGACGCCCCCGTGGCGGCGCTCGCGGCGAACGGCTGAAGCCCGTGGCAGCCTCCTCCGTCCAGACGCAGCGCGAGTTCGATCTCATCCCCTCGGACAATACGCGGCTCGCGAACCTGTGCGGGCCGCTCGATGAGAACCTGCGTCTGCTGGAGTCGCGCCTGAACGTGCGCATCCAGCGCCGCGGCGACACCTTCCGCGTGAGCGGCGCGCGGGCGGCGAACGCTGAAGAGGTACTGCGCGAGCTCTTCGAGCTCACGCGCAGCGAGGACGTCACTCCGGAGCGCGTGCACCTCACGCTGCACGATCGCGAGGCGGGCCCCCCGGCCGGGGACGGGGAGCTGCAGGCGGTGCGCGTGCCGCGCGGCGGCATTCGCGCGCGCGGGGCTCATCAGCGCGACTACCTCGCTCACATCCGCGGCCGCGACCTGACCTTCGGTATCGGGCCGGCCGGCACCGGCAAGACCTATCTTGCCGTCGCCTGCGCGGTCGAGGCGCTGCAGGCGGACCGCGTGCGGCGCCTCGTGCTGGTGCGCCCGGCGGTCGAGGCCGGCGAGCGCCTGGGCTTCCTCCCCGGTGATCTCACACAGAAGGTGGATCCGTACCTGCGGCCGATGTACGACGCGCTCTACGAGATGATGGGCTTCGACCGCGTCGCGCGCTTCATCGAGCGCAACCTCATCGAGGTCGCCCCGCTCGCCTTCATGCGCGGCCGCTCCCTGAACGACTCCTTCATCATCCTCGA
>DATBBQ010000098.1:0-14643 GCA_036270915.1 Steroidobacteraceae bacterium
CTCGCGATCTGGCCACACTCGCGCTGCTCAGGGCGAACGCCCTGTGCGCCGTCACGGCGATCACGGTGCAGAGTGAGGCGCGCGTGATCGAGGTCCATCCGCTGAGCGCCGAGCTGGTCGCGGCGCAGATCGAGGCGAGCCTCGCCCGTGGCGCGCCCGGTGCCATCAAGATCGGCATGCTCGCGAACGCAGCGATCGTGCGCGCGGTCGCCGCGGCGCTCCCGGCGCACGTGCCGGTGGTGCTCGATCCGGTGCTGGCGGCATCCTCCGGCGGTGAGCTGCTCGATGCCGCGGGCCGCGCGGCACTGCCGCAGCTGCTGCCGCGGGTCGCGCTGCTGACACCCAACATCCCCGAAGCCGCGCGCCTGCTCGGCACGGCTCCGGCCGAGGACGAGGCGACCCTCGTTGAGCAGGCGCGGGCGCTGCTCGCGCTGGGGCCCGCGGCGGTGCTCCTGAAGGGCGGACACGCGTACGGTCCCGAGGCGGTCGACCTCCTGGTGACCAGGGGAGCGCACGTGCAGCGACTGAGCGCGCCGCGCCGCGCGGGCACGCGGCGCGGCACCGGCTGTGCGCTCTCCTCGGCGATCGCCGCGTATCTCGCGCGGGGCACACCCCTCAGTGAGAGCTGCGCGCGCGGCAAAGCACACGTCGACTCGTTGTTTGTCGCCGGCTGAGCGGCCTGCCACGCTGTCGGTGCTGCGCGACAGCTGTTAGATCCGCATTTGCCGCGGGTCAACCGATGACTCCCTCGCTCGCTATGGGTCAGCAAGACCGGTGCGCTGCGGTCAGCCCGCAAACCAACAGAGGGATTCGTCTATGGATCGGATTATGTTGCACCGTGCCGCGCGCGCGGCGCTGACCGCCGCCGTGATCGCGACCCTTGCCGGCTGCGGCGCTGGCGGGTCGCAGACCCTCAACACGCAGCCGTCGGGGAACATGGCGAGCATGGCGCTCAGCCTCAGCGATGCCTCCTCGGACGACTGGGCGACGATCGGCGTGCGGGTGCTGAGCATCGCGCTCGTGCCGCAGGACGGCGGCGCCGCGGTCAGCGTCTGGAGTGCGCCATCACCCGCGCCGTACATCAATCTCGAGCAGCTCGACCAGCTCGGGGAGATCCTCGGCAACGTCAGCGTGCCCGTCGGCACCTACAGCGGCGCGATCCTCACCGTCGGCGCCAATCCCGGTGACTTGCTGCTCACGGTCTCCTCCAATCCCGAGAGCGGCTTTCCGGTCGCCGCCGGCACGAGCATTCCGGCGGCGCAGATCCAGATCCAGGGCAAGCAGGGCTCATCCGGCAACCTCACGGTGCCGGTGGATGTCTCCTTCGCGGCGCCACTTACCGTGACGGCCACCGGCAGTAACGCGCTCGATCTGGAATTCGACCTGAGCGACCCGGCGTTCATCATGGGGCATACGCCCCCCGTGGCCGACGGTACGACCTTTTGGGCGGTGAACTTCAAGGGCCCGGTGCGCCATCGCGCGATGCACGACCTGGCGCGCCTGGTGCTGCGCCACAGCTACGGCACCGTGAGCAGCGTCGCCAGCGACAACAGCTCCTTCACGATGAGCAAGGACTACCCGGTGCTGCCGGTCACGAGCCCTGAGACCGCGATCACCACCATGCAGGCGCTCGAGATCCAGGCGGACGCGCTCAACGGCACGATCTTCTACGACGTGGACGCCAAGACACGCAACGTGGTCAAGGACTTCTCCGCCGAGGCCATGGGCCTCTCCGGCAAGTACGTGCGCGTCGCCGCGCGCTACCAGCAGGACGGCAAGCTGGTCGCGGTACGTGTGTGGGCGAGCAGCGACTTCGACAAGGTGTGGCTGAGCCCCGAGGGCCACGTGCTGCACGTCGATGCCACCAGCGATGTCATCACCGTCGCCAACGAGTCCGGCGGGGCGGTGCAGGTGACGATCGACGACAACACGCAGTTCTTCTTCCGCACCCCGGCGAACGCGCAGGCGGACGCGACCCCGATCGGGACCGGAACGGCCTTCATCGCCGCCCAGGATCTGGTGCGCGGCTTCAAGGTGCACGTGAGCGTGGTCGACCCGCTCGCCACACCACTCGTGGCCCAGAGCGTCGACATCGAAACCGCCGTTTACGCCGGGCGCATCTCGAATGCCGGCACGACGGCCTTCAGCTACACGCGCCAGTTCCTGCGTGCGAGCGACGACTACTCGGTGAGCCTCAACTACCTCGACGCCGCGACACCCAACGGCAGCGACGGTAGCGGCAACGCGATCACCGGCTTCAAGTGGTGGAACTTCACCTTCCCGACGCTGGTCACGAGCGGCAGCAGCGCCGTCGCCGACTTCGTCAGCGCCACCGACGGCGCGGTGAATTTCGGCGGCAGCGCCGGTGCCCTCGCGGCCTACGGGGTGAGCGCCGCGACCTGGGGCGACCCGGCCAATCTCAGCGGCTGGTCGGCGCGCGACGCGATCCTCATGCCGACGCCCGTGCCACTCGGTCTGGTCAGCAGCCCGTACGCCAACGGCGCATTTGCCGTGAGCGTGCTCGGCGGCGCGACGCCGGCGACCGTTACGGTCGGCACGGCGATGGGCTCGGCGACCCTGGTCTACCAGATCGACCGCTCCGGCGACGTCGTCACCATCAGTCCGATCGACGCCTCGAGCGCGAGCGGGCAGGCGACCCTCACCGGTAACCTCGTGAGCGGAGTGCCGGTCAAGGTGTTCGGTATCCCGCAACCCGACGGCACGCTCAAGGCATACGTGCTGATCTACTACACGGGGATGCTGCCGAGCATGTAGGGCCGGGGAAGGATCGGACGGGACGGGATGTCCCGCCTCGACAGAAGGGCGTCGTCGGAATTTTTTCCGCGGCGCCCTTCGCCTTTTTGCGGGCGCGGCGCGAGCGCGCGGGATTGCACGTTCGCGGTTATCATGGCGGCATGAGTAACAACAACGGCGGTCAGTTAAAGAGCGTCGCGCGCGAGGCGATGCTCGATAACGGACTCGAGCCGGACTTCTCCCCGCAGGTCGCCACGCAGCTCGCCGGCATCGCGCGGGCGGCCATGGAGCGCGGCCCCGAGATCCGGGACCTGCGCTCGCTCCTGTGGTGCTCGATCGACAACGACGACTCGCGCGACCTCGACCAGCTGTCCGTCGCGCAGCCGCTCGCAGACGGAGCGGTGCGCATCCTGGTGGCGATCGCCGACGTCGAGGTCACCGTCGCGGTGGGCTCGCCGGTGGATGAGCACGCGCGCGCCAATACCACCTCGGTGTACACCGCCGCACAGATCTTCCCCATGCTGCCGGAGCGGCTCTCGACGGATCTCACGTGTCTTGCCGACGGCCAGGAGCGCCTGAGCGTCGTCATCGACATGCCGGTCAGCGCGGACGGCGCGGTCGGCGCCTCGCAGGTCTACCGTGCGGTCGTGGTCAACCGTGCCAAGCTCGCCTACAACAGCGTCGCCGCCTGGCTCGACGGCAAGACGCCACCTCCGGCGCGGGTGAGCGCCGTCAGCGGCATGGACCAGCAGCTGCGCATGCAGGACAAGGTGGCGCAGGCGCTCAAGCGCGTCCGCCGTGCGCAGGGGGCGCTGCAGCTGACGACCCTCGAAGCGCAGGCGATCTACGACGGGGCGGTACTGCAGGACCTCAAGCCGGACGAGAACAACCGCGCCAAGGAGCTCATCGCGTACTTCATGATCGCCGCCAACGGGGTCGTCGCACAGTATCTCGAGGCGCAGCAACGCGCGTCGCTGCGGCGCGTGCTGCGCCAGCCGGAACGCTGGCCGCGCCTCGTCGAGCTCGCGCGCGGCTTCGGCGACACTCTGCCCGCGGACCCCGACGCCAAGGCGCTCAGCGCGTTCCTGGTGCGTCGCCAGCAGGCGGCCCCCGAGCAGTTCTGCGACCTCTCGCTCACGGTGGTGAAGCTGCTCGGGGCAGGCGAGTACGTGCTCAAGCGTCCGGGCCAGCCGAGCGAGGGGCACTTCGGGCTCGCGCTCGATGACTACACCCACGCCACCGCGCCCAACCGCCGCTTCCCGGACGTCATCACGCAACGCCTGGTGAAGGCGGCCCTCGCGAAACGCCCCGCGCCCTACGGCGACGACGAACTGCGTGCGCTCGCCGCGCACTGCAGCGAGCAGGAGCGCAACGCCGCCAAGGTCGAGCGCCTGGTGCGCAAGTCCGCCGCGGCGCTCCTGCTGCAGTCGCGCATCGGTCAGCAGTTTGACGCCATGGTCACCGGGGCCTCGCCGAAGGGCACTTATGTGCGCATCGTGCAGCCGCTTGCCGAGGGACGCGTGGTCAAGGGCTTCGAGGGGCTCGACGTCGGGGACAGCGTGCGGGTGCAGCTGCTGCACACCGACGTACAGCGCGGGTTCATCGACTTCGCGCGGGTGTCGGCGCGCGGATCGTAGGAAAGCGCTGCAAGCCCGCGGACCGCACGCGCACGGTGCGATTGCAACCTCGTCGGTCAGGCTGTGTGCCGGCGCGCTGACAGCCTTCCATCGGCGTGTGCCGCTGAATACACCCGTACGGGACGCGACTCCGATCGCCGACACGTTGCCTCGAGGAGCGCGGTGGTTTTACATAGGCACGTCGCTTAGCTTGTACTTCCCGCGTCGGAAGCCGTCGGTCAGGGATGATCCCGGCTTCCGCGCGGTGAAGTCGGCGCGGCGGTCGCTTCGGCGGCGGAGCGTCCCAGGGAAGGAGACGCCGGTTCGCGGGCTGCAGGTCCGTTCCGGCGTGGCCGCTACACGTTACATGGAGGTGTGTCATGAAGAATGTGCTTGCTTCGCTCACGGCCGTCGTGGCAATGAGTCTGACGGCGCTCGCCTACGGCGTGCCGCCCGACCCGAATACCGCGACCGAACCGACGACGCCCGCTCCTGCGGATGCGCAGAGCGCCCAGAGCGCGCCGCCGCAGGCCGCACCCTCGGCCGGCACGGCTGACACCGGCACACGCCTCGCGGCGATCGTGCCGAAAGGCATGGACTCGCAGGAGGCCTGCCACGGCTTCGCCAGTGTCACCGACTGCGCGCTCACACTGCACGTCGCGCAGAACCTCAACATTTCCTTCGCGGACCTCAAGAGCAAGCTCGCGAGCGGGCAGTCACTGATCGCCGCCATCAGCGACATGAAGCCCGGCGTGGATCCGCAGGCCGAGGTGCAGAAGGCCGAGGCCGAGGCCCGCAGCGACATGGGTCCTGGCTAGACTCGCACGCGCCGCCGGCCCTGCGGGCCGGCGGCGGGCGCTTTTACTGAGTCATTTCCGCCACTTACGAAGTACTCTTAAGGGTTGACGGAAGCGGTGTAGGGCGGCGGTTCCTTCCAGTCCCCGCCGAGGGCCTTCACCAGCAGCACCGCGGCGCTCGCGCGGCGGATCTCGATATCGGCGGCCGAGAGCCGCGCGGCGAGCGCGGCGTTCTCGGTGGTCACGACCTCGAGGTAGGTCACGATGCCGCCCTTGTAGCGCAGGTTTGCCTGATCGAGCGCGCCCTGGGTCGCCTTCACCGCCGCCGCCTCACTGACGCTCTCGAGCTGCAGCTGTCGCAGCGCCGCGAGATTGTCCTCGACGTCCTCGAAGGCGGTGAGGACGGTATTGCGGTAGTTGGCGACCTGTTGATCGTAGATCGCGTGCGCGGCCTGCGACTGCGCCCGGTGCAGTCCGCCGTTGAAAAGCGTGAGTACCGCCTGCGGGCCGATCGCCCAGAACTGACTGGGCGCGCTCAGCCAGGTCGCGCTGTTCGTGCTCTGCACCCCGGCGTTGGCAAACAGGCTGAATACCGGGAAGTACGCGGCGCGCGCCACGCCGATGTTGGCGTTCGCCGCCGCCACGCGCCGCTCGGCGGCGGCGACGTCCGGACGGCGCTCGAGCAGCTGCGAGGGCAGGCCGGGGTCGATGACCGGGGGCGCCGGCAGTTGCGCAGCCGGGCGCGCCGCGAGCTCAAAGCTGCTCGCCTCACGACCGACAAGCACGGCGATCGCGTGCTCGGTCTGCGCGCGGCGCAGACGCGTATCCTCGGCCTGGGTTCGCGCGGTCTCGAGCTGTGACTGCGCCTGCTGCACGTCGGAGATCGCCGCCGCGCCGCCCTTGTAGAGGTTCTGGGTGAGCGCGAGTGCCCGGGCGTAGTCGGCGACCGTCTGATCGAGCAGCTGCTGCTCGGCGTCCAGGCCACGCAGCGTGAAGTAGTCGGTCGCGAGCTCCGCGTGCACTGCGAGGTCGAGCGCCGCGACGTCACCGGCGGTCGCCTGCTCGCTGTAGCGGGCGTTGGCGACGGTGTTGCGGATGCGGCCGAAGAGATCGAGCTCGTAGGACAGGTCCGCCTGGGCGGTGAACAGGTTGTAGGTCGGGGACTTGCCGGGCGCGAAGCTGGGCGAGTTGATCGATACCCGCGAGCGCGTGGCGGCCGCGTCCGCCGTCAGGGTCGGGAACCACGAAGAGCGCGCGATGCGCGTCTGGGCACGTGCCTCCTCGAGGCTCGCGAGCGCGGCGCGCAGGTTCTGGTTGGCGCTCGTGACCTGCGCCTCGAGACCGTTCAGGTCATCGTCCTGGAACATGGTCCACCAGGGGCCACGCGGGCTGGTGTCGGCGGGCGCCGCGACCTTCCAGTCACCGGCCTCCTTGTAAGCCGCCTGCGGCGGCGGAACCGGCGGGCGTTCGTAGTGCGGCGCGAGCGAGCAGCCGGCGAGGAGCACCGTGAGGAGGGCGGGGCCGGATGCGGGCGGGCGCATCAGCTCTTTCCGGCCGGCTGGCCTGGCAGCGCCTTGCCCTGAGCGCTGCTTTGCGCGGGTGCCAGCCGTATCTGATCGCCCTCGCCGATCGAGTCGGGCGGGTTCATGACCAGCACGTCCTCGGGCGCGACCCCGGAGAGCACCTCGATCTCCGTGCCGAAATCGCGGCCCTGGGTGATGGTCTTCAGGTGCACGCGGTGCTCGGCGTCGAGCACCGCCACCTGCAGGCCGGCGGTGCGGAACAGCACCGCGTTCACCGGGATGCGCAGCGTGTTCTCGTCGGGACTGAGGCTGAAATGCACCTGGGCGTATGAGCCCGGCAGCAGCTCGCCCTTGCCGTTGTCGATCTGCAGCTCGACCTGCAGGGTGCGCGAGGTGGCGTCGAGGGCGTGCGCGGTGTTGGCGACGGTCGCCTCATAACGCTTGCCGAGACGGTCGGCGAATTCCAGCTGCGCGCTCATGCCCGGCTTGACGCCGTAGGCGTAGGGCTGTGGCACCGAGACGTAGATGCGCAGCCGGTGGGTGTCGGCGACGCGAAACAGGGCGTTGCCGGTGCTTTGGCCGGCGTTGATGAGCGCCCCGACGTCGGTGTTGCGCTGCGTGACCACCCCGTCAAAGGGGGCGAGCACGCGCTTGAAGGACTCGAGCTCCTTCAGGCGGGCGACGTTTGCGGCGGCGGACTGGCGTGCGGCGGCCTTCGCCGCGGCATCACCGGCGCGCTGGTCGGCGTCCTGCTGCGAGACCGACTGCGTCTCGAGCAGCCCCTGCCAGCGCTCGTTGGTCGTGCGCGCGAGCTGATAGTTCGCCTCCGCGGTGGCCAGGTCCGCCTGCGCCTGGCGCAGCTCCTGGTCGACTTCCGGGGTCTCGATCTCGGCGAGCAGCTGGCCCTTCTTCACCGGCGTGCCGATGTCGGTGTACCAGGTTTTCAGGTAGCCGTTGGTGCGCGCGTAGATGGGCGCTTCGTAGAAGGCCTGCACGCTTCCGGGCAGCACGAGGGTGTCCGCCCCCGGGCCCCGGCGCGGCTTCGCGGTGGTCACGGTGGCGATGGCGGCGGCGTTGGCCTGCTTTTCGAGCGCGTTGCGCGCGCTCAGGCGGCTGACGATCCCCCAGATCGCTAGCACCAGGGCGAAGCCCACGAGAATGTAGACGTAGCGCCGGGTGCGCGGATCGTGAGCAGTGCCCGGGGATGCGCTTGGCTCGGACATTACTTGCTCCGGCGACCGTGGATCATGGTGAACACGGTGGGTACGAAGAAGAGGGTGGCGATGGTGGCGAACACCAGTCCGCCGATGACCGCACGGCCGAGCGGCGCGTTCTGCTCGGCGCCCTCGCCGAGACCGAGCGCCATCGGCAGCATGCCGATGATCATGGCGAGCGCCGTCATCAGCACCGGGCGGAAGCGCGTCGTGCCGGCCTGCACGGCCGCGTGCAGCGCGTCGTCGCCGGCGTCCATGCGCTGGCGCGCGAAGCTCACGACCAGCACGCTGTTGGCGGTGGCGACGCCCATGCACATGATGGCGCCGGTGAGCGCCGGCACACTGACCGGCGTATGCGAGATGAACAGCATCCAGACGATGCCGGCGAGCGCCGCCGGCAGCGCCGTGATGATGATGAAGGGGTCGAGCCAGGACTGGAAGTTCACGACGATCAGGAGGTACACGAGCACGATCGCGCCGGCCAGTCCGATCAGCAAGCCGACGAAGGAGTCGCCCATGGTCTTGATCTGCCCGCGCACCGTCACCTGACTGCCGCGCGCGAGCTGGTGCTGGGTCGCGGCGACCACGGCGTTGATCTGGCCGGAGATGTAGCCGAGATCGGCGCCGTCGGCGGAGCCGTAGATATCGATCACCGGGGTTGCATCGTAGTGGCTCACCACCGCAGGCGTACTGGTGCGGCGGAATGTGGCGAGGTTCGCGAGCAGCTGCGACTGGCGCGACGCCGGCCCGGTGACCGGAGTGGTCGTGAGGTCACTCAGCGAGGCCAGCCGGAACTGCGGTGTCTGCGCGACCACCGGATACTGCGTGCCGGTCTTGGGGTCGATCCAGAACGACAGCACGGTCTGCGAGCTGCCCGAGAGCGACACGAGCAGGTCCGAGGCGACGTCGGTCTCGGTGAGGCCGAGCAGCGCCGCCTTGCTGCGGTCGACGTCGACGTTCAGGGTCGGATAGTCGAAGGCCTGCTGGATGCGCAGGTCGACGATGCCGGGGATCTTGCGCAGCCGTGCGAGCAGCTCGTTGGCGTAGACGCGGTTGGCGTCGACGTTGAAGCCCGAGATCTGCACGTCGAGCGGTGCCGGCAGGCCGAAATTCAGGATCTGGCTCACCATGTCCGCGGGCAGGAAGGCGAAGCTCGTCGACGGGTAGAGGGCGTTCAGG
Organism: Steroidobacteraceae bacterium; assembly: GCA_036270915.1. Classification (GTDB taxonomy): domain Bacteria; phylum Pseudomonadota; class Gammaproteobacteria; order Steroidobacterales; family Steroidobacteraceae; genus 13-2-20CM-66-19. The sequence continues at coordinate 9,084 of DATBBQ010000098.1, forward strand.
CGCGCGCGCAGCGCGTGCACGTACCTGATCGTCGGGTGATGGTTGCCCTTGAGATTGACGAGGATGTCGGCGTCTCCGGGGCCGACCGGCGCCGAGGTCGAGTAGGAGAGGTTGATGCCGCTGTAGGGCACGCCGAGGTTGTCGACGATCGTCTCGAGCTCGTTTGCGGGAATCACCTCACGGATGGTCTGCTCGATGTGATCGCAGAGCGTCGCGGTCTCATCGATGCGCGCGCCGGTGAAGGCGCGCACGTGCAGCTTGATCTGCCCGCCGTCGACGCTCGGAAAGAAGTCCTGGCCGAGACCGGGCAGGAAGCGCCCGAAGGGAAAGGCGAGCAGGGCGGTTGCGGCCATCGCGCCCAGGAAGGGCATCGCGAAGCGCGCGCCGGCGTGCAGCGCGCGCTCGAGCAGCGCGCTGTAGCGCTCGCGCACGCCCACGAACCACTCCTCGAAGCGCAGCTGCAGGCGCGGCAGAGCGCCGCGGACGTTCTTCGCGGCGTGCGGGTCGTGCTTGGAGAGCCAGTACTTCGCGAGTGTCGGCACGAGGGTACGCGAGAGCAGGTAGGAGGCCAGCATCGCGAATACCACGGCCTCGGCGAGCGGTACGAACAGGTAGCGCGCGATGCCCACGAGCATGAACATCGGCACGAACACGATGCAGATCGCGAGCGTCGAGACGAACGCCGGCACGGCGATCTCGTGGGCGCCGTTGAGGATAGCCTCCTCGACGTCCTCGCCGTGCTCGAGGTGGTAGTTGATGTTCTCGATGGTGACGGTTGCGTCATCGACCAGGATGCCTACCGCGAGCGCCAGGCCACCGAGTGTCATGATGTTGATGGTCTCCCCGAGCGCGGAGAGGCAGATGATCGAGGCGAGGATCGACAGCGGGATCGAGATCGCGATGATCAGCGTGCTGCGCCAGCTGCCGAGGAACAGCAGGATCATGAGCGCGGTCAGCGCCGCGGCGATCACCGCCTCGCGCACCACGCCGGCGATCGCCGCGCTGACGAACAGCGACTGATCGCCGACCAGATCGATGTTGAAGCCTTCCGGCAGCTGCGCCTTGATACGCGGTATGCGCTCCTTGATCTCCTTGATGATGTCGAGTGTCGAGGAACTGCCGGTCTTCAGCACGCTCATGAGCACGCCGCGGTGGCCGTCGCGGCGCACGATGTTGGTCTGCGGCGGGTAGCCGTCGCGCACGTGCGCGACATCCTTGACGTAGATGACGGTGCCGTTGCGCGTGGTCACCGGCATGTCGTTGAGTTCGGCGACGGTGCGCGGGTTAGCGTTGACCGAGACGAAGTACTCGCGGTCGCCGATCTTCTGAGTGCCCGCCGGAAGAATCGAGTTCTGGTTGCTGATGGCGTTCGTGACGTCGTTACCCGACAGCCCCTGGGCGCGCAGTGCGTCGGGGTTGAGGTCGACCTGCACCTGGCGCTGCAGGCCGCCGTAGGGGTAGGGCATCGAGGCGCCCTGGACGCTCGCGAGGCCGGTGCGCAGGATGCTGTTGGCGAGGTCGAAGAGCTGCGCCTCCGAGAGGCTGGCGCTCGAGAGCGCGAGCTGCACGATCGGCACCGAGGAGGCGTTGTAGGCGAGGATGAAGGGCGGCGTGGTCCCCGGGGGCGCCTGGCGCAGGCCGGTCTGCGACACCCCGGTGATCTGCGCGAAGGAGAGCTCCTCGTTGACGTTCGGGTGGAAGAAGTACTTCACCACCGAGGTGCCGGTAAGGGACTGCGATTCGACGTGCTCGACGTCGTTGACGGTGGTCTGTGCGGTGCGCTCGCTCCCGAGCACCAGGCGCGTCGCCATCTCATCCGGGGACAGCCCGGTGTAGCGCCAGATGGCCGCGACCACCGGGATCTTGATGTTCGGGAAGATGTCCGTCGGGGTGCGCAGGATCGAGAACACGCCCAGCAGCGTGATCAGGATGGCGAGCACCAGAAAAGTATACGGGCGCCGCAGCGCCAGCTTAACGATCCACATCTGGCCGACAAAGGTAGCGCAGTCAGGGGAAGCGACGATTACGGCGGCCGGCGCTTCCGTTACAGATGAAATGCGTCCCGCAAGCATCGCGCGACACGCAGCGTGGACATTGCCGGGCCAGGGTGCATGCGGCGCCGCACCGGCGCCGCGCCAGGCACGACGGGGACGCGAGCTTTGCGCTGCGCTTCAGTAGAGGGCTTCGACGGGCGCGGCAATGCGGTAGCCGGCGCCGCGCTCGGTCACGATGATCTTCGGATCGGCGGGATTGGTCTCGATCTTGCGCCGCAGGCGCAGGATCTGCACGTCGATCGCGCGGTCGTAGACCTCGTTGTCGTATCGGCGACTCATCTCGATGAGCTGCTCGCGCGTCACGACGCGGTTGGCGGAGGCGAGGAGCGCCGCCAGCAGATTGAACTCGCCGTTGCTCAGGACAACCTGTGCGCCATCACTGGCTACGAGGCGACGCGTTCGCAGGTTCAGCTCCCAGCCGGGCAGGCGGTAGGCGCGGCATACGGCCGCTCCGTGCGCCTCCTGGCCGGCCTGCATGCGCCTGAGGACCGTGCGGATCCGCGCGAGCAGCTCGCGGGGGCTGAACGGCTTCGTGAGGTAGTCATCGGCGCCGAGCTCCAGGCCCATGACCCGGTCGGCCTCTTCGGCGCGCCCGGTGAGGATGATGACCGGGATGTGCGACTCGCCCCGCAGGTGGCGCAGCAGCTGCATGCCGTCCTCACCCTGCAGGCGCAGGTCGAGCAGCACCAAGTCGACGACGCCCGCGCGCAGGCTCGCGAGGAGCTCGGCCCCACCTTCCACTGCGGTCACCCGGAAGTCGTGCTGGCCGAGGTACTCGTGGACGAGCTGCCGTACGGCGGCGTCGTCATCGACCACGACGATATGCGGCCCCGGCAGGCCGCTCACGGGAGCCGCCGGCGGTGAAGCGCGTTCTCATCGTCGAGCGTGATAGTCTTCACCGCGACCTGATCCGCGAGTGGCTTGAGGCAGGCGGTGTGCAGGCGCTGTACGCCGACACCGCTCCGCCCGCTCCCGCGGACATCGATGCCGTACTGGTCGACGTGTCGTGTCAGCAGCAGGCTCATGCAACGGTTGTGTCCTGGCAGCGTGCCTACCCGCGCGCCGCGTTCGTGCTCGCCTCCGCACGCTTCTCGCGGGGCGACATGGCCAATGATGCCATGGCGACGCGATTCGGAGTGACGCGCATTCTCGCGAAGCCCTTCACGCGCAAAGATCTGTGGGCGGCGCTCGAGCTCGCCACGCCCGCGGCCCGCGATGGCTAGCGCCCCCGCCCTCGGCGGGCGCGCCCTGCGCCGACGCCTGATTCTGGTCGTGCTCGGGGTGTGCGGGGCGGTATGGCTGTCGACGGCCTTCGACACGCTGCGCGACCGCCGGCAGACGCTCGCGGAGTCCGAGCGCCAGCTCGACAACGTATCCGGTGCGCTCGCCGAGCAGGCCGCGCGCGCCCTGCAGGCTACCGATCTCATCCTGCAGCAGGCGGGACTTCTGGACCCTGACGCGCCGGGTGCTCCGCGCGATCGTGCCGCCATCCCGGACCTGCTGCGCCGGCACATGAGCGGCGTGCCTCAGGTCCGCAACCTGTTCCTATACGATCCGGCGCGGCAGATCTACTTCACGTCGGCTCCCGCGGCGCTCGCGAACCAGGATCTCACCGACCGCAGCTACTACAAAGCGCAGCGTGACAATCCGAACCTCGGCCTCTACCTGAGTGAGCCGTTCCTCAGTCGCGTGACGGGGGATCCGACGTTCGTCCTCAGTCGCCGCCTGGCGGGCGAGGGCTTCCGCGGCATCGCCGGTGCGGCGGTCGACATTCCCTACATCCGCCGTTTCTATCACGCGCTCGATCTCGGCGCGGGCAGCACGATCGAGCTGTTGCGCGCCGATGGCACCGCGCTCATCAGCCGCGAGCACGGTACGCTGGCCTCGGGACCCTCGCCCTGGGAGGGAGCGTTGCGCGCCCTCGGCGATCGGGATGCGCTGCGTACCGTGATCGACTACCCGGAACTGGGGCGCACTGAAGTCAGCCTCAGGCGGGTCGCAGGTTACCCGGCAATCGTCGCGGTGGGGCGCGCCGAGGCGGCGATCCTCGCGGACTGGCGCACGCTCGCCTGGACCAACCTCGCGCGCACGTTCGTCATCACCGCGCTCGCGGCCGTGCTGCTGGTCGCCTTCCTGCGCCGCCTCGGGCGCGATGAGCGCATGGCGGCCGAGCTGCATCAGTCGCAGAAACTCGAGGCGCTCGGGACGCTCGCGGGCGGCATCGCGCACGACTTCAACAACGTGCTCGGCGCCATACTCGGGTACGGCGAGCTCGCCCTCGAGCACACCAGCCCGGGCAGCGCGCAGCGCCGTTACGTTGACAACATCATCATCGCCGCGAACCGTGCCCGCGAGCTGGTCGCGCGCATTCTCGCCTTCAGCCGTCCCGGGGTGGGCAGCGCATCGCCCCTGGTCCTGCAGAAGGTCCTCACCGAGGTCCGCAACCTCGCAAGCGTCGCCCTGCCGCCACAGGTGAGTGTGGCGCTGCGCGTGCCGGAGCGGCCACTGGTGGTCGCCGGCGACCAGGCGCAGCTGCACCAGATGTTCGCCAACCTCATCAGCAATGCCGTGCAGGCCGTGGGCGAGCGCGGCCGCGTGGAGATCGTCGCGAGCGAATTCAGCGTCGACGCCGAGCGGGCCTGCACCGTCGGGCGCCTCCACCCCGGCGCCTACGCCCGCGTCGACGTGATCGACACGGGCGTCGGCATGAACGCAGCGCAGGTGGAGCGGATCTTTGACCCGTTTTTCACCACCAAGCCGGTGGGCAAGGGCACCGGGCTCGGACTGTCGCTCGTGCACGGCACGGTGCTCGATCACGGTGCGGCCCTCGAGGTCGCGAGCCGCAGCGGCACGGGCACCACCTTCAGCGTCTACCTGCCGCTCGCCTCGGGTGAGCCACTCGCCGAGCCCCGGCCGGTGCCGGCGCCGGTAGGCAAGGGCGAGACGGTCCTGGTCGTCGACGACGAGGAGAGTCTCGTGCACCTGGCCGAAGAGGTCCTGGCGTCGCTCGGCTACGAGCCGGTCGGCTGCCTGGGGCCGGCGCAGGCCCTGAGAGTGTTCCGGGCGCAGCCGGAGCGCTTCGACGCCGTGCTCAGTGACGCGATCATGCCCGACATGCCTGGCACCGAGCTGCTCCGGGAGCTCAAGCGACTGCGGCCGGACCTGGTGACGGTGCTGGTGAGCGGCTACGGGGGTCCGGACCTGCAGGCGCAGGCGCAAGCCGCGGGCGTGCAGGCGGTCCTCGCCAAGCCGCTGCGCGCCGCCGAATTGGCCGAGTGCCTCGCGGCGGTGCTGGGCGGCGACAGCAGGCGCGCGGCGGTCGGCGCGGGCGATGCGCCCGCTGCGGTCACGCGCGAAGGAGTTTCCTGAGGGAGCGAGCGCTCGCTTGGGCGCGAGAGGGAAGGGATCCCCGGGTGACCGCGAAGGCGCGGGCACCCGGGAGACCAGTCGAGCGGACGACTAGCGAGTCGCAGCGTCCGCATTCACCAGCCCGAAGCCGGTGTAGT
>DATBBQ010000099.1:0-22649 GCA_036270915.1 Steroidobacteraceae bacterium
GGGCCCGACGCGCTCCCGGACGGCGGACGCCGATCGGAGTAGCGGCAGCCCTGCCCTTGCCGGTGACTCCCCCGATCTGCCGGCGCATCTCGCGGATGGTCTCGGTGTAATCGCGGCTGCCGAAGATCGCCGAACCCGCCACGAAGGTGTCCGCCCCGGCCTGCGCCGCGGCGCGGATGTTATCGATCTTGATGCCCCCGTCGACCTCCAGGCGCACCTCGCGCCCCGAGGCGTCGATGCGTTTGCGCGCATCGGCGAGCTTGCGCAGGCTGGTCGGGATGAACGTCTGACCGCCGAAACCCGGGTTCACCGACATGATGAGCACCAGGTCGACGAGCTCGAGCGTGTAGTCGAGATAGTCGAGCGGGGTGGCGGGGTTGAACACCAGTCCCGGATGACAGCCGTGCTCGCGGATGAGCGCGATCGTGCGGTCGATGTGCTCGCTCGCCTCCGGGTGAAAACTGATGTAGGTGGCGCCCGCGGCGGCGAAGTCCGGCACGATGCGGTCGACCGGCTTCACCATGAGGTGCACGTCGATCGGCGCCTTGACCCCGTGACGGCGCAGCGCCTCGCACACCAGCGGTCCGATGGTGAGGTTGGGCACGTAGTGATTGTCCATCACGTCGAAGTGGATGAGGTCGGCGCCCGCCTCGAGCACGGCGTCGACCTCCTCGCCGAGGCGCGCGAAATCGGCGGACAGGATCGAGGGAGCTATCCAGGCATGCGCCATGACGGTCGATTCTAACCGATCCGCCTCACTCGGCCGTGAGGCGCGTGAGCGCCTCGCGGTACTTGTCACTGGTGCGCGCGATCACCTCCGGGGGCAGCTTCGGTCCCGGGGCGCGCTTGTCCCAGGCGAGCGTCTCGAGGTAGTCGCGCACGTACTGCTTGTCGAAGCTCGGCGGGCTCGCGCCCACGCGGTAGGTGTCCGCGGGCCAGAAGCGCGAGGAGTCCGGGGTGAGCGCCTCGTCGATGAGGGTGAGCGTACCCGCCTCGTCCACGCCGAACTCGAACTTGGTGTCGGCGATGATGATGCCGCGGCGGCGCGCGTGCTCGGCGGCAAAGCCGTAGAGGGCGAGCGCCGTGGCGCGCACCCGCCCGGCGAGCGGCGCGCCGATGAGCGCGGCGACGCGCTCGAAGGGGATGTTCTCATCGTGCGCGCCGGCTTCCGCCTTGGTGGCCGGCGTGAACAGCGGCTCGGGCAGCTGCTGCGCGAGCTTCATTCCCGCCGGCAGCTCGATGCCGCACAGCGCACCGGTCGCCTGGTAGTCCTTCCACCCCGAGCCGATCAGGTAGCCGCGCACCACCGCCTCGATCGGCAGCGCCTGCAGGCGCCGCACGAGCACCGCGCGCCCCTGAAGCTGCGCGCGCTCGGCCGGATCGGCGACGACGTCCGCGGGGTCGCGCCCGGTGAGGTGGTTGGGTACCAGGTGCGCGGTGCGCGCGAACCAGAAGTTGGAAATCGAGTTCAGCACCCGGCCCTTCTCGGGTATCGGGTCCGGCAGCACCACGTCGAAGGCCGAGAGACGATCGGTGGTCACGATGAGCAGCGTCGCGGCGTCCACGGCGTAGATGTCGCGCACCTTGCCCTCGTGGAGGCGCGCGAGCCCGCGCAGCTGCGTGCGGTACACGGTGGGGGTGCTCATGCGCTTGGTACTATAGCGGCCCGGCGCAGGCAGCGACATCTGTGCAAGCGAGGACGCGTGAGAGCGGCATGAAGTGGATGGGCAAGCTGACCGGGGGACTCATCGGCGCGTTCTTGGGTCCGATCGGCGCGGCGCTGGGAGTGCTCCTCGGTCATCAGTTCGACGTGCAGGACGAGGCACCGGTGGAGGCGCTGTCGGCGGACGAGCTGTCGGCACTCGGCGAGCGCTTCTTCCGCGCCACCTTCCGCGTCATGGGCCACCTTGCCAAGGCCGACGGGCGCGTCTCCGAGCAGGAGATCAGCGCGGCGCGCGCGGTGATGGCGGAGCTGCGCCTCGATGGCACGCAGGTGCGCGAGGCGATCGCCTGCTTCAGCGCCGGCAAGCAGCCGGACTTCGACTTCCCGGGCGAGCTCGCCGCGCTCGCGCGCGCCTGCCGCGGCCGCCCCGACCTGACGCGCATCTTCTTCGAGATACAGGTGCGCGCCGCGCTCGCCGGCAACAACCTCGAGGGCCCGGCGCGCCTCGTCATGACACGCACGGCGTCAGCCCTCGGCATCTCTGCGTTCGAATCGGCGCACATCGAGACGGTGCTGCGCATCCAGCGCGGCGCCTTCCGCGCCGCCGCGGCCCCCGGCCCCTCGCCCTACCGCGACGGCGCGCTCGAGGGCGCCTACCGCGTGCTCGAGACGACCTCCACGGCGAGCGACGAGGAGGTCGAGAAGGCCTACCGCCGCCAGCTGCAGCGCCACCACCCCGACAAACTCAAGGCCAACGGCCTGCCCGAGTCGATGATGGCGCACGCCAAGCAGCGCACGCAGCAGATCATCGAGGCCTGGGAGCTGATCCGCGAGCGGCGCGGACTGCGCTAGGCACGCGCGGCCCACTCGACGATGACGTCCTGGATGGCGCGCACCCCGTCGGTGAGCGCCGCCGGTCCGGGCTGCAGGATGATGGCTGACTTGATCTCGCGCACGAAGCCCGAGCGCAGTGCCGGAATCTCGCCCCACCCCGGCCGTGCCGCGAGCCGCTCCGGGCGGAACTTCTTGCCGCACCAGGAGGCGAGCACGATGTCCGGGGCGCGGCGCACGACCTCCTGAGCATCGGCGATGATTCGGTTCTTGCCGAGCGACTCGCGCGCGAGCTCCGGGAAGCAGTCCTCGCCGCCGGCGAGCGTCACGAGCTCGGACACCCAGCGGATGCCACTGATCATCGGCTCGTCCCACTCCTCGAAGTAGACGCGCGGGCGCCGCGGCAGGAGCGCCGCGCGCGCGCGCACCTCGGCGAGCCCCTCGGCGAGTCGGGCGGCGAGTGAGCGCGCCGCGGCCTCGCAGCCGATCATGCCGCCGAGCGTGCGGATCATGCGCAGGATGTCCGCGACGCTGCGGTGATTGAAGACGTGCACCTCGAGCCCGGCGCGCACCAACTCGCGGGCGATGTCCGCCTGCAGGTCGGAGAAGCCGAGCACCAGGTCGGGCTTCAGGGCGATGATGCGTTCGGTGCGCGCGCTCGTGAAGGCCGAGACGCGCGGCTTCTCGCGCCGCGCCTGCGGCGGGCGCACGGTGAACCCGGAGATGCCGACGATGCGCCAGTCCTCGCCGAGCAGATACAGCGTCTCGGTGGTCTCCTCGGTCAGACAAACAATTCTTTGCGGATATTCCGAATTGGCCGTCATGTTGCACCGCGCCGCACCGGCCGGCACTGTATCCTTAAGGCATGTGGGCGCGCATCTGGGGGTTCCTGGACTGGTGCTTCTTCGGCCCGGCCTCGGTGCGCGCCGGCTACCTCGGCCTCGGCCTGCGGGTGCTGCGCTACCCGTACGCCGTCCTGCGCGACCTGTCGCGCGGGGAGATCAACCTGCGCGCCATGGGGCTGGTGTACACCACGCTCCTGTCGCTCATCCCGCTGCTCGCCTTCAGCTTCGCCGTGCTGAAGGTGTTCGGCGGACACCGCGACCTGGAGCCGATCCTCTACGAGTTCTTCCGCCCAGTGGGCGGACCCGCCGCCCAGGAGCTGACCGCGCGCGTGATGCAGTTCGCGAACCGCGTCAGCAGCGGCGTCGTCGGCTCCGTCGGCCTCGCGCTGCTCGCCTGGACGCTGATCGGCACGATCAAGAAGGTCGAGGACAGCTTCAACTTCCTCTGGCACGTCGAGCAGCCGCGCAGCTTCGCGCGGCGTCTCGCCGAGTACACGACGCTCCTCATCTGCGCGCCGGTGATCCTGGTCGGGTTCGTGGGCCTGCTGCACGCGGCCTTCGTCAGCGCCCCGATCCAGGAAGTGGTGAGCCTGCCGCTGCTGCAGCGCCTGCGCGGCACCGGGGTAATGCTCGCCCCGTACGCGATGGTCACGGCCTTCTTCACCGCGCTCTACATGATGATCCCCAACACGCGCGTGCAGTGGCGCGCCGCGCTCACCGGGGCGATCGTCGCCGGAGTCCTGTGGGCGGCGATCGGCAAGATGTTCACGGCCTTCGTCGTGTACTCGACGCGCCTCACCATCGTGTACGCCGGCTTCGCCTTCGTGGTGGCGGCGCTGCTTTGGACCTACTTCGGCTGGCTGATCCTGCTCGCCGGTGCGCAGCTGTCCTTCTACGTACAGAACCCCGCGTACCTGCGCCTCGGGCTGCAGCAGCTGCGGCTCTCGTGCAGCGAGCTCGAGCAGCTGTCACTGAAGCTCATGTACCTCGTCGGCCGCTCGCACGTCGCCGGCGGGCGGCGCTGGACGGTCAACCGCCTCGCCGACGAGCTCGGGCTCCCCGGCATCGCCGTGGCCGACATGGGCGGTGCGCTCGAGCGTGCGGGTCTGCTCATCATCACCGAGTACGAGGAGATGGTGCCGGCGCGCGATATCGGCCGCATCGGCGTGTATGAGATCCTGGAGATCGCGCGCCGCCAGGGCAGCGGCCACGGACCGCCGCGCCACCTGCCGATCCCGCCGGTCGACCGGCTCCTGAGCAGCATCGATGAGGCGCGCCGTCACCGCTGCGGCGAGCTGACACTGCGCGACCTGGTCGACGAGGTGGCGCGGCCGGTGCTCGCGGTGTCGCGCGGCAACGCCTCCTGAGGCCGCCCCGGTCACTCTCCGGCGATCGTCATCTCGCCCACCAGCACCGAGCCGGTGAGGATGCCCCCGCGTGGATCGACGTCGCTGCCGAGCGCGACGATGTCGCGGTAAATGGGCCGCAGGTTCCCGGCGATGGTGATCTCCTGCACCGGGTAGGCGATCGCTCCGTCCTCCACCCAGAAGCCGCTCGCGCCGCGTGAGTAGTCGCCGGTGACGCCGTTCACCCCCTGGCCCATGAGCTCGGTCACGAGCAGTCCGCGCCCGAGGCGCGCGAGAAACGCGCTCTGATCGAGCGTGGGCTCGCGCGAGGTGACCAGCAGATTGTGGATGCCACCGGCGTTGCCGGTGCTCTTGAGTCCCAGGCGCCGCGCGGAGTAGCTGCCGAGCACGTAACCGGAGAGCACCCCGCCCTGCACCAGGTCGCGGTCGTGGGTCGCCGCGCCCTCCTGGTCGAACGGGCTGCTCGCCAGCCCCTTCCTGATGTGCGGCCGCTCCTGCATGCCGAGGAAGGCGGGGAATACCTGCTCGCCGGCGGCGTCGAGCAGGAACGAGGACTTGCGGTACTGGCTCGTGCCGCTGATCGCGCCGATGAAGTGGCGGAACAGTCCGCGCGCCATGTCGGGGGTGAAGGCCACCGGGGCCTTCTGCGTCGAGAGCCGCCGCGCACCGAGGCGCGCGAGCGCACGCTGTCCGGCGGTGCGACCGATGTGCGCGGCCTGCTCGAGGTCCTGCGGATCGCGCGCGAGGGTGAACCAGTAGTCGCGCTGCATGTCCTCGTCCTCCTGGGCGAGGAGCGAGCAACTGACCGAGTGGCTCGTCGAGGAGTAGCCGGCGAGGAAGCCAAGGGAGTTGCCGTACACCCCGGTGTGCCGCTGGGTGCTGACGCCCGCGCCCTCGGAGTTGCTGACGCGCGGATCGACCGCGAGCCCCGCCGCCTCGCATTCGCGTGCGAGCTCGATCGCGCGCTCGGGCGTGAGCTCCCAGGGGTGATCGAGGTCGAGGTCGGGGATCTCGCGCGCGAGCGCCTCCGGATCGATCAGTCCCGCGTAGGGATCCTCGGTCGTGTAGCGGGCGATCGCGCAGGCTTTCTCCACGGTCTGCCGCACCGCGGCGGCGGCGAGATCCGCGGTGCTGGCCGAGCCCTTGCGCTTGCCGAAGTACACGGTGACCGCCAGGCCGCGGTCGCGCTGGTATTCGATGGTATCGACCTCGCGCAGCCGCACGCTCACCGAGAGGCCCTGACTCACCGAGACGTCCGCCTCGGCCTGGGAAGCTCCCTGACGCTGTGCTTCCTCGAGCGCGAGGGCGGCGATCGCCTCGAGTTGCCGGATGTCCTTGGACGGCTGCGCTGCTGGCATCGTGGTGGATCGCCGGGGTGGGTTAGACTGCGATTGTAGCAGCCGCGGCCCGTGCGGCGCGGGGGTCGAAGGTGGCGCGCGAAGCGCAGCAGGACGACGGCGAGCCCGAAGAGCGCCCGAGCAAGAGCTCACGCAAGCGTGCGGCGCATGCCGCGCAGGACCTCGGCGAGGAGCTGACACGCCTCAGGGAGAGCGAGCTCGCCGCACTGCAACTGCCGGAGACGCTCGCCGAGGCGATCCGCGCCGCCCGGCATATCAGCAGCCGCGCGGCCGGCGCCCGCCACCGCCAGTACATCGGCAAGCTGATGCGCGGGGTGGACCTCGAGCCGATCCGCGCCGCGCTCGCCGCGCGCAATGCCACGGATGCCCGCGAGGCGGAACGCTTCAAGCGCCTCGAGGCGTGGCGCGAGCGGCTCCTGCGCGAGGGGTCGGAGGCGCTGGAGGAGCTCGCGCAGCTCTATCCGGCACTCGCGCGCGACGAATGGCTGGCGCGCATCGCCGGCGCCCGCGCCGAGCGCGCGCGCGGTGGCCCCGGGACGGCCGCACGCGAGCTGTTTCGCGCACTGCGGGCCTTGTTCGCTACAATGCCGTGATGAAACCGCTCGTCGGCATCATCATGGGCTCCGCGTCGGACTGGGAGACCATGCAGTGCGCCGCGGAGCTCCTCGACAAGCTCGCCGTCCCCTACGAGGTGCGCGTCGTCTCGGCGCACCGCACGCCGGACCTGCTGTTTGAGTACGCCGCCGGCGCCCGCGAGCGCGGGCTGGAGGTGCTGATCGCCGGGGCCGGGGGCGCCGCGCACCTGCCGGGAATGACCGCCGCCAAGACGCCCCTGCCGGTGCTCGGCGTGCCGGTGCAGTCCAAGTCCCTCGGCGGCCTCGACTCGCTCCTGTCCATCGTGCAGATGCCGGCCGGCGTGCCGGTCGCGACCTTCGCCATCGGCGCAGCGGGCGCGACCAACGCGGCGCTGTGTGCCGCGGCGATCCTCGCCAACAAGCACCCCGCCATCGCCAGCGCGCTCGACGCCTTCCGCGAGCGTCAGACGGCGGGCGTCCTCGCCCACCCGGATCCGCGCACCCCGCCGCGCGCATGAGCGTCGGCATCGTGGGCGCCGGCCAGCTCGGCCGCATGCTCGCATTGGCGGGCTATCCGCTCGGGCTGCGCTTCCTGTGCCTGGATCCGGCGCGCGATGCCCCCGCCGGTCAGGTAGCGCCGCTGCTGCACGGCGCGTTCAGCGACCGGCGGCTGCTCGCGCGCCTCGCGCGCGAGTGCGAGGTGGTGACCTTCGACTGGGAGAACGTGCCGGTCGCGAGCCTCAAGGCCATCGCCCGCGTGCGCGCGGCGCGCATCTGTCCGCCGCCGGCGGCGCTCGCCACCGGCCAGGACCGCGTCGCCGAGAAGCGCCTGTTCGAGCGCCTCGGTATCCCGACGACGCGCTGGCGCGCGGTCGACTCCGCCGCACAGCTGACGCGCGCGGTGCGCGCGCTCGGCCTGCCCGGCGTGCTGAAGACGCGCCGCCTGGGCTACGACGGCAAGGGCCAGGCGATCCTGCGCAGCGCCGCGGACATCGGGCGCGCGTGGGCGGCGCTCGGCTCCGCCTCGCTCCTCTACGAGGAGTTCGTGCCCTTCGACTGCGAGGTGTCGATCATCGGCGCGCGCAGCACGAAGGGTGAGCTCGCCGTGTACCCGCTGTGCGGCAACGTGCATGCCGCGGGCATCCTGCGCGTCACGCGCGCCCCGTACGGTCCGGCGGCCTGGCAGCGCGCCGCGCGGCGGCATCTCACGCGCCTGCTCGAACACTTTCGCTACAGCGGCATCCTCACCGTCGAGTTCTTCGTGCGCCGCGGTCGCCTGATCGCCAACGAGATGGCCCCGCGCGTGCACAACTCCGGGCACTGGACCATCGAGGGCGCCGAGACCAGCCAGTTCGAGAACCACCTGCGTGCCATTCTCGGGCTGCCGCTCGGCAGTACGCGCGCGCGCGGCTACAGCGCGATGGTGAACCTCATCGGCCGCATCCCGCCCAAGGCCGCGCTCCTTGAGATCCCCGGCCTACACCTGCACGACTATGGCAAGCAGCCGCGGCCGGGTCGTAAGGTCGGCCATTGCACGATAGTCGAGCCCTCCGCGGCGCTCCGCGACGCCCGCGCCCGCAGGCTCCTCAAGGATTTGGCCGTGGACGTTCGCATCCCGTAACATCGGATGCGAGTCAACACGCATGTATCTCGAACCCTTCAAACTCAAGGAGTTGCCGTTCCGCTTAAGTCCGGACCCGCAATTCCTTTACCTGTCGAAGCAACATGCGCGCGCCAAGGCGTACATGGAATCGACCATCTGGTTCACCGACGGCTTCGTGGTGATCACGGGGGAGATCGGCTCGGGCAAGACCACCCTGATCGAGTCCTTCCTGAAGGAAGTGCCCTCGGACGTGGTCGTGGCGCAGATCAACCAGACGCAGGTCACGGCGATCGACTTCCTGCAGGCGGTGCTGGTGCAGTTCGGCTTCTCGCCGTTCAAGATGCGCAAGGCGGAGCTGATCAGCACGCTCAACAACTTCCTCGTCGAGCAGTACGCCGCCGGGCGGCGCGTGCTGCTGATCGTCGATGAGGCGCAGAACCTCTCCATGCGGGTGCTCGAGGAGATCCGCATGCTCTCCGGGGTGGAGACCACCAAGGAGAAGGTGCTGCGCATCATCCTCGCCGGGCAGCCCGAACTTTCCGACAAGCTGGACGCCCCGGAGCTCGCGCAGCTGACGCAGCGCGTGCGCCTGCGCTTTCACCTGCAGACACTCAGCGAGAGCGAGACGCGCGCCTACGTGCAGCACCGCCTCGAAGTCGCGGGCGCCGGCGACCGGGAGCTGTTCACCGCCGACACCTTCCCGGAGATCTTCCGCTACTGCGGCGGCGTGCCGCGCCTCATCAACACCCTGTGCGACACGGCCATGATGGCGGCCTTCACCGCCGACCGCGACGTCGTCACCCGCGCCGATATCGCCAGCGCGGTACAGGAGCTGCAGTGGCGGGAGTTCCAGCAGCGACCGCGCCCGCTGCCGGTGACCGAGACCCAGGTGATCCGTGCCCCGCCGCCGCCGCCCTCGCTCGGCGGCCGCCCGGCGCTCGCGCGGCTGCTGGTCGCCACCGACGGCCGCACCATCCAGGAGATCCCGCTGCGCCTCGGGCGGGTGATCGTCGGGCGCACGCCCGACAATGACCTGCACATCGACAGCCGCTTCATCAGCCGTCACCACTGCCAGGTGATCACCAGCGCGCACTCGTGCGTCATCGAGGACCTGAACAGCACCAACGGCATCTACGTGAAATCCAACCGCGTGCGCCGCCATCACCTGAACGACGGCGACGTGGTGCTGGTCGGCAAGCACGAGCTGATCTACGTCGATGAGCGCGCCGCACAGGCCCGGCACGCGCTCTCGGATACCGTGCCGGGTCTGCAGGCACTGAAGATGAGCGAGGCCGCCGCCGCGGAAGCCGAAGCCGAGGCCGAGGCCGAGGTCGACGACGAAGAGGACGACGCGCAGCCCGCGCCGCTCAAGTAGCCGCTAGAGCTTGCCGTCGGAACGCGGCGAATCGGGATCCGCGTACTGCGCGCGCAGCGCGCGGTAGTCGCGTCGCCGCAGCAGCACCACCACGCCCCCGAGCACCCACAGGATGCCGAGCAGCCCGGCGAGCAGACTCAGCGTGCCGTGACTGGCGATCAGGTAGCTGCCCCCGAGTGCCGTCAGCCCCAAGATTATGTAGAACCAGGGCAGGCCTTCGTAGACGGGGCGTGAGAACTGCGGCATGCGGCCATCCTAACTCGTCCGGCCCCATTGTTGGAACCGGCACGGGCAAAACGGTCGGCCGGAAGTTGGCTCAGCCCAATCCGAGCAGCTGCGCGAGACGCTCGAGGAGCGTCGGCTTCATGCCCTCGACGCCGAAGTCGCTCGGGCGCCTCTTGTGGCTGCGGCTGACTTCCGCCAGCAGGTCCGCGGGCAGTTGCAGCTGCGGGGTCTCGATCGTCGCGTCTTCGGAGTGCATCGAAAGGTCCTTCGGCGTGACTTCCTCTCCCGGCGAGCACGTTACGGGCTCGTGCGCAGCCCGGGCGTGTGGGGAATCACAGCTTCGCGAATCGCGCGGATTATGTTGGCTCGCATTCACGTTGCGCACCTCCTGTGCTTGTCGATGTGACGGCGCGCCGGGCGCGCGCTCCTTTAGGCCGTGCCGCCCACCGTGAGGCTCTCGATCTTCAGCGTCGGCTGACCGACGCCGACCGGCACGCTCTGACCGTCCTTGCCGCAGGTGCCGACGCCGTCGTCGAGCTTCAGATCGTTGCCCACCATCGAGACGCGCGTCAGTACGTCGGGACCGTTGCCGACGAGCGTCGCGCCCTTGAGCGGCGCGCCGAGGCGCCCGTTGACGATCTCGTACGCCTCGCTCGCGGAGAACACGAACTTGCCGGAAGTGATGTCGACCTGCCCGCCGCCGAAGTTGACCGCGTAGATGCCGCGCTCGACGGAGCGGATGATCTCCTCGGGCGCGTGCGGGCCCGGGCGCATGTAGGTATTGGTCATGCGCGGCAGGGTGACGTGCGCGAAGGATTCACGCCGCCCGTTGCCGGTGGGCGCCACGCCCATGAGGCGCGCGTTCAGGCGGTCCTGCATGTAGCCGCGCAGCACGCCGTTCTCGATGAGCGTCGTGCACCGGGTCGGCGTCCCCTCGTCGTCGATGTTGAGCGAGCCGCGGCGGCGCGCCAGCGTGCCGTCATCGACCACCGTGCACTCCGGCGCTGCGACCCGCTCGCCGATGCGGT
Organism: Steroidobacteraceae bacterium; assembly: GCA_036270915.1. Taxonomy (GTDB): domain Bacteria; phylum Pseudomonadota; class Gammaproteobacteria; order Steroidobacterales; family Steroidobacteraceae; genus 13-2-20CM-66-19. Next base: position 10,871 of record DATBBQ010000099.1, read on the forward strand.
TGGCGAACGCGGACGTGCCCTTGCGGTTGAAGTCGCCCTCGAGCCCGTGGCCGATCGCCTCGTGCAGCAGGATTCCCGGCCAGCCGGGGCCGAGCACGACGGTCATCGAGCCGGCCGGTGCCGGGCGCGCGTCGAGATTGACGAGGGCCTGGCGCGCGGCCTCGCGTGCGAGCGCCAGCGGCCGATCGCCTGCCACCAGCTCGGCGAGCGAGAAGCGTCCGCCCGCGCCGGCATAGCCCTGCTCGCGCCGCCCGTTCTGCTCGACCAGTACCGTGACGTTGAAGCGCACCAGCGGGCGCACGTCCGCGGCGAGCTCGCCGTCGCTGGTGGCGATCAGAATCACCTCGTGCACCGCGACCACGTTCGCGGTGACGTGCACGATGCGCGGGTCGACGGCGCGCGCCGCGCGGTCGACGCGCTCGAGCCAGGCGACCTTCTCGGCGGTGGCGAGCGCGGCGCCCGGGTCCTCGGGCAGGTACAGCTGGTGGCCCACCTTGTCGCGCCAGGCGCTGACGCGCCGCTCCCCGCCCTGCACGGCGATGGCGCGGGCCGCGCGCGAGGCCTCCTCCAGCGCGGGCAGCACGATCTCGTCCGAGTAGGCGAAGCCGGTCTTCTCGCCGGCGAGCGCGCGCACGCCCACGCCCTGCTCGATGCTGGCGCTGCCGTCCTTGACGATGCCGTCCTCGAGCGACCAGGACTCCTGGTGCGCGAGCTGGAAGTACAGGTCGGCGAAGTCGACCGAGTGGGCGAGCACGTGGCCGAACACCTGGTCGAGGCGGCGGTCATCGAGTCCGCTCGGGTGCAGGATCAGCTCGCGCGCGAGGTGCAGGGGATCTTTCTCGGGGACCGCACTCATGAGCTGGGTATTCCTTCGGCAAACACACGGTGAACGAGCGCGGGGAAGGTCTCGCGCACCCCGCCCTGGCGCGCCAGGTCCACCTCCGCGACCGCGCAGCCGCTGCCACGTGGTACGCGCTGCAGGATGCGGCCCCAGAAGTCGACGATCATGCTGTCGCCGTAGGTCTCGCGGCCGCTCGGGTGAAAGCCGGACTGCGCAGGCGCGATAACATAACAGAGATTCTCGATGGCCCGGGCGCGCAGCAGCGTCTCCCAGTGCGCGCGCCCCGTGGGGCCGGTAAACGCCGAGGGCACGGCGAGCAGCTGCGCCCCTGCAGCGCTCAGGTGCCGGTAGAGCTCGGGAAAACGCACGTCGTAGCACACCGAGAGCCCGAGGCGGCCCACGGGCGTATCGACCACGGCGGGGCGCGAGCCGGGCGCGACGTGCGCGGACTCGCGGTAGCTCTCGGTGCGGCCGGGGATGTCCACGTCGAACAGGTGGATCTTGTCGTAGCGCGCGACCCGGCGGCCGTCGGCGTCGTAGACCAGGGATGCGGCCGCGACGCGCCCGTCGGGGCCGGCCCGGAGCGGCACCGTGCCGCCGACGATCCACAGGCGCAGCTCCCGCGCACTCGCGGCGAGAAAGTCCTGTGCGGGACCTGAGCCGTCCGCTTCGGCCACGGCACGCTTGTCGGCGTCCTTCAGGCCCATGAAGGAGAAGTTCTCCGGCAGCGCGGCGAGCCGTGCCCCGCGCTCGGCGGCCTGCTCGAGCAGGGCACGCGCCTCGGCGAGATTGGCCCCCACGTCGGGGCCGGAAGTCATCTGTACGGCCGCCACTTTCATCACCAGGGTTCCCTCATTCGGCAGCTTCCACTATGGGGTCGTCCCAGGTGCCCCGCAAACGCAGCGCCGCGGTCGGACGCTCCCCGCCCGCACCGGACAGCCACTCGCGCAGCGACAGCCACAGCGCCGCCATCTTCGGCGTCGGGTTCAGCCGCCGCAGCGCCGAGGGCAGCCGCTCCCCGCCGTGCAGCACGAAGGCCTGCACGTCGTAGTCACCGGCCGCGAGCCCGACGTGTCCGCGCACCAGGATCTCCGCGTCGCCGTCGAAATGCAGATTCTGGGTCGCGGCGTTCCCGTCGCGCACGTCGAAGTCGGCGGCCAGACGGGTGAAGTGCAGCTCCTCGGGGCGTTCCTCGCGCAGCTGCGCGGCCTGCAGGAGCGCGGGTACGATGAGGAGCGCGAGCGGCGGGGCGGACCCCTGCGCGGCCGCGAGGCGGGTGCTGCCCTCCTCCAGCTGCATGTGGAGGCTGCCGCCGAGGCTTGCAAGGGGCGCCTGGGGCGACCACTCGAGATCTCCGGAGAGCTGCGCCCGGGGTGCGTCCAGCTCGGCGCGCACGCCGTAGAGCGCCAGGGTGCGCGCCGCGTCACGGCTGTCGAGGGCGAAGTGGGCACGGCACAGGTCGCGCTGGCAGTCGAGCGCGCCGCGCAGCTCCTCATTCCCGCCCTCGAGGCGCACCTCGGTCGCGTTCAGGCGCGTCCCCTGCCAGCTGAGCACGGCGCTCAGCCGGCCGAGCGGGCGGTCCTGCCAGCGCAGCTCGTCCACCTGCAGCTCGAGCGGGGAGCCCAGCGGAGCCGCGAAGCGCACCGCCTCGGTGAGATCGGCGAGGTGCTCGCCGTCCAGGCGCGGCAGGTGTGCGCTCGCCGCACCTGCATCGTCCGCGCGCGTTGGCCAGCGGAAGCCGGCCGTGAGCGCACTGGAGGCGAGCACGAGCTCGGCGCCCTGCGCGGAAGAGTGCGCCTCGAGCGTGACCTCGGGGTAGCTGCGCCCGTTCAGCACGAGCTCCGAGGCGCTGATCCGGCCCTCGAGTGCGGGCAGCGTCGCGTCACGCGAGGCCTCGCGCCACAGCGTCAGGTACGCCGGCAGGTCGAGCCGACCGACGCGCCCCTCGAGCGTGAGCACCGCGTTCTCGGGCAGGGACGGGGCGGCGCCCGCGAGCCGCACGGCGCCGCGCTCGATGCGCCAGGCGTCCGCCGTGCGGGTGAGCGCGCCGATCGCCTGCAGCCGCTCGGCGAGGCTCGCATGCAGCTCGCCCGCATCACCCTCGCCCGAGAGCTCCACGTGCAGCGGCAGCGGCGCGTTCGCCGCCTTGGCGAGCGGCTCGGGCAGGCGGCTCGCGACGCCGACGAGGTTGGTATCCGCGCGCACCCGCCAGCGCAGTGGCGCCGTGCCCGTGCGCGGCAGCAGGCTCACGAGCGCGCTCCATTCGGCGCTCCCCGCGAGCGGGGTCTCCTCGGGGTTGCGACCGGCGGCGAGCAGCGCCTGGCGCACGTCGAGGAGTCCGCGCGCGGAGATGGCGAGGGCGCGCTCGTCGTGCTCGCGACGCTCGCCGACCCCGATCGCGACCGGACCGCCGAGCCAGCGGCCGGAGAGGAGCGAGTGCTGCAGGCGCCCGTTAGCGAGAGCCAGCGTGCCGCGCAGCGCCTCGATCGGCGGCAGCCCCGCGAGCGCCACCAGCTGCACGCCCTCGAGGACGGCCGTGACGCGCACCTGCGGCTGCGCGTTCTGCTGCTGCGCGGGCGGCACCAGCGCGTCGACGTCGAGCAGCGTGTCCCCGCGCAGGTCGACGTCCGCGACGCCGGGCGCGTACTCGGTGAGCTGCGGGTGCGCGCGCAGCCAGTCGAGCGCCTCCTCGGCGCGCCCGCTCAGGCGCCCCTGCAGGTGCACGGGGTGCTCACCGTGCGCGTCCCAGTCGGCGCTCGCCCCCTGCAGCTGAAAGCCGGTGCTGGCGGCACTCGCGATCTGTGCATGCAGGCGCGCGCCGCGCCAGTCGACGCGCGCGCTGAGGTTCTGCACCTCGGGGAAGGAATCGCTCGCGGCGAGAGTCGCATCGCGCAGCTCGAGCGTGCCGCGCAGCTGCGCTTCGCTCGGCCGCCCGTGCAGCAGCAGCTGCGGCGCGCCGTGCAGCTCGAAGTCAGCGCTCGCGAGGCGCCCGGCGGTGAGGCGCGTCGCGCTCGCCCCGAGGGCGAGGCGCCCGTCGGGACCGAGGAGTGAGTCGAGCAGCGTCACGTCCGCGCCCCGCAGCCCGAGGTGCGCGTCGATCTGGGGCGCCGCCCCGGGCGCGCTCGCGCCGAAGGCACCGCTCACGGCGAGTCGCGTGTCGCCGCGGCGGATCTGCACGTCATCGCTCGTCACTCGGTAGCCGCCGTCGTCGGCCGCGACCAGGACGCGCGCGGCGAGCTCGAGTCCGGTGAGCGTGAACGGCTCCTGCTCGCGCGCGAGCACGAGACGCGCGGCGTGCCCCTGCAGGTCGAGCGTCACGCGCGCGTCCTCGCCCATCAGCTGGACGCTCAGTCCCGAGAGCTCCGCCTCGTGCGCCGGCGCACCGAGGCGCACGTCGGCGAGCTGCGCCGAGGTCTTCAGGCGCGAGCCGGCGGGGCGCGCGCCGCTCCAGTCGAAATTGAACTCGCGCACCTCGCCGGCGAGCGCGACGTCGGCGAGCGGCAGCTGCGGCGCGTACCAGTGCGCAAAGCCGGCGAGCAGCGCGAGCGGCATCCGCCGGAGCGTGCCGCGCGTCGCGTCGCCCGCCTCGTCGAGGCTCAGCGTTGCGCTCGCCGGTACCGCCGCGCCGAGATCGAGGGCGGGGGCGCTGAAGCGCCACTCCCCGGAAGTGCGGGCGAGCGTCCACGCGCCGCGCAGGCGCGCGAGCTTCAGGGTCTGCTCGCCCTCGGCAAGCGCCGGCCACTCGAGGGACTGCGCGTGCACGTCCCCGTGCACGTCCGTCACGGTGCCCGCGGCGAGCGCGAGCACGGCGCTCACGTTGCCGGTGCCCGCCTCCGGCAGGCCGCGTTCGATGTCGGGGTAGAGCCCGAGGCCGCGCCAGCCGGCGAAGCTGAGGCGCTCGCCCTCGAGTGTCAGGGTCCCCTGAAGGTCGCCCGCGACCGCGAAGTCGCCCTGGGCGCGCAGCGCCACGTGCGCGCTCGCGCCGAGACTGTCGGGCAGCAGCAGGCGCGCGTCCCCGCTCCACTCACGCCCAAGGCGTCGCAGGTCCGCGTGCCCGATGTTGAAAGTCAGCGGGTGCGGATTGCCGGGGAGCGTCCAGCGAAGCGTGCCGCCCTCGACGTCGATGCGCCCGCCGCGCCAGCGCGCGAGCAGGCGCAGGCCCGGGCCGGCGCGAAGCGGCGCCGCAGTCGCCCCCGCCGCGGTCGCGGGCGGGGTGCGCGCACCGCCGGCGGGGAGCTGAATATCGGGGGCGATGAGACGGATGCGTCCGGCCTCGGGGTGGCCGCTGCGCGCGCTGCGCCACAGATCGAGGCTCACGACGAGCTCGCTCGCGCGCAGGAGGGTCGGAGCACCGGTCTCGGCGAGCGTCACGTGATGGAACACCGCCTCGGGTCCGTACCAGCCCCAGCGCACCGTGAGCTCGCTGAAGGTGAGCTCGAGCCCCGTTTCGTGGCGGATGAGATCCTCGAGCGCCGCGCGGTGCTGCGGCACGCGCGCCGCGATCATCTCCCCGAGCAGCAGCAAGACGAGCGCTAAGGACGCCCCACCGCCAAGGAGCGCCACGACGAGCCGCCGCACGCGCCGCACGCCGCCGCCGTCGGTGACTCCTCCCGGCGTGGCAGGCACGGCTTCGGTCTCATCCACGGCTGCTTCCTAAACGAGTACGACGTCGTACTGATCCACGCCGTAGAGCGCCTCTACCTGCAGGCGGATCGGGCGCCCGACCTGCGCCTCGAGTTCCCCGAGGGTGGCTGACTCCTCGTCGAGCAGGCGGTCCACGACGTCCTGGTGAGCCAGTATCAGCAGCTCACGACTGGCAAACTGTCGGCTCTGTCGCACAATTTCCCGAAAAATCTCGTTGCATACCGTTTCCGGCGTGCGGATAAAGCCACGCCCCTCGCAGCTTGGACAGGCCTCACACAACAGATGTTCCAGGCTCTCGCGGGTGCGCTTTCTGGTCATCTCCACGAGCCCGAGCGGCGAGAGCGAGACGATATGAGTCTGGGCGCGGTCGCCGGCGAGCGCGCGCTCGAGCGCCGTGAGCACGGCGCGTCGGTGGGGCTCGTCGCGCATGTCGATGAAGTCGATGATGATGATGCCGCCGAGATTGCGCAGGCGCAGCTGCCGCGCGATGCTGACCGCCGCCTCGAGGTTGGTGCGGAAGATCGTCTCCTCGAGGTTGCGGTGGCCGACGTAGGCGCCGGTATTGACGTCGATCGTGGTCATCGCCTCGGTCTGGTCGATCACCAGGTGACCGCCGGACTTCAGCGGCACCTTGCGGTCGAGCGCCTTGGCGATCTCCTCCTCGACACCGTTCAGGTCGAACAGCGGCCGCGGCCCCGGATACAGCTCGATCACCGAGGCGGCCTCGGCCATGAAGGTCGCGGCGAATTCGCGCATGCGCGCGTATTCGCGCGGCGAGTCGACCAGCACGCGGCTCACCCCGCGCGCGAGCTCATCGCGCAGCACCCGCAGCGACAGCGGCAGGTCCTCGTGCACCACCGAGCCCGCGCCGGCACCCGCGGCGCTCGCGCGCACGTGCTCCCACAGGCGCGCGAGGTACTGCATGTCCTCGCGCAGGTGCTCGGGCGTCGCGCCCTGCGCGGCGGTGCGGATGATGTACCCGCCGTCGTGGATCTCGCCGAGCAGCTGCGCGAGGAGCGTCTTCAGGCGCGTGCGCTCGACCTCGTCCTCGATGCGCGAGGAGACGCCGATCGCCGTCCCGCGCGGCATGTAGACCAGGTAACGCGAGGGCAGCGCGACGAAGGTCGTCAGGCGCGCCCCCTTGCTGCCGATCGGGTCCTTTATGACCTGCACCAGGATGTCATCGCCCGCGTTCACCAGGCGGCGGATGTCCTCGATCGGCGGCGCGGCCGCGCCGGAGGCGCCGAGCAGGGTGTCGTCCGGGGCGTTGCGGGCGATGTCGGCGGCGTGCAGGAAGGCCGTACGCTCGAGGCCGATCTCGACGAACGCCGCCTGCATGCCGGGCAGCACGCGCGACACGCGTCCCTTGTAGAGATTGCTCACCAGGCCGCGGCGACTGGTGCGCTCGACGTGCACCTCCAGCACCACGCCGTTCTCGAGAATCGCGGCGCGCGTCTCGCGCGGGGCGACGTTGACCAGGATCTCGACGCTCACGGGTGCGCCTGCCCGAGCCAGCAGGGGATACCGGCCGCGCGCAGCAGCTGCGCGGTCTCAAAGAGCGGCAGCCCCATCACCCCGGAGTAGCTGCCCGCGAGATGCTCGATGAACACCGCACCGCGCCCCTGCACGGCGTAGCCGCCGGCCTTGTCGTGCGGTTCCCCGGTGTGCCAGTAGGCGCGTGCCTCGGCGGCACTGATGGCGCGCATGTGCACCTCACTCACGGACAGGCGCAGCGCCGGCGCGCCGGAGGCGGCGAGCGCCACCGCCGTGAGCACCCGGTGGGTACGACCGGAGAGGCGCGCGAGCATGGCGACGCCCTCCTCCTCGCTCCCCGGCTTACCGCAGATCTCCTCCTCGAGCACCACGATAGTGTCTGCGGCCAGCACCGGCAGCGCCAGCGTGTGCGCGCGAACGGCGTCCGCCTTGGCTCGCGCCATGCGCCGCACGTAGTCAGCCGCCGGCTCACCGGGCAGCACGCGCTCGTCGATGTTGGGCGCGGCCGCCAGATGCGGCACGCCGATCTGGCGCAGCAGCTCGCTGCGTCGGGGTGAGACCGAGGCGAGGCACAGGACCGCGGCGGCGGCTTCGGAAGGCGGCATCAGTCGCGATGATATGGGTGTTGCGTAAGAATGCTCACGGCCCGGTACAGCTGCTCGACGAGCAGCACGCGGGCGAACGCGTGCGGCAGTGTCAGCCGCGAGAGCGCCAGGGTGAAATTGCTGCGCGACAGCACCTCGGGGACGAGGCCGTCGGCGCCGCCGATGAGAAAGGCCAGGTCCTCGCCGGAGTGCATGCAGGCTTGCAGCCAGGCGCTGAACTCGCGCGTCGTCAGCTGCGCGCCGCGCTCATCCAGTGCAATCACCTGCTCGGTGGCGCGCAGCGAGCCGAGCAGTCGCTCACCCTCGCTGCCGCGCGCCTTGCCGGCACGCGTTCCTGCCGGGCGCGCGCCGGGCTCGATCTCGACCAGGGCGACGTTGAGCTGCGGCGCGAGGCGCGTCAGGTAGTCATCGCAGGCGCTGCGCACCCACTGCGGCATGCGCGTGCCCACGGCGATCACGCGCACGCGCACGCACGTCTCAGCGCGCGCTGGGTCGCCGCCGTGCCGGCGGGCGGGCCAGGGCCGCGGCCGCGACCGGCTGGACCGGTCCGCCCTCCCAGAGCCGCTCGAGACCGTAGAACTCGCGCACCCGGGGCAGCATCACGTGCACGAGGACGTCCTGCAGGTCGACCAGCACCCACTCTCCGTCGCGCGCGCCTTCGGTGCCGAGCGGACGCGAGCCGGCCGCTTTGGCCTTCTCCACTACGCGCTCGGCGATCGAGCGCACGTGCCGGTCGGAGTTGCCCGACGCGATGATCATCGTGTCGGCAATGTCGGTGAGCCCCCGCACATCCAACACCCTGACATTCACGGCTTTCATGTCTTCCAGAGCGCTCGTGATGACTTGTTGCAGCGGCGAGACGCGCTCCTCTATCGGGCGCAGACGTTTGCGGGTGGTCATGTGCTTAAGTGGCTTCTCCTGAAACGTGAGCCTCAGCGTTCCTCGCGCTCCCTGGCGGGAGCATAGCATCTCGTCTCGAAAATGATCTGCCTCACCTCCTCGGGAACGAGGTAGCGCGGATCGCGGCCGGCGACCAGCAGGGCCCGCAGCTCGGTCGAGGAGATCTCGAGCTGCGTGCCGGCGTGCACATAGACGCGCCCCGCGGGCTGCTCGTGCAGGTCGCGGATGCTGCCGGTGCCGTGCTCCACCATCACCTGCCCGAGCGGTCCGCTGGTGGGCGCGTGCCAGCCGGGCCGGTGCGCGACCGCGATGTGCGCGAGCGTCAGGAGCTCGCGCCAGCGGTGCCAGTGCGGCAGCCCGAGAAAGGCGTCCATCCCGAGCAGCAGGCACAGCGAGCGCCCGGGGTACTCCTGGCGCAGCTCCGTCAGCGTGTCGACCGAGTAGGACACGCCGGTACGGCGCACCTCGCGGTCATCGACCACGAAGCTCGGCTGGTCTGCGACCGCCGCGCGCACCATCTTCAGGCGCATCGCGGCGCTCGCGTACAGCTGGTCGCGGTGCGGCGGCGTGCCGGCGGGCAGCAGCCGCACCTCGGCCAGGCGCAGCTCCTGCCACAGCTCGTACGCGGTGCGCAGGTGCCCGCAGTGAATCGGATCGAAGGTGCCGCCGAAGATGCCGATCGGACGCATCATGTCAGGAGGCGAGCGTCAGACGTGCCACGTTGCCCTCGCCGCAGATCTCGGCGGTGAGCAGGGCGAGCTCGTCCCAAGGGTTGCCGGCGATGCGGCCCTTGATGAGGCGGTCGGCGCGCGCGGCGCGCCACACCAGGCGCCGGAACGACCAGCGCGGTGCGCGTCGCAGCGCGCGCTCGAGGGCAGCCCCCTGGCGCTGCCACGCGGGCGCTCGGCCGCCGGCGGCGCGCGCGCCCCAGACGTCGCGTACTGCCTTCACCAGCGCCCACAGTACGAGCGTCGGCTCCGTGCCCTCGGCGCGCAGTCCCGCGAGGACACGCAGCGCGCGCGCCGCATCACCCTCGAGCACCGCCTCGCCGAGCGTGAATACGTCAAAGCGCGCACTGTCGGCGACGCTCCTCACGACCGTCCCGGCGCTCACCGCCCCCTGCCCCTCAAGGAGCGCGAGCTTCTCGAGCTCCTGATGCGCGGCGAGCAGGTTCCCCTCGACGCGCGCGGCGAGCTCCTCCAGCGCCTCGTCGGCGAGCGTGAGGCCGAGGCGGCGGCCGCGTGCGCGCAGCCACGACACGAGCTTGTCGCCGTCGACGGGCCACACCGGCACCCAGGCCCCGTGCGCCTCGACCGCGCGCACCCAGTCGGCGCCCTGCGCCTCGCGGTCGAGCCGCGGGGCGAGGATGAGAAGCAGCGTGTCAGGATCGCGTGCCTCGATCAGCGCGACCAGGCCGGAGTTGCCCGCGGCACCGGGCCGTCCGCTGGCGAGGCGGATCTCGCGGAGCCGCCGCGTCGCGAACAGCGACAGGTTGGCGCTCGCGGCGCGCACGTCATCCCAGTCGCCCGCGCGCTCGATGAAGTGCACCGTGCGCTCGGTGAAGTCCGCCGCGCGGGCGCGCGCGCGCACGGCGTCCGCCGCCTCGGCGGCGAGCAGCGGCTCATCCCCCGACACCAGGTACACGCCCAGCAGGCGCTGCGCGAGGTGCGGGGCGAGTGCGTCCGCGGTCAGCTTCAAGGCATGCATTCCGTCCGTGACTGCCGAGGCGCCATTATCAACCACAATGGCGCCCAAATGGCTGCGCAGACCGCCAGCCCCTCGGCACCATGGATGACCGCCCGGTTCGCGAGCGGGGTCGGCCCCTACTCTAGAACTGCCATGCCACGCCGCCGTACAAGCCTCGCCGCGCCGCATATTGCGGCGCGAATACGCCCACGCCGGTGCCGCTGCGTATCTGGTAGACCTTGTCGAACAGATTTATCACGTCAAGGCGCAGCGTCAGCGGTCCTGAGCCGCCGGGGTGGAACTCGTGAGACAAGCCCAGGTTCACCTGGGTGTAGCTCGGGGTGTGATCGCCGTTCGGGACGCTGGATCCGTCAGGGAGGACGAGGTCCGAGCGCAGGCCCGTGCCGAAGATGAAGTCTGCACTGTAGCGTGTCCCCAGCCACAGATAGGAGACGCCGCCGGAAGCGGCAACGCGCCCCTCGTGATCCAGGTGAATGTAGTTATTGGCGATGTAGTTGAGATCCTCCTGGGCGAAGTTGAACTGCGCCGATTCGACAGCCTTGCCATGGGCCGCCTGGAAAGACAGGTTGCCGTAGGTGGAAAAGTTGCTGACGGAGTAATTGGCGGTGAATTCCACGCCACCGAGAACCCCGTAGCGATAGTTGAACGGCGTGAGAATGATCGGTGCGCCGAATTGCCCCTCGTCGATCTGGTGCTGCGCCTGCTGATAGTAGCTGTCGACGCCGAGTGTCAGGGTGTTGTTCAGCAGCTTCTGCTGCACCCCGAGGTCATAGTAATTGGATCGCTGGGCGATCGGCGCGTCATCCAGCGTGACCGAGCCCGGCGGCAGTGCCGAGGTGCCGGCGAACTTCGAGAGCGTCTGGCTCGCAATCAGCTCAAAGGGCGGCGGAATCAAATAGCGCGAGTAACCGCCATGGACGATCGTGTCGGGCGTGAGCCGCCACACGAAATTGAGGCGCGGGCTGAGCTCACCACCGCTGGAATAAGCACTGTAGTGATCGTAACGAAGGCCATAGTTGATGGTGAGCGGAGCCCAGGGCCTCCACTCATCCTGCAGGTAGACGCTCACGATCTCCTGGGTCTGCTTGCCGTTGTCGGGAATCGTGAGCGGTACGTTACTGGTCTGCATGCCCTGCGCATCCAGGGGCAGCACCTGCGAGGTCGTGACGCTCTCGGCACGGTCGTGCTGATAGTACAGGCCGGTACGTATGGTGTGTGCCGCGCTCAAGTGGTAGGCGACATCGGTCTGCCAGCCGAGCGCGAGATCGTCCTTGAAGGCGTACTGCGCGATGCCGTTATAGAGCAGGTCCCCGAGCGGGTCAGGCTGAAAGTTCAGGCTGGCGTAGCGGACCGAGAGGGCCGTTTGCCAGTCGAGGGTGCCCTGGGAGTGCTGCCAGGCGAGGATCGCGTATTCGGTGAGCTCGTGCTGGTTCTCATTCAGATTGTCACTGAGAAACTCGCTCGTACCCTGGACGTCGTAGCCGAGCGTCGGCTGCAGGCCGCGCTGATTCGGGATTTCATACGAGGCGTCCGAGAGACCGAGGATGAGGGAGAGCCGATTGGCCGGATCGAGAATGTTCTCGAGATA
>DATBBQ010000100.1:0-18302 GCA_036270915.1 Steroidobacteraceae bacterium
GTCTGCTGGCACAACATCAGCTGCAACCAGACGAGATCCGCGCGCTCAGGCGCAGAATCGGCCGCCTTTGAGACGAGGGCCAGCGCCTGCGCTCGATCGTGGTGCGCCGTGAGCACTCCAGCCGCCGCGAGCGAATCGGCATCCGGGCGACGCTCCAACTCCAGGCGGGCAGCCTCGAGATGCCTCTCAGCGCTCCCGGCGGCCTGGACAGTGATAACCCAGGGCTGCAGCACGATACAGGCGGCCGCGGCGGCCTGCCTCAGGGAGAAGGCGCGTCTCACGGTGATTCGGCCCCACATCACGATAGTGTGACAGGGAGTCGCGGGCGACGGACGTGCAAGCGTCTCGTGATCCCCTGATTGCGAGTCATTTCCATAAGGTTGAGCCCGGCGGGGTGGTGACCTGCTCGGAGCGTCCCATGGGGCCGTAATGGGACGGTCTGCCATGAACCGCTGAGCGCCACCTCTGGAATCAGCATGCAGCATCGGGGCACGCATACCCTGCAGGAACGTCATCGCCATGCGGTCAAGCGGCGGCCACGAGTCCTTCGCCGTGGGGTGCGCTATCGTCGCGCTCGAAGCCGACCGATGCTGGGCGTCACGCGCTGGAAGGATCCGCCTGCAGGCGGGGGCAGACCGGGTTCGATGTAGCTTATGCGACGTCAATTGTGCGGGAGTCTGCTGTGGATACTGGCCTTGCCCGCCCCGGGCGAGGGTATCGACGCGGCAACGGCCGTGAGCGCATTCGCTGAGCGGCAGGCCCTGTGCGATCGCGATCACGGCGCCCTTTGGGGCCGCGGTCTGTGTGGCCCGCTCCTCTTGATCGATCCCGCGAGCCGTAACCTGATTGCAACTCAGGACACTCCGCGCGGCTCCCTGCGCAAGCAGGGCCAGGTGTTCGTCGGTCAGCTGCCTGACGGTGTTCTGGTCGCGAACACGGCGGTCGACTGGGAGGGTCTGCGCTGGTCCATGGTGGAATCTCCCCTGCCGGATCAGCAGCTCGTACGCGAAACACTGCTGATCCACGAGTCCTGGCACCGCATCCAGGACAGCCTGGGGCTGCCGCTGCGTTCGCCGACCGCCGCGCACCTTGCGACCGCCTTCGGGCGTACGACGCTTCGCCTGGAATGGCGTGCACTCGCGGCCGCACTGTCCACGCCGGCTGACAGAGAACGCCGTGCGGCGATACGCGACGCGTTGCTCTTTCGCTCCTGGCGGCGCAGAGAGACGCGCGGTGCTGCGGCTCCGGAGAACCAGCTCGAGCTCAACGAGGGTCTGGCCGAATACACGGGCCGCAAGCTCAGCGGACAGAGTGCCGTCGCAATCGCCGCCGCGCTGGCGGAGGCCGAGCAGCACACCTCCTTTGCGCGAAACTTCGCCTATGCGTCAGGACCGGCCTACGGGTATCTGTTGGACCTATACAGTACCCGGTGGCGCGCACAGCTGACCGCGGATTCCAATCTCGCGTTCATGCTCGCGGCGGCAGCGGACATCACGTTGCCGAGCGAGATCGGACGAAGCGCACAAGAGGCCGGCGCCAGATACGGCCTCGCTCAGGTGGACAAGGAGGAAAGGGCTGCGGCCTATGAGCGCGGTCTTCAGGCCAAGCAGTGGACACGGCGACTCGTCAGCGGGCCGGTCCTGCACTTCAATTTCAGCCGCATGAAACTCCAGTTCAATCCCAACGATGTCTTCCCGCTTCCACCCTACGGAACGGTGTATCCCACTCTTCAGGTCATCGATACGTGGGGCACGCTGAAAGTGGAAGACGGTGCCCTGGTTGACGAGAAGTGGACTGGTGTCACGGTCAGCGCGCCCCGGCCGGGCGCAAAGAATGGTGAGGGCTGGACGTTGCAGCTCAATCCAGGCTGGGGCCTACGCCCGGGTAGCCGGCCGAACGACCTTCAGATCGCGCGTGAGAAGTAGCCCACTCCACTCCAGGCGGCACCGCTATGCCGGTCCCGCACCTGAGCTCGGGCGGCAACTTTCACGCAATTCGAAGCAGGCCTTCGTAAAGCCTAGCGCCGCTCCGCGCCACGATCGTCCTAATGCGGATCAGTCGATGGTGACCGCACTTCCCACGACGGATGCGCGTGACAGTAGCAATTACCTTGTTGTACACTCGTTCAGTAAGAACAAAGGCTCGCGGGCACGGACCGACGCGTCGCAACCGGGAGAATCGACACTTGAACGCACGTCTTATGACCGAGGGGACCGGAGCTTCGGGTCCGCAGATCGAGCGAGCACGCCCGCTCGGCGATGCGATCGAACTGAGCTGGAGCGGCGGACGCGGCACCCAGCGATTCCCGTCGCTGTGGTTGCGCGATCATTGCGGCTGCCCCGCCTGTCATCATCCCGATACTCGCCAACGCCTGCAGGACACGTTCGCGATCCCGCCCGACCTTGCCGCGCGCGAGGTGGTCGTGGAGGACGCGGGACGCACCCTTCGGATCGACTGGGCCCCTCAGCAGCACAGCAGCCGCTACCCCGCGGAATGGCTCGCCGGCCTGCGGGTGGACCCGGAAGTGTTGCCCGTGCGCCGGCGGCTATGGGACGCGGCGACCCTCGGACAGGCCGTACCTGCCGTGCGCTACGAGGCGCTGCTCGCCAAAGACGAGGTGTTGCGCGAGTTCCTCGAGCGGGTCGAGAGCGACGGCTTCTGCTTCGTCGAGGGCACACCGGCCACTCCGGAGGCCACGAAGGCGGTGGCGGCACGCGTCGCCTATACCCGCGAGACCGTATTCGGCGGCTACTACGACTTCACGGCGAACCTCGAGTACAAGGACACGGCCTATACGTCCCTGGCCATCGGCGCGCACACCGACGGCACCTACAGCCTAGATGCGCCTGGATACCAGATGTTTCACTGCCTGGCGGCTGACTGCACCGGCGGGGAAAACGTGCTCATCGACGGCTTCCGCATCGCCGAAGTCATGGCGCGGGAGCATGCCGAGGATTACCGGGTGCTGACCGAGGTCTCCGTGGTCGGCCAGTATCTCGAGCACGATCGCGGCATACACCTCATGGCACGCCGTCCCGCGTTTCGCCTCGACGCGCGGGGGGAGCTGCTGCAGGTCAGTTACAACAACCACGACCGTGCCCCCTTCCTGCTTTCGCCTGAGCGCAGCGCCGTTTTCTACCGCGCACTCGCGACCTTCACGCGTCTGCTGCGCGATCCGCGCTTTCACTACCGGCGTCGACTGCTCCCCGGGTCCGTGCTGCTCTTCGATAACTGGCGCTTGTTGCACGCGCGCGATGCCTACACCGGCTACCGGCGCCTCGCGGGCGTCTATCTCAACAAGGAAGACGTCGAGAGTCGCCTGCGCGTGCTGCGGATGCGCACGGCCGCGTTGTCTTAGACTCTCTCGGCACGACCGACGTGGTCGCGGGCTGAGTTCAGCCCTGCCGAGGCGCGGGCAGAATGTCCAGCACCGTCTCGGGCGGACGGCACAGGCGCACGCCCCGCGCTGTCACGACGATCGGCCGGTTAATGAGTATCGGATGGGCGAGCATCTGATCGATCAGCTGCTCATCGGTCCAGTGACCCGCCCCGAGTCCGAGCTGCGCGTACTGCTTCTCCTTATCGCGCAGCAGCGCGCGCGGCGGTATTGCCATTTTCGCGATCAGCTCTTTGAGCGTCGCACGGTCGGGAGGTGTCTTCAGGTATTCGATGACGGTCGGCTCAATGCCGGCGGCGCGGATGAGTGCGAGGGCACCGCGCGAATTTCCGCACGCCGGGTTGTGGTAGATCGTCGTCGCACTCTTCGGTTCAGCCATACGCGCTCCGATGCGTGCGCCTCCGCGCAACCCCGCGGCCGACCACACGGCCCCCGAATGGTGGTCTCGGCGTGGCTGCGATGGAATTTATGCCCGGAAGCACGTCGCCGCCGGGCCGCAGAGCCTTCCGGGTCGGCACCTTAACTCACCAGTTCAGGTCCGCCAGCAGTCCCGCGTACACCTCAATCCCGTCCCAGAGGTTGCCGAGGCGCAGATTCTCGTTCTGGGCGTGCTGGTTGTCGTCGTAGTTGGCGATGCTGACCCCCACCATGGGCGCCTGCAGCTGATCGACGATATCGGCCATCCCCGAGCTTGCACCGACGATCGGCAGCTTTATCACCGGATAGCCAACGGTGCGCCCGATCGAGGCCACGACGGCCTTGGAGGCCGGCAGATCGAGCGACGTCTCGGTGGCCGTGGCACCGCCCGCGTCCCACAGCACCCGCACGATCTTCGGGTGAGCGAGCCGCGTCGCAGGATCGGGCGCTTCACGCACGATGAACCACCCCTGTTGCGTCAGATACCGCTCGAGGAGTTCGCGTACGTGCGCGGGAGTCTCGCCCGGCGCCAGGCGAAAATCGAGCGAAGCGTCTGCCTGGGTAGCGATGGCATTCGCAGCATTCGGCCCTTCGTCGCCGACGTGGATCGCGCGCACGTTCAGGGTAGGACTCAGGTAGCCCTCGGCGAGGCGCGGCGGACCGACGTTCCGTGCGAGCCCGAGCGCCTTCTTGAGATCTGCCTCGACCGGCGGCATGGCCGCGATCGCCGCGCGCTCCTCGGCCGAGGGCGCCCTGACGTCGTCGTAGAAGCCCGGGATCTTGATGTGACCGTCGTCGTCACGCAGGCTCATGATGAGATCCGCGATCATCACCGCGGGACTCGGCGCCCAGCTGCCGTAGTGGCCGTCGTGCAGCGGCTTGCTCGGGCCGTAGACCGTGAGCGTGAGGCTCGTGATGCCCCGGTTGCCGAAGTTCACCATCTGCCGCCCGCTCTGATGCATGGGTCCGTCGCCCATGATGAGCAGGTCACAGCGCAGCAGAGCGAGGTTCGCCGCCACGAGCCTCGCGAAGTGCGGCGAGCCCTGCTCCTCCTCCCCCTCGTAGAGGATCTTGATGTTGACCGACGGCTTGATGCCGTTCGCGCGCAGGGCATCAAAGGCGGTGAGCAGCGCCTGGATCGATCCCTTGTCATCGCCCGCGGAGCGCGCATACAGGCGCCAGTCCGGGTCGAGCGGACCGGCGCTTGCCTGCCACTCGACCGGCTTCGCGTCCGGCAGCGCCGTGCGCATCGAGGGCTTGAAGGGATCGATGATCCAGCCCTTCTGGGCGACCGGCTGACCGTCGTAGTGCGCATAGAACAGTACCGTGCGCTTGGCGCCGGGAGTCTTCAGCTCGGCGTAGACCGAGGGCGGTGTGTCCGGTTCGGCCGCGAGAATACGCGTCGTGAAGCCGCGCGCCTTGAGAAGCCCGGCGATGAACTCTGCGTTCTTCTGCACGTCCGGCACCGTGGTCGCCACGTTCGGCAGAGAAAGTAGTGTGATGAACTCGCCGACCACCTGCTTCTCGTGTGCCGCGCGGTAGGCGCGCACCTGCTCGTGCAGCGCTGCGCCCTGTACCACCCCCGCGAGCAGGAGCGCGCTGAGCGCAGCGACCGGGATCTTCATCCACCTCATCTTCGGATCTCCTCGTTGTCGGTCCTCGAGAGCGCGGGGCGCCGGGGCTGGCCGCCGACTGCGACGTCCGGGCGCGATTATCGCGTGCCCACGCCCCCCGGGCGGCCCTTTTGGCATGCCGCCCCGGCGCACCGAGCCGGGGCCACCGACCACGCGGACGGAGCCGCCGGACTTATGCCTGTGATCCGCGTCGCGGTTTTCCCTTTCCGCGCAGACGCGGGCGTAACCACCCATTGCCTCCGTGCTAGCGTGTAGCGCGGGAGACTCGCTGCTTGCTGACCCCGATGTCCGATTCAGTGCTGGCCGCCATAATCGCCGGGACGGCGACGCTGTCTGCGTCACTCCTGCAGCTGCGATCCGCCTCGCTGCGCAACGCGCTCACGCGCGCCTCGAGCCCCGCCGGACGCCGCAAGGGCCGTCTGCAGCGACTCGTCCTGCTCGGTATCGTCGCCGGTGCTGCGGTGGCCGGTTTTGCCCTCTCGCAGTGGCTCACTGAAGGTGAGCGCACGGCGCAGGCGGCTCTGCAGCGCGAGCTGCTGGCGCGGGTCGCGGAGAGCAGTCGCACCGCCGGACAGGTCGAGCAGACCCGCACCGACGTGCGTACGGAAATCGAAAGCGAGTACCGGCGGCGCCTGGGGAGCGAGGGAGTCGTGGTCAGCGCCACCGTGGCGGCGTGTCATCCGCAGGTCTCGGCCTCCGCAGACGCTGCCAGCGCAGCGGCGGCGGATGCCGCAGCCGCGCCCGCACGACCATGTAGCGAGGCGGAGGCGAGTCCGGTCGTCCTGTGCGCGACGATCCCCGCCAACGCCACGGTTACGGACGTGGTTCTCTTCAGCCGCCCGGCGGAAGCCCAGACGCCCTGGGACGCGAACCGCTTCCTGCCCGGACAGGAGCTCGACCTGGCGCGCTTCGCCGACAAGTTCTCCGAGGGCACACCTGAAGCCGACACGCGCCAGGTGTGCCAGGGCTTCACACACTGGTCCAGCGGGCACGGGCGCTCCGTGCGCGTCATCTTCCACTACTCCGTGACCTGAAGCGCCCCGCGCGCCGGCAGGCTCTCCCCCTGCCCGCCTCGGGATCCCCGGACCAGCGGCACGTCAGGTTCGCCCGACTCGGCGAACGGATGGGAACCGTCGTCCGAGCGCGTGGTCGAAGCGTCACAACATCCGGGCGGGCTGCGCGTGTCGTATGTCGCTTCCCCAACAGCGCTACGTGGTCGCGGCCGCGATCCTCGGCGTGCACGCCGTCGTCATTGGGCTGATCGTGAAGACGGCTGTAAACGGGCACAGACCGCCGGCCGCGGAGCCCGAGCCGCTCTACGTCCGCTCGCTCGCACTTGCGCCGACGCGAGGCCCGCCAGATGCCACACCCGCCAGCCGCCGTGCTGCGCCACCTCCCTTGGGACCGCCCGCGGCGCTCGGTGATTCCACGGCGTCTTCCTCTGCGACACCAGAGAGCGTCCCGCCCATACCATGGGATCGCGAGGCGGGCGCGGCCGCTGACGCGCTCGTGGGCGACATCGCGCGGCACGATCGACGCAAGTGCGACGACTCCGACGGGCCCAGGTCCTGGCTCCCGAAGTGCAAGAAGCACCCCTCTTCGTTCCAGTGGAGCGAGGAGCCCCATCGGGCCGGCTTCGTCGACGGCCTGCCGTACCTGCGGCTCGGCAAGCGCTGCATCCTGGTGGTCGGCATGATCGGATGCGCGGTGGGCGCACTGCCCGAGGCAAACGGTCACCTCTTCGATGACCTCAAGGACCCCGATCGCAATCGCAGCTCAGTGCCGGACATCACCGACGTCAATGAACCGGTCAGTACCACCCACCCGCGCTCCCAGGTATTGGTCCGACCGTGAGCCTGACAGGCACTCTGTTGTGCAGAGTGCACTGCCTTTCTAAGTTTAGGCTAAGGACGGAGGCGTATACCGAGCGTCACCTCGCCAGACGGGCGGTCGCCCCGGAGCTCCCGAGATGCGCCACGCCATCAAGCGCTGCGGCCTCGCGCTGCTGATGCTGCGCGGGGCGTACGCGTTCGCAGGCGGCGGGCCGCTCGGCATCGATACGGTCGTCGCGTACGACCAGAGCGGCATCTGGGCACGCCAGTACTCGGAGGCCCTCGAGTACGGCGTGATCGCCGCGGAGATCGGCGGCGCGCTCTGGTACGGCAACGACGATGAGCTCGGTCACACCTTCTGGCAAACCATCGATGCCTCGGTGATCTCGGGCCTGAGCGCGGACCTTCTGAAACTCACCTTCAGCCGGGCGCGACCGGACCAGGGTGGCGATCCGGACAAGTGGTTCCAGGGCAAGTGCTGCGAGAGCTTCCCGAGCGGGGAAGTGACGCTGCAGGCGAGCTTCGTGACGCCCTTCATCGTCAACTACTCACACCGCAATCCCTGGGTGTGGGCGCTCGAGTTGCTGCCTCTGTATGACGGGATCGCGCGCATGAAGGCGCAGGCGCACTGGCAGACCGACGTCATCGCCGGCTGGGCACTCGGCTCGGCGGTCGGCTACTGGAGCACGACGCGCAAGATTCCGATCTTCGTGCAGATACTGCCGCGCGGCGTTTCGGTCGGGTTCTCCAAGCGCTTCTGAGCCCGGCCGCGCACTCCGGCCGTGGCAGTTCCGGCGAAGGCTCTCCCGTGGCATGCTCGCTCGAGTCTTCCCGAAGGGTGAGAACCGCATGCGCAGTGTCAGCAAACGCCAGGCCGTCACGCTTGCGGGCGCACTGCTCGCCTCGACCCTGAACGGCACGGTGCGCGCTGAGCCGGGCCATGCTTTTACACCCCTGACGCCCGCCGAGCAGCAGGCGATCCGTGCCGCCCTGCCTGCGCACGCTCGGGCGCAGCCCGCCGCTCCCCGGCGGGTACTCATCTTTTACCGCACGGAAGGCTACGTGCACGACTGCGTGCCCTATGCCAACGAGGCGCTACGGCAGCTCGGGGAGGTGACGGGCGCCTACCGCGCGGACCTCAGCGAGGACACCGGGGTGCTTACCCCGCAAGCCCTCGCCCCCTACGACGCGATCGTGCTGAACAATACGACGCACCTGCTGCTCACGGGCGAGCAGCGCGCGGCGCTGCTCGCGTTCGTCAAGGGCGGCAAGGGCCTCGCCGGCATCCACTCGGCGAGCGACGGCTTCTATACCTGGCCCGAGGGGCAGGCGCTCCTTGGCGGGGTCTTCAACAGCCATCCCTGGACCGCCAAGGATACTGTCGCCGTCAAGATCGACGATCCGCGCTCGCCGCTCACGGCTGCCTTCGGCGGACACGGCTTTTGGGTGAAGGACGAGATCTACCAGATCGACGGTCCCTACACCCGCGAGCGCGTGCACGTGCTCCTGAGCCTCGACATGTCGCGCCCCGAGAATGCGCGCAAGAAAGAGGAGATCGTGCGAGATGACGGCGACTTCCCCATCGCCTGGATCAGGAGCGAGGGCAAGGGACGCGTGTTCTACAGTTCCCTCGGCCATAACCCGGAGATCTATCGCACCCCGCCGGTGCTGCAGCACTACCTCGACGGTATCCAGTTCGTGCTCGGCGACCTGGCGGCGGACACGACACCGAGCGCGGACCTGAAACCCCAGCCGCACCCTGCGCTCGCTCCGGTGAGCGCGGCCGTCGTGATCGACGAGCTGCCGAGCGGGAAGTAAGACCGGCTCATACCTGGCAGATACGGTACGCCTGCGCCAGCGCCGCGTACGGCTCCCCGCGTGCCTTGAACTCGTGGGCGAGGAAGCCGTTGAAGCCGCCGTCGGCGATCGCGGCGGCCACGGCGTGGTAGTTGAGCTCCTGGGTCGCGTCGATCTCGTGCCGCCCGGGGACCCCACCGGTGTGAAAGTGTCCGATATGCTGGCGCTGCGCGCTGATCGTGCGGATGACGTCACCCTCCATGATCTGCATGTGGTAGATGTCGTAGAGCAGCCTGACGTGTGCGGAGCCCACCCCCTCGATCACCGCCGCGCCGAAGGCGGTGTGATCGCCCTGGTAGTCGGGGTGATCGACCTTGCTGTTCAGCAGCTCCACGCACACCGTCACGCCGTGCGCCTCGGCGACGGGTGCGATCCGGGAAAGACCCGCGACGCAGTTGGCGATGCCCTCGGCGTCGGATCGTCCGCGGCGGTTGCCGAACATGGCGATGAGGTTCGGCACGCCGGCCTGCGCCGCGCGCGGGATCGCCGCCGTCAGCTCCTCGATCAGCATCGGGTGGAGCTTCGGGTCGTTGAAGCCGTCCTCGATGAGCTCGGCGCGCCGGCTGGCGTAGCCCATCGAGACGACCAGGCCCGCGGCGCGCGCGGTGCCCCACTCGTCCGGGTACAGCAGGTCGATCCCGGAGAGCCCAAGCCCGTGGACCCGCGCGCACACCTCGGGGAGGCTCCCCGGAAGCGTCCAGCGACACACGGACTGGCGGAGCCGCCCGGCGGGCGCGGCGCCCGCGGCGACGGCGGCCACCCCGCGCAGCGCCGCCACGCCCGCGGCGGCCGCCCCCAGGAAGCGACGCCGCGAGAGAGCGGCCACTACAGATCCCGGCGCTTCAGCTGTTCGACGGCGTAGTCACACGCGCGAGCGGTGAGCGCCATGTAGGTGATCGAGGGGTTCTGGTTCCCCGAGGAGCTCATGCACGCACCGTCGGTGACGAACAGGTTCGGCACGTCGTGCGCCTGGTTCCAGGCGTTCAGGACCGAGGTCTTCGGATCGCGCCCCATGCGCGCCGTGCCCATCTCGTGGATGCACATGCCCGGGGGCAGCTCGTCGTTGAAGGTCTCGATATCCTTCGCGCCGGCCGCCTCGAGGATCTCGGTGGCGCTGAGCTGCATGTCCTTGATGATCTCGCGCTCGTTCGGACCGTAGGTGCACTGAATGCGCAGCGCGGGGATGCCCCACTTATCCTTGAGTGTCGGGTGCAGCGCCACGTAATTCTCCTCGCGCGGCAGGCACTCCCCGAAACCGCCCAGGTCGAAGCGCCAGGGACCCAGGTCCCGAAGGAGCGCCTGCTTGAACTCGGCGCCGAGGCCTTGGGTCTGCGCGCCGCGCACCCAGTTACGGCGGAACCCGGCCCCCTGAAATCCGTAGCCGCGCACGAACTTGCCGTGCTTGCCGGTCACGTTGCGAAAGCGCGGCACGTAGATGCCGTTCGGCCGGTTGCCGAAGGTCTTGTGATCCTCCATCCCGGGGAGGGTCCCGTTCGCGCCCGCGCCGAAGCAGTGATCCATCACGTTACGGCCCAGCTGTCCGCTCGAGTTGGCGAGCCCCTGCGGGAAGCGCGGAGTCTTCGAGTTGAGGAGGATCCGCGCGCTCTCGAGCGCGGAGGCGCACAGGAATACGAGGCGGGCGCGGAACTCGAGCGTCGCCATCGTCTCCGCGTCCACCGCCCGCACGCCGGTGGCCCGCGCGCTGCGCTCATCGTAGGTGACGGAGGCGACCACGGTGTTCGGCCGCAGCGTCAGACGGCCGGTGCGGTGCGCAGCCGGCAGTGTCGAGCCGATGCTGCTGAAGTAGGACGCCGTGATGCAGCCGCGCTCGCACGGCCCGCAGTAGTGGCACGCCGCGCGCCCCAGGTGCGGCCGGGTGAGGATCGCGCAGCGGCCGATGGTGAGCACCCGCTCGCGACCGAAACGCTTGGCCATCGCCGCCTGGACGTGCGTCTCGGCACAGTTCAGCTGCATCGGCGGCAGGAACTCACCGTCCGGCAGCTGCGCGAGGCCCTCCGCCTGGCCGCTCACCCCGATGAACTTCTCGACGTGCGAGTACCAGGGGTCAATGTCCGCGTAGCGGATCGGCCAGTCGACGCCGATGCCCTCCTTCGCGTTCGCCTCGAAGTCCAGGTCGCTCCAGCGGTACACCTGGCGTCCCCACATGATCGAGCGCCCGCCGACGTGACGGCCGCGGATCCAGGTGAACGGAGCCTGCGCATCGTACTCGTAGGGGTTCTCGATATCGTTGACGAAGAACTTCGCGCCCCACTCGTTGCACGCCCCGGTCTGCGACTGGATCGGCTGCTCGGCGTGGAGCTTCTTCAGGTTGCCGTAGCCGCGGTACGGGAGGGAGTAGGCCTGTACGTGCTCTACGTAGTCCCGGGAGGGCACGATCGGCGGGCCGGCCTCGAGCAGCAGCGTCTTCAGGCCCTTCTCGGTGAGCTCCTTGGCCGCCCAGCCGCCGGAGATGCCCGAGCCGACGACGATGGCGTCGTATTCGCCGGCGGCCGGGTCAGACCGGGATGCAGCCATCGTATCTTCCGGGAATGATCGGCGCGCTGATGAGCAGGCCCTGGGCCACGGGCTCGGAGGTGAAGTAGCCGAGCAGCACGAGTGCCTTGAGCACCGCGTAGCCGCGCTCGGCGGTCACCGGCGCCTGCGCCAGCGCGCGCAGCTCGGCCGGGGTCGGATCGCGGTGCGGCAGCTGCGCGTCGAGCGTACGCAGGAGGGTCTCCTGCTCCTCGGGCTTCGCCGAGGGCAGCGGCGCGCCGTAGCGCTCCTGGCTGCGCGCGTTGATGGCCGCGAGGCCCTCGAGGAAGCGCTCGCGCTGCAGGGGCCGCATCGAGTCACTCAGCAGCAGGTCGATGAAGGCCGTGACGCCGACACCGGTCGCACCGACCGTGTCGGTCTGCGGCACGAGGATGTCGGCGACGCGCGTGACGGTCGCCTCCTGCAGAGGGTCCAGGGTGCGCATTTTGGCGGCGCCCCGGGCCCGCGCCTGTGACTGCGCGTAGGCCTCCTCGCCGATGAGCCCGGGTACCAGGGCCGAGAGGCCCGCGACGACCTCGAGGAACTCGCGCCGGTCCATGTCCTTCACTCACCCCCGGCGCGCATTGAAGCACAGATAGCCGCGGCGCGCTTCGAGGCGCCGTCAGATCGCGCGCAGCGCCGTCGTGACCGGCACGCGGGCCGCGCGCAGTGCGGGCAACACGCCGCCGATCAGTCCCATGGCGAGTGCCCAGACGATCCCGAGCAGGGCGAGCCGCGGGGTGACCGAGAGCTCGAAGCTGAAGCCGAACGGGCTCGCCGACATGCCGTTGAAGAATATCCAGGCGAGCGCACCGCCGAGCACCGCCCCGGGCAGCGCGAGCAGCATCGACTCGCAGATCACCGAGGCGAGGATCGGCAGCCCGCGGAAGCCGATGGCGCGCAGCGTGGCCAGCTCGCGCCGCCGCGAGTCGACGATCGCGTAGAGCGAATTCACCGCGCCGAGCGTGGCGCCGATCGCCATGATCGAGCCCACGAAGTAGGCGATGAAGTTCAGCAGCGCGTTCAGCTGCTTGAAGTCGCTCTCACGGGATTCACGCTCGTGTTGTACCTCCAGGTGCAGCGTCGGATCCGCCTGCAGCGCGTCGCGCAGCTTGGCGAACGCCGCGGGTGTCTCGAGCATGGCGGTCACCTGGTTGTACGAATTGCGGCCGAAGGTCGTGAGGACGGTCTCGACGTCGGTGAAGACGACGCAGTTGTGCATGTTAGTGATGTCGAAGAGACCGACGATCGGCCAGTCGATGGCGCGGATCGAGCGCTTCTCGCCCAGCTCGAAGCCGGTGAACTGCCGTACGCAGGCGTTGCTGGCGATGAGCTCGTGCATTCCGGGCTGGAACATGCGCCCCGCGGTCAGATGCAGCTCCGGGCTCAGTTCGGCCGTGTTCGACGTCGTACCGACCAGCGGAAAGAAGACGCGCACCCCGGTGCCGCGCCGCTGCGCCTCGATCGGGACGCCGGCGTCGAAGGACACGATCGGTCGCCCGGCGGCGTCCTTCTTGATCCCCGGGAGCTCGCGCACCGTGGCGGCCTCGTCCCGCGGGATGTTGCTGGTAAACCCCTGCGCCCCAGTGGAGGTGAACGCGACCCGGTCGTCGCGCACGTTGCCGAGCTCCTCGTTGCGCGCCCCCACCCCCATGGCGAGCATGGAGACGAGCACGGCCACCGCGCAGGTCACGCCGATGACGATCGTGAGCGCCGACCCCAGGCGCTGGCCGATGCCCGCGAGGTTGACCGCGAGGAGGCCGAAGAACTGCTTGAGGGGATGCACCGCTCAGCGCCCCGCGAGCGCGCTCACCACCTGCAGCCGCGCGGCGCGCACCGCGGGCAGCGCGGCGCTGATCAGCGCCACGATGACGGCGGCCCCGACGCCGATCACGACCACGATCCAGGGCATCGACAGGCCGGGAACGAAGCGCGAGGCGAACGGGAACACCGCGTTGGCGAGCGCGAGCCCGAAGAGCGCCCCCGCGATGCACACGATGAGCGCCTCGGCCAGCACCAGGAAAAACACCGTGCGATCGGCGAAGCCGACGGTCTTCAAGACCGCGAGCTCCGGGGTGCGCTCGCGGATCGACTGCATCATCAGGGTGGCGGTCGCGAACAGCAGCGCCACCAGGACCGCACTCACCACCGCGCGGATCAGGAAGTTCAGATCGCCGATCGACTGCATCTCCTGCTGGGCGAGCTCGCGCAGCGACTCAGTGCGGGTCTCGTGCGAGGAATTGAGGGAGCGCTTGTCGATGTCGTCGCTCACCGCCGCCGCCAGATGTGCATCCGTGACCGCGACGTTGAAATGATTCACGGTGCCCTTGCCGGTCGCGCGTGACTCGTCGAAGTAGGTGTAGTTGATGAGGATCTTCTCCTGGCCGCCGCCGAGATCGCTGTCGGTAAACGTGCCGACGATGTCGAACGTCCAGTCGCCCGAGCCGCTCTGCTGCAGGGTATTGGTCTTGAGCGGGATCTTGTCGCCGACCTTCCAGCCGTACTTCTTGGCGATCGGTTCCATCATGAGCGCGCCGGTGCGGTTCTTGCGGAAGGCCGCGTCGGCCTCGGGGCTCAGGTGAAACGTGAAGGCGTCCTGCCAGTTCGCATCCGGTCGCACGGCGACGATGCCGACGCGCTGCGTGGGCTTCTGATAGATGCCGCCGAAGAGCTCCACGGGGATCACGACCTTGACACCCGGTACCGAGCGGATCTGCTCGAAGAGGCCGAGCGGCAGACCCTCGGCGATGGAGCTCTGGCGGCTGTGCACGATGAGAAGATCCGCACGGGCGCTGGCAATCAGCTCCTCGACGCCGCTCTTCAGGCCCTGCAGCACGCCAAAGAGCGCGAATGCGACGGCCACTTGCAGGAAGATCAGGATGGTGCGCCCCGGCTTGCGCCACAGGCCTGACCAGACAAGCGGCAGGTATCTCATGGCGCGGCGCGCAGGCGTGAGTCGCCATCGGCCGCAAGGGCTGTGGATCCTGTTCTGCTGACGGACGATTTCCGCATTGCTCAGGGCTCTAGACGTACACCGGTCACGCCGGTTCCGTGGATCACACTAACAAAGGACCCGCCGGAGGTCACCCGCTCTCGCCTCGCATCAGCGCGAGCAGCTATCGCATCGGCGCGACCCGGCGCTTAGACTGCCCGAAGCCCTGGTGGCGACCCGCCTTGGCGAGTACCACCGGGCTCGGCAGTTCACCGAGGGAAGTCCGCGATGAGGATCACACGCACGCTGCCCGCTCTCGCCGCGGTGGTGTTGGCAATCTGCTCGGCCGCTTCGCCCGCGGCCACGCTCGGGGTCTCCATGGCCCAGTTCGACGATAACTTCCTCACGGCGGTGCGCGCCAGCATGAAAGAGCGCGCCGAGCAGCTCAAGGCCGGCATCCAGTTCGAGGATGCCCAGAACGACATCGGCCGGCAGCTGAACCAGATCCAGAACTTCATCGCGCAGAAGGTGGACGCGATCATCGTCAATCCCGTGGATACGGATGCGACGCCGAAGATGACCCGGCTCGCCGCGCAGGCCGGCATCCCGCTCGTGTATGTGAACCGCATGCCCGCCGACAAGCAGCTGCCGCCGAAGGTCGCGTTCGTCGGCTCGGACGAGACCCAGTCCGGCACGCTGCAGATGACCGAGGTCTGCCGGCTCCTCGGCGGCAAGGGCGACATCGTCATCCTGATCGGCGAGCTCACCAACCAGTCCGCCCGGCAGCGCACCCGGGACGTCGAGGACGTGATCGCCCGGCCCCCCTGTCAGGCGATCCGGGTGCTCGACAGGCAGAGCGCCAACTGGAAGCGCACGGAGGCCGCCGACCTCATGAGCAACTGGCTGAGCGCGGGCCTGCGGCCGCAGGCGGTGCTCGCCAACGACGACGAGATGGCGATCGGTGCCATCCAGTCGCTGAAGCAGGCGCGGCTGCTCGGCGGCACCGTCGTCGCCGGCATCGATGCGACCCCCGACGGGCTCGCGGCCATGAAGGCCGGAGAGCTCAAGGTGACCGTCTTCCAGAACGCCGCGGCGCAGGGCCGGGGCGCGGTGGATACCGCGCTCAAGCTCGTACGTGGCGAGAGCACCCCGAGCCTGGTGTGGGTACCCTTTGAGCTCGTGACGAGCGCGAACCTCGCCAACTACCTCGGACATCACTGATGCCGCAGGCGAGCGCCGCGCCGCAGGACACGCCGCTGCTGGAGGTGCGCAGCGTCAGCAAGGCCTTCCCGGGCGTCGTCGCGCTCGAGGACGTCTCGCTCAAGCTGCGGCGCGGAACCGTGCACGCGCTCATCGGCGAGAACGGCGCCGGCAAGTCGACGCTCATGAAGATCATCGCCGGGCTGTGCACGGCGGATGCGGGCGAGCTGCGCCTCGCCGGGGCACCCGTGTCACTGCGCTCGGCGCGACAGGCTCTCGAGCAGGGCATCGCCATGATCCATCAGGAGCTGAACCTGATGCCCTCCATGAGCGTCGCCGAGAACATCTGGATCGGGCGCGAGCCGGTGAACGCGCTCGGGGTCGTCCGTCACGGCGAGCTCAACCGTCGCACCCGCGCGCTGCTCGAGCGACTCGCGCTCACGGTCGATCCCGAGGCGCCGCTCGGCACGCTGTCGATCGCGGAGCGCCAGCTGGTCGAGATCGCCAAGGCGCTCTCGTACCGCTCGCGCCTCATCATCATGGACGAGCCGACCTCGGCACTGAGCGAAGCGGATGCGGCGCGGCTGTTCGCGATCATCCGCGAGCTCAAGGCCGCCGGCACGGGCATCCTCTACATCACCCACCGGCTCGAGGAGCTGTCCGAGATCGCCGACGAGATCTCGGTGCTGCGCGACGGCCGCTATGTCGGCGGCGGTGCCGCCGCCGGCCTGTCCCGCGATGAGATCATCCGCATGATGGTCGGACGGGAGCTGACGCGGATCTTCCCGGGCGCACCCACGCCCAGGGACGAGGTAGTGCTCGCGGCGCGGCATCTGTCACTTGCGCCGCACTTCAGCGACGTCAGCTTCGAGCTGCGAGCCGGCGAGATCCTCGGCGTCGCGGGCCTCGTCGGCTCGGGACGCAGCAAGCTCGCCGAGGCCCTCTTCGGCTTAAGTCCCGCCGCGGGTGGCACGGTGACGCTCGCGGGTGAGCAGGTTCGCATCCGCTCCCCGCGCGAGGCGCTCGACCACGGGCTGGCGCTCGTCACCGAGGATCGTAAGGAGAGCGGCTGCTTCCTGGCCCTCAGCGTGCTCGAGAACCTCGAGATCGCCCTCCTCGACCGTGGGTTCGCGCGCGCCGGTTTCGTGCGTGCCCGCGCCGTGCGCGAGAGCTGCGCGGCCATGAGCCGTTCCCTGCGCGTCAAGACCGCGGGCCTCGACGAGCGGATCGAGAATCTCTCCGGCGGCAACCAGCAGAAGGTGCTGATCGGGCGCTGCCTGCTCGTGCGTCCGAGGATCCTGATACTCGATGAGCCCACCCGCGGAGTCGACGTCGGCGCCAAGTCGGAGATCCACGAGCTCATCGCGAGCCTCGCCGCCTCCGGGACGGCGGTCCTCATGATCTCCTCGGAGCTGCCGGAAATCCTCGGCATGAGCCACCGCATCATGGTGATGCGCGAGGGCCGCCTCGGCGGCATCCTCGAGCGCGCGCACGCCGACCCGGTGAGCATCATGCGGCTCGCGGCCGGCTAAGGACGGGCGCGCAGCGCGCTCCCCGGCCGCGCGGCTACAGGCTCGGAAGCGCGCGCGCGTGCGGATCGAGCGGAAAGGCCTCCCGGATCCGCGCGAGTTCTTCGGCGCCGAGCCTGATCTCACCCGCCCGCGCATTCTCGGCCACGTGCTGCGCACTGGAGGCCTTCGGGATGGCGAAGACCTGCGGTCGCGCCACGAGGAAGGCCAGCGCCACCGCGCGCTCGCTCGCCGCGTGCGCCGCCGCGATCTCCCCCAGCACCCGGCCTCGCGCGGTCCGCGGACCGGGGAAGCCCTGATGGCCGAAGGGGCTGTACGCCACCACGGCGACGCCGTGCTTCTCGCACCACGGGAGGACGGCGTGCTCGACGGCCCGCTCATCCAGGTGGTAGAGCACCTGATTGCAGGCGGGCAGCCGGCCGTCTGCCGCCTCCCGCAGCTCCTCGAGGTCAGAGACGTCGAAGTTGCTGACGCCCCAGGAGAGGATCTTGCCCTCGCGCTGCAGCTGCTCGAAGCCCGCGACGGTCTCGCGCAGGGCAATGCGTCCCCGCCAGTGCAGGAGATAGCAGTCGAGCCGGTCGGTGTTGAGGCGGGCGAGCGAGGCTTCGCAGGCCGACCGCACGCCGGCCTGCGAGGCATGGGACGGCAGTACCTTCGAGACGAGAAAGATCTCGTCGCGGCGTGCGCCGATCGCCTCCGCGACCAGCTCCTCCGCCCGGCCCGACCCGTACATCTCCGCACAGTCGACGTGTGTCATCCCGAGGTCAAAGCCCTGGCGCAGCGCCCGGACCGCGTC
Source organism: Steroidobacteraceae bacterium (assembly GCA_036270915.1). Taxonomy (GTDB): domain Bacteria; phylum Pseudomonadota; class Gammaproteobacteria; order Steroidobacterales; family Steroidobacteraceae; genus 13-2-20CM-66-19. The sequence goes on from DATBBQ010000100.1 coordinate 18,127, forward strand.
CGCGGCCACTGCCTGCTCGAGGTTCCAGGTCCCCTGGCCGATCACCGCGACGCGCCGTCCCGTGGCGCCGAACGATCGCTTTTCCATGTCTTCCCCGCGCTCGAGCGTGTGCCCGAAGAAGAGCCTACTCCGGTTGAGCAGCGGCGGGCGCAGCCGCTTGAGCTGGGCGCTGGGCG
>DATBBQ010000101.1:0-11040 GCA_036270915.1 Steroidobacteraceae bacterium
TGAGCAGATAGCCCTTCGCCCCCTGCGACAGGCACTGGAAGATGTCCTCGTCGCCGTCATAGGTGGTCATGATGAGGATGCACGCCTTGGGATTGAGCGCGAGCACCCGTTGCACCACCGCGAGGCCGTCGCGCTTGGGCATGCGCAGGTCGAGCACCACGACGTCCGGGCGGTGGCGCTCGTAGAGCGCGATCGCCTCCTCGCCGTCGCCGGCCTCGGCGACGACCCGCATGTCGGGCTGCTGGTTGACGATCGCGGCCAGCCCGTCGCGCACCACCGGGTGATCGTCCGCGAGCAGCACACCGATCCGCTCCTGCATGACGGCGGCCATCAGGAGGCCCGCTTCATCATGCGCACGCTGACGCGCGTGCCCTGCCCGGGAGCGCTGTCGATCTGCCACTCCCCGCCGATGGCGCCCGCGCGCTGGCGCATGGACGAGAGCCCGAAGCCCTCGCTCGCGAAGTGCTCCGGGCTCTCTTCCATGCCGACACCGTCGTCGGCGACGGCGAGCACCCAGTGCGAGGCCTCGTCGCTCATGGTGATGCGCACACGCTGCGGGTGCGCGTGGCGCACCGCGTTGCTGACCGCCTCCTGGGCGATGCGCAGCAGCTCGTGCTCGTGCTCGGGCTTAAGGCCCGTGGCGGCGCCCACACCGTCGAAAGTGCAGGTCACCCTGCCCGGCACGGTCGAGCGGTCGGCCAGCTGGCGCAGCGCGAGCTCCAGTCCCGGGCGGCGCGTCTGGTCCACGCGCAGTGCCATCACCGAGCGGCGTGCCTCGGCGAGGCCGTAGCGGGCAAGCTCGCGGATGCGCGAGAGCGTCAGGCGCAGCTCCGAGCCGCGCTTCTTGCAGGGCGGGAATTCCTCCACGGCGCCGAGCTGCAGCAGGATCCCGGTGAAGGACTGGGCGAGGCCGTCGTGGATCTCCTGGCCGATGCGCGTGCGCTCCATGAGCACCGCGGCCTCCTTGGAGGAGTAGGCGAGACGGGTCAGCTGCACGGCGAGCGTCGCCTGCTGCGCGAGCGCCACCAGGAGCTCGCTCCTGCGCACCTCCTCGGCGTTGCGCGTGAAGCTCAGCACGAAGAAGCCGACGCTGCGCGCGCCGAATACCAGCGGACATACCAGGGTGCCCACCGCCCCGAGCCGACGCAGAAAGTCGAGCGCTCCCGGCCAGGTCCCGGCGTCCTCGTGCGCGAGGTCGACGTACAGCGGCGTGCGCAGCTCGGCGAAGCGGGCGGTGAAGCCCGAATCGGCCACGGGCACGCTCAACGGGTAGCTCGGCTGCACGAGCTCTCCCTCGCGCACGTGCGCGACGATGCGCCACTCCTGGAGCGAGTCCTTGAGCACGATCACCGCCCCCGAGACCGCGCCGAACTGCCGCGTGGTCTCGAGCAGCATGTGGCCCATGAAACTCTGCAGGTCCGCGTCGCGGGCGAGGCGCTGCAGGTTGCCGCGGATGACCGCGTTGGCGTGCGCGAGCTCGGCGACGCGCACCTCGGCCGTATGCTCGCGCTCGCGGCGCACGTCATCGATCAGCCGCTCGCGGTGCAGGGCCGCGCCGATGACCCCGGCGGCGGTCTCGAGCGCGGCGAGCTCCGAGGCGTCGATGTCGCGCCGCAGCCGGGTGTTGTCGAATCCCACGACGCCGGTGAACTCGCCGTCGACGAAGATGGGCACGATCGCCTTGGTGCGCGTGCCGATGCCCTCGATGCCGCCCGACAGGTAGCCGGCCTCGCGGTTGAAGCACACACTGCGCCCGGCCCGCAGCTCGGCGCACATCTGCGCAAAGTCGCGCTCGTCGCAGGTGCAGCCCGGCTCGGTGCCCGGGCCGTGCGTGACACCCGTGGCGGCGCTCCACTCGCTCACGACCGTGAGCAGCCGCTCGCCGGCGGGACCGCGCCGCGCCTCCATGAGGTTGACGCGGTCGACCTGCGCCGCCTCGCCGATGAGCGCCAGTACGCCCGGTATGGCCGCGCGCACCACCGGGGCCTCCAGCAGCACGCGGCTCGCCTTCGCCGAGGCGGTCAGGAGCCGCTCGCGTGCCTCGAGCGACTCGTTGATCTCACTGAGCTTCTCAGCGCAGGGAGCCACTTCGGCTGGTTCGAGCAGGGCGTTCATATCGGTATCCTCTGGAAGTCAGGAGTCACCGCGCGGCGCTCCTCGGCGACGGCGCCATTTCCCAGCCGCCGCCGAGCGCCTTGTAGAGCGCGACCAGACTGGTCGCCGCCGCGGTCCGCGACTGCGCCAGACTGTCCTCGGCGGCGAGCTGCGTGCGCTCGGCGTCGAGCACGTCGAGAAAGTCTGCCACACCACCCTCGTAGCGCTCGCGCGCGATCTGTGCTGCGGTGCGGCTCGAGCGGGCGGCGGCCTCGGCGTCCGTGAGGCTCTGGCGGGTACGCGCGTGCGTCACGAGAGCATCCTCAGTCTCTTCGAGCGCGCGCAGGACGCTTTGTTCATATCCGGCGAGCGCGCCCGCCTCCCGAGCGCGGCTGCCGCTCACCCGCGCGTGCACCCTGCCCAGGTCGAAGGCGGCCCAGGAGATGCGTGGCCCGATGAGGTAGCCGACGGTGGGCGACTGGCCGAAGGCGCCGATCTCGGCCGCCGTGTAGGTGTAGTTCCCGGTGAAGGTCACGTGCGGAAAGTAGTCGGCGATCGCGACCCCGACGTCCGCCGTGGCGGCCGCCAGCTGCCGCTCGGCGACACGGATGTCCGGACGGCGCCGCAGCAGGCCCGCGGGGTCACCGATCGCGCTGAGTGCCGGCAGGGGTGGCAGCTCCCGCGCACTCGCGAGCCGTGCGTCCAGGGCGTCCGGCGCCCGTCCGGTGAGCACCGCCAGGCGATGGATGGAGCGGGCGATCGCGGCTTCGAGCGGCGGGATGGTCGCGAGCGTGCCGGAGAGCTGGGCCTGCGCCCGCGCGGTGTCGAACTCGGTGCCACGCCCGGCCTCGAGGCGCGCGCGGGTGATCTCGAGCGTCTCGCCCTGGTTCTCGACGTTGCGCCGCGCGACCGCGAGCTCGAGCTGCTGACCGCGCAGCTCGAAGTAGGTGCGTGCCAGCTCACCCGTGACCGAGACCTGTGCGTCGCGCAGCGACGCCTGGGCCGCCTGCACCTGCGCGTGTCCGCTCTGCACCTGCCGGCGCACGCGGCCGAAGAAGTCCAGCTCCCAGAACGCATCGAAGCCGGCGTCGTAGAAGCTCTCGGTGAGGGCCTGCCCGGTGGGGCTCTGAAGCTGCGAGAAGCGCTCCTTGGTATAGCCGCCGCTCGCGGTGACCGTCGGGGCGAGGTCGAACTCGCGCTCGTGGTAGAGCGCGCGGGCCTCGGTGAGGCGGGAAAGGGCGATGCGCAGGTCGTGGTTCGCCTCGAGCGCATCGGCGATGAGCTGATCGAGCGTCGGGTCGGCGAACTGCGTCCAGTACTGCTGCGGCACGTCCCCGGGGGAGTAAACGTCCGCCGCGGCGGCGGAGAAGCTGGGCGCGACCGGTGCCTCGGGCTTCACGTAGTTGGGGCCGACCGCACACGCCGTGAGCCCGGCGGCGAGCAGCGCGAGCGCGGCGGCGCGCGGACTCACGGTCCCTCCGGGGCGGGCAGCGCGAGGGCGACGTCGGGGCGCCGCGCGCCGAGCCGGCGCACCAGCACGTAGAACACCGGCGTCAGCAGGAGGCCGAAGGCCGTCACCCCGAGCATGCCCGCGAACACGGTGATGCCGAGCGCGTGGCGGACCTCGGCGCCGGCCCCGCTCGCCAGCACCAGCGGCACGACACCCATGATGAAGGCCATCGAAGTCATCAGGATCGGCCGCAGCCGCAGGTGCGCCGCCTCGAGCACCGCGGCGCCCGCGTCGCGCCCGTGCTCCTCCTCGAGGTGCTTGGCGAACTCGACGATCAGGATCGCGTTCTTGCAGGCGAGCCCGACGAGCACCAGCAGGCCGATCTGCATGAAGATGTTGTTGTCGCCGTGCGTGAGCAGCACCGCGCTCACCGCCGGCAGCAGGCACATCGGCACGATGAGCACGATCGCGAGCGGCAGGCGCAGGCTCTCGTACTGCGCCGCGAGCACCAGGAATACGAACAGGACGCACAGCGGGAAGACCAGCGCGGCCGTGCTGCCGGCGGTGAGCTGCTGGTAGGCGAGGTCGGTCCACTCGTACGCCATGCCACGCGGCAGCGTCTCGTCGAGGATCTTGGCCATCGCGGCCTGCGCCTGTCCGGAGCTGAAGCCGGGCGCCGGGCCGCCGTTGATGTCCGCGGCGCGGTAGGCGTTGTAGCGCTGCACGACGTCCGGACCGAAGGACTGCGAGACGTTGACCACCGAGCCGAGCGGCACCATCTCGCCGTTCGCGTTGCGTGTCTTCAGCGGCAGCACGTCGTCCGGCTGCGAGCGAAACGGCGCGTCGGCCTGCGCGACCACCTGATAGGTGCGGCCGAAGCGGTTGAAGTCGTTTACGTAGAGCGAGCCCAGGTAAACCTGCAGCGTCTCGAAGACGTCCGAGAGGCGCACGTTCTCGCGCTTGACCTTGGCGCGATCGACGTCGATGTTCAGCTGTGGCACGTTGATCTGGTAGGTGCTGAACGCGCCGCCGAGGGCCGGGTCCTTGTTGGCCTTGCCGAGCGTCTCGCCGAGCGCGGCGAACAGCGCCTCCGGCCCGGCGTCGCCGCGGTCCTCGACCTGCAGCTTGAAGCCGCCGAGCGTGCCGAGGCCGATCACCGGGGGCGGGGTCACCACCATGACGAAGGCGTCCTGGATGGAGGCGAGCTTGCCGTTCAGTGCCGTGGCGATGGCGCGGGCGGAGAGATCGCCCGAGCGGCGCTTGGAGAAGTCATCGAGCGGGAAGAAGATGAGGCCCGCGCTCGAGCTCTGCGTGAAGCCGTTCACCGACATGCCGGCGAACTCGACCGCGTGCGCGACGCCCGGCTGCTTGAGCGCGATTTCGGCGATGCGGCGCGTGACGGCCTCGGTGCGCTCGAGCGAGGCGGCCGGCGGCAGCTGCGCGACCGCGACCAGGTACTGCTTGTCCTGCTCGGGAATGAACCCGCCCGGAACGGCGTTGAAGCCGAAATAGGTGAGGGCGAGCAGGCCCGCGTAGAGGGTGAGCGCGAGGGCGCCGTGGCGCATGGTGAGCGTGAGTGCGCGCGAGTAGCCCTCGCCGCCACGGGCGAAGCCGCGATTGAAGCGGCTGAAGACGCGACCGAGGAGTGCGTTCATCGCCCGCGACAGCAGATCCGGGCGCGCATCGTGGGGCTTGAGCAGCACCGCGGCGAGTGCCGGCGAGAGGGTGAGCGAGTTGAACGCGGAGATGACCGTGGAGATGGCGATCGTGAGCGCGAACTGCCGGTAGAACTCGCCCGTGAGGCCGCTCACGAACGCGACCGGCACGAACACCGCGCACAGCACCAGCGTGATGGCGATGATCGGGCGGCTGACCTCGCTCATGGCGACCTTGGTCGCCTCGCGCGGCGCGAGCCCGGCGGCGATGTGCCGCTCGACGTTCTCGACGACCACGATGGCGTCGTCGACGACGATGCCGATCGCGAGCACGAGGCCGAAGAGCGACAGGGTGTTGATGGAGAACCCGAAGGCGAGCAGCACCGCGAAGGTGCCGATCACCGACACCGGCACGGCGATCAGCGGGATGAGTGATGCGCGCCAGGTCTGCAGGAAGAGGATCACGACCAGCACCACGAGCGCCACGGCCTCGAGCAGCGTGTGCAGCACGGCGTCGATCGACTGGCTGACGAACTGTGTGGGATCGTAGAGGATCCCGTAGTCCATGCCCTCGGGGAAGTTCTTCTTCAGCTCTTCCATGGTGTGGCGCACGCGGCCGGAGAGCTCGAGCGCGTTGGCTCCCGGTGACTGGAACACCGGGATGGCGAGCGAGGGCTTGTTGTCGAGGAGGCTGCGTACCCCGTAGGCCTGTGCGCCGAGCTCGACGCGCGCGATGTCGCCCAGGCGCACCAGCTGCCCGTCGTCACCGGTCTTGATGATGATGTCGCGGAACTGCTGCTCGTCCGTGAGGCGCCCTGCGGCGTTCAGCGCGATCTGAAAGGCCGTGTCGTTGGCCGGCGGGGCGCCCAGCTGACCGGCCGCGACCTGCACGTTCTGCTCGCGGATCGCCGCGACCACGTCGCCGGCGGTCAGGTTGCGCGCGGCGAGCTTCTGCGGATCGAGCCAGACGCGCATGGAGTAGTCGCCGCCGCCGAACACCTGCACGTCGCCCATGCCCGGCAGCCGCGCGAGCTCGTCCTTGATGTTGAGGACCGCGTAGTTGCGCAGGTAGAGCGAGTCGTAGCGGCCGCTGGGGGAGGTCAAGTTCACGACCAGCGTGAGGTTGGAGGAGGCCTTGACGGTATTGACCCCGAGGCTGCGCACTTCCTCGGGCAGGCGCGGCAGCGCCTGCGCCACGCGGTTCTGCACCTGCACCTGTGCCCGGTCGATGTCCGCGCCGATGCGGAAGGTCACGGTGAGAGTGAGCGAGCCGTCCATGGTCGAGGTGGAGGACATGTAGAGCATGTCCTCGACGCCGACGATCGCCTGCTCGAGCGGCGCCGCCACGGTGTCGGCGATGACCTTCGGGTTGGCGCCGGGATAGGAGGCGTGCACGACCACCGAGGGCGGCACGACCTCCGGGTACTCACTGATCGGCAGCTTGAAGAGCGCGAGCAGCCCCGCGATGGTGATGAACGCCGAGATCACCCCGGCGAAGATCGGCCGCTCGATGAAGAAGTGTGAGATCTTCACCGCCGCGCTCCCGGACTCGACTGGGCGAGGAGCGAATGCGCGTCGCCGTGTTCCTGTTCCTGCATGGCCACGCGCTGCGGACTCACCTGCGCTCCGGGGCGCACGCGCTGCAGGCCGTTGACGACGATGGTCTCCCCGGGAGCGAGTCCGTCCGCGACGACCCGCAGGCCGGCGACGATCGGGCCGAGCTTCACCGGCCGGTAGCTCACCTTGTTGTCGGCGCCGACCACCAGCACGAAACGCTCCGACTGATCGGTGCCGATGGCGCTGTCCTGAACCAGCACCGCGGCGTGCTGCGCGCTGCCCATGAGCCTGATGCGCGCGAAGAGACCGGGCGTGAACAGGCGGTCGTGATTCTCGAGGCGCGCACGGCTGCGGATAGTTCCGGTCGCCGGATCGAGCGCGTTGTCCATGAAGACCAGCACGCCCTCGTGCGGGTAGCCGCTCTCGTCAGCGAGTCCGACGAGCACCGGATTGCGCACGTCCTGCGCGTCGCGCGCCGATCCGGCGTGCGCGGCCTTGAGATACTTGAGGTACACCTGCTCATCGCCGTCGAAGCTCACGTAGATCGGATCCAGGGATACGACCGTGGTAAGCAGCGTCTGGCCCGCGCCGACCAGATTGCCGCCCGTCACCAGGGCGCGGCTGATGCGTCCGGAGATGGGCGCGAGCACGCGCGTGAAACCCAGATTGAGCGCCGCAGAGTCGAGCGCCGCCTGGGCAGCCTCGACGTTGGCCTGCGCCTGCTCGTTGCCGGCGGTGCGGGTGTCGAACTCCTCCTGCGAGATGGCGTGCTTGGCAAGCAGTGCGGTCGCGCGGTCGCGCTGGGACTTCGCGAGTTCGAGCTGGGAGCGGGCCTGCGCAAGCTGTGCACGCGCGCGGTTGCGTTCGGCCTCATAAGGACGCGGGTCGATCACGAACAGTACCTCGCCCTTGCTGACCTCGGCCCCGTCAGCGAAGTTGACTGACGAGATGTAACCGGAGACCCGCGGACGTATCTCCACGCGCTCGACCGCCTCGAAGCGCCCCGTGAACTCGTCTGACTCGGTAACCTGGCGCGCGAGGACCTGCGCGACGTTTACCTGCGGCGGTGGCGCCGCCGTCTGGCTCTGCGCCGCGCTGCGGCCGCACCCGGCGAGCGCCAGCGACGCGACCGAGAGGGCAAGCACCAATAGATATGAGCGACGCATGCGGATTCTCCCTGGGACCGATTTGCCTTCCGAACTGAGCGATCGGCGCAGGCATCGAATTGCCGCGCCGTGGGCCTATAGTCAGGCGTCGGGCCTCTCTTTCGAATGCATCAGCCGGCAGGTCGCGGCCGTACCCCACGGGCGGCGGGTGCCTCTCTCATATGGGGCGGACGCTCGCGGGGTTGCGGTCCGGCGTCCCGGAGCGGTCCGCGAGCGGTCCACTAGAATCAATCGCTTAGGCTGGCGGTCGCTTGACGCTCGGAGCGCGGGCCGGTCTAATACGCGACCCCGCCCGGCGGCCAGGTAGCTCAGTTGGTAGAGCAGCGGATTGAAAATCCGCGTGTCGGTGGTTCGATTCCGCCCCTGGCCACCATTCAGATAAGCGCGTTACCTCGGATCCACAGTCGTCGATACCCGCCCGGTACCCGAGCTGATCGTACGCCAGCCGTCCCGATCGGGTTTTCAATCAACCTTCACAACCGCCGGCGGCGTCCATTGGCCGCGGGTGATCGCATCATCCGGCCAGTAGGCCCGCACGTAGAGCGAGAATTCGCCGTTCGTTGGTGACGGCAGCCAGTTGGCGCGCTCGGCGGGATCTTTTGGCTCGTCCACCTGCACGTAGATCGTGAGCGATCCATCGGCTGCCCTCTGCAGATCCTTGTTCTTGGTACCCACCGAGTAGCGCTTGATCGCGTTGGGCTCAAAGAAGTGATGCCGGTTATACAACGTCAGCGACCAGAAGCCCTTTACCGGCGGGAGCTGTCCGTTCGGGAACGTGACGCTGTAGCCATTGGCACCATTCAGCCGCTGCCCGGCGTCGTCGAGGTCCTGGTAGAAATACTTCGTCTCCATTGGTTTGTTGACAAGGATGTTTGACTTACCGACGGCGGTGCGGGTGAAGTAGTCGGTCCCGAACGTGGCGCCGTTGTTGACGGTGGTCCAACGGTGTGGGAGCGGGATGCCGAAGTTGCGGAACTCGAAGAGCGGCGCGACCAGATCTTCGTCGGCCTGTCTCGCCTCATCGATCGCGGCCGTCTTCAGGTTCGGATCCTTCTGCACCGCCGCGATAAGCTGTCGCAAGGCCGCATATCGCGGCTCCTCACCTGCGAGCGGCGTCGCATCATCGAGCAGCAGTGGCAGCTGGTCGAAGAATGTGTCGGGGAAGACCCACTTCGTCTCGCCCCCGCCAGAGTCCGGCTGCGGGAAGTGTGGAAGCTTCGACCAGTCGCGCTTCTTCGTCTTCCCGTCGAACTCAGCGAGCGGATAGGCGTCGATGAGGCCAATGACGTCCTGGATGGCGAGCCTGTCTTCCGGCGTGTCGTCCTGAAACGCGCGCGGGGCAAAGAAGCCGGTGTTCGTTCCCGACCGAAATACCTTTGTGATGCCCTCGGGAACCACCCCGTTCCAAGTCGGCCCGACCAGGAGGTAGAAGCCTGGCTTCGTTCCATACATGGCGCCGAGGTCCGCGAAACTGTCGGTTCTCAGGTCGACGATCTGGTACACCCAAAAGCGGCTGCCGAAGTCGGGCACCTGCACGACTACCGGGCTCACGTCGAGCGCCAGTGGGCCGCCGCCATAGACGACATCCTGATTCGGACAGGCGACCGCGCGCTCCGCTGGGTCGATGTAGTCGGTGAGCATCGCCATGCGGTTGACAGGCGCGAATGGCAGAACGCCACCCAGCAGCCCCGGCTCGGGCGCCTTCCCGAACGCAAGCCGCTTGTTGTAGATGTTCGCCATTGGCCACGCCCAGAAGTAAGCGTCGCGCGCCAGAAGCCGAGCGTAAGCTTCCGTGATGCGAGTGCCTGGGACAGGACCTGGCACAGCGCTCGGGTCGCGCGTCGCGCGCAGTACGACATTGTGCGCGGAGGAACCCCGAGCGGTGCTTGTGGTTGCGCTGGTTTCGAGATTCGGTGTGGTCATGGCTGATCCTCAAGCCTTCTGCAGTCGGGCAGGCGACCCGCGCCCCGTATGCGTGGGAGACCGCTATTGCAGTTGTTCCTCAACGTCGGGGAGCCTCCAAGTCTTGTCGAACAGGGCTTTGGTGGGCGCGTAGAGGCGGAACATGAGCTCGAACCGACGCTTTGGGTCTGTCGGCACCCAGTTAGAGTCCTTTCCCGCAGGTGCCTTGGGCGCGAACCAAACATCGACTGAGCCGTCGGCGTTCCCCTGCAGATCGCCAGCGTTAGAGGCGCGGCTCGCTCGGTCAACACCCTTGATCAGTGCGTGCGTCTCGCGGTCGTAGGCTGTAACTGACCAGTACTGCTCCACGGGCACGTTGGGCGGTACGTGGAGCCGGTAGGTCTTGCCGCCGTCGTAGCTCTGGCCGTTCTTGTCCTTGATGTTGATCAGGTAGAACTGGCCGACGCCCAGGCGCTTGATCGCAATGTAGGCATAGCTGTAGCCGATGCCGCGCGCATCGACAGCGTACTTGTCACGGTCCGAGTAGTTTGTCGACTGCCCCTCCACAGCTTCGGGCAGTGCCGGCATGGTCCAGTGCGTCCCCTCGAAAAACGGCGGGAATCCTGCGTCGTAGCAGGCGGCGAGCCAGGCCCTGGCATCCTTGATCCCACTCTCCAGCGCTTCCTTTGTGGATGCCCCCGGAGCGAACGGCTTGCCCTTCTCAATTCCGATCGAGCGAAGCAGGTCGATCATTAAGCGGTCTCGGTCGATCCAGGGCTCGTTCTGGATGACGCGGTCAAGCAGCGCAAAGAAGTTCAAGTCGTATTTGATTGTTGAGTCGAAGTCCGAGTTCTTCACATCCTTGAAGACGGTGGCAGGTGAACTGTCAATTTGAGACAGCGGGTAGAACTTCACCCGCTTTGCGTAAGCGATCGACTTCTGCACATCGGCTTCTGCGTGACTCTTGAGACTCGAGCGCACCAGGAAATAACCGCCGAACGTGTCCGAAGGTAGCTGCTGGAATCCGTCGGGAACCTTTCCGGTGTAGCCGGGTGGTGTGATTAGGAACTTCACTCCCGTGCCTTTGTCGACGCCGAGCAGGCCCGCATCCTCCAGCGGCATCTGCCAGACGGTGACGATGTTGCCATTGAATGATCCCTGGGCGCTCTTCGCTGGCAGATCGAGCACGATCGGACCGGCCTTCGTGTTGAAGAAC
>DATBBQ010000102.1:0-5801 GCA_036270915.1 Steroidobacteraceae bacterium
CACCAGGGGTTCGATCACGGCGCGGTGGCGCTCTCGGCGGGCGTGCAGCACATGGTGCGCAGCGACCTGGGCGCGAGCGGCGTCATGTTCACGCTCGACACCGACTCGGGCTTCCGCGACGTGGTGTTCATCACCGCCTCCTGGGGACTCGGCGAGACGGTGGTTCAGGGCGCGGTGAACCCGGACGAGTTCTACCTCTACAAGCCCGCCCTGCGCAGCGGCAAGTACCCGGTCCTGCGCCGCAACCTCGGCGGCAAGGCCGTGAAGATGGTGTACGCGCCCGAGGGCTCGAGCGAGCGCGTGCAGACGGTCGAGGTGCCGGAGAAGGAGCGGCAGCGCTTCTGCCTCGACGACGCCGACCTCATCACGCTCGCCCGCCAGGCGCTCATCATCGAGGAGCACTACGGGCGGCCGATGGACATCGAGTGGGCCCGCGACGGCGGCTCGGGCGCCATCTATATCCTGCAGGCGCGCCCGGAGACCGTGCAGAGCCGCGCCGGGCGCACCATCCAGCGCTACACGCTCAAGGCCCACTCGCGCGTGCTGGTGAGCGGGCGCAGCATCGGCCAGCGCATCGGCGCGGGCACCGCGCGCGTGATCCGCGACCCGGGCGAGATGGCGCGCGTGCAGGCAGGCGACGTGCTGGTCGCCGACATGACCGACCCGGACTGGGAGCCGGTCATGAAGCGCGCGAGCGCAATCGTCACCAACCGCGGCGGGCGCACCTGCCATGCCGCGATCATCGCCCGCGAGCTGGGCATCCCGGCGGTGGTCGGCTGCGGGGACGCTACCCAGCGCATCCGCGAGGGCCACGCGGTGACGGTCTCGTGCGCCGAGGGCGATACCGGACACGTGTACGAGGGACTCCTCGAGTTCGAGCGCAAGCAGATCGAGCTCGACTCGCTGCCGAAGATCCCGGTCAAGATCATGTTGAACGTCGGCAATCCCGACCGCGCCTTCGACTTCGCCGCGATCCCGCATCACGGGGTGGGACTCGCGCGGCTCGAGTTCATCATCAACCGCATGATCGGCGTGCACCCGCGCGCGCTGCTCGAGTTCGACCGCCTGGACTCAGATCTGCAGCGGCAGATCCGCGAGCAGATCGCCGGGTACGCCGACCCGGTGACTTTCTATGTCGAGAAGCTCGCCGAGGGCATCGCGCAGATCGCCGCGGCGTTTGCTCCCGAGCCGGTGATCGTGCGGCTCTCAGACTTCAAGTCCAACGAATACGCCAACCTCGTCGGCGGGGCGCGCTACGAGCCGCACGAGGAGAACCCGATGCTCGGCTTCCGCGGCGCCTCGCGCTACGTGGACGAGACCTTCCGGCCGTGCTTCGAGCTCGAGTGCCGGGCACTCAAGCGCGTGCGCGAGCTCATGGGCCTCACCAACGTGCAGGTGATGGTACCGTTCGTGCGCAGCCTCGAGGAGGCGCGCCAGGTGACCGAGCTGCTCGCGCACAACGGCCTGAAGAGTGGCACGGACGGCCTCAAGGTCATCATGATGTGCGAGCTGCCGACCAATGCGCTGCTCGCCGACGAGTACCTGGACTACTTCGACGGCATGTCGATCGGCTCGAACGACATGACGCAGCTGACGCTCGGCCTGGACCGCGACTCGGCGATCGTCGCCCGTCACTTCGACGAGCGTGACCCGGCGGTGCGCCAGTTGCTCGCGATGGCGATCGCCGCCTGCCGCCGCCGCAAGAAGTACGTCGGCATCTGCGGGCAGGGACCCTCCGATCACCCCGACCTCGCACGCTGGCTGCTCGAGCAGGGGATCGAGAGCATCTCGCTCAATCCCGATACCGTGGTCGAGACCTGGCTGTTCCTCGCGCAGTCCCCGGCGCCCGCCCAGCCGGCGGTCGCCTCTCAGGGCGTGCCGCCGTAGGCCGGGGCGAAGAGCCGCGCGCGGTAGTGGCGCAGCTCGCGGATCGACTCGTGGATGTCGGCGTGCGCGAGGTGCGTACCCTGCTTGGCAAAGCCCTCGCACACCTGCGGCGCCCAGCGCCGCGCGAGCTCCTTGAGGGTGCTCACGTCGAGGTTGCGGTAGTGGAAGAAGCGCTCGAGCTCGGGCATCAGCCGCGCGAGAAAGCGCCGGTCCTGGCAGATGCTGTTGCCGCACATGGGCGAGGCGCCGGCCGTGACCAGCGGGGCGAGGAACTCCAGCGTGCGCCGCTCGGCCGCGGCGAGCGTGACCTCGCTCGCGCGCACGCGTGCGATCAGGCCCGAGGAGCCGTGCTGGCGCTGATTCCAGGCGTCCATGCCCGCGAGGATCTCGTCGCTCTGGTGGATGGCCATCACCGGGCCGTCCGCGAGCACGCTCAGCTCCTTGTCGGTGACCACGGTCGCGATCTCGATGATGGTGTCGGAGTCGGTCTTGAGCCCCGTCATCTCCAGGTCGATCCAGATCAGGTTGTCGCTACTCGGCATGTCAGCGTTGGTGTAGCTTCAGCGTCCGCGGCCTTGCCCCGCGGGCAGTGTAGCAGAGCGTAGCAAGCGGCCTCGCATGCACGAGATCGTCACCGGGCGCGTGATCGCGGCCTTCGGGCGCCACCTGCTGGTGCGTGCCGAGAGCGGCGCGCAGCTGCGTGCGCGCCCCTTCGGGCGCTCGCTCACCGTGGTGTGCGGTGATCGCGTGCGCTGCCGGCTCGATGCGCGCCACGAGGAGGTGCACGTCATCGAGGTCCTGCCGCGGCGCGGGACGCTGTACCGCTCCAACGCGCGCGGCGGAGCCGAACCCGTGGTCGCCAACCTCACACGTCTGCTCGTGGTGCTCGCGCCGCTGCCGGCGCCGGACCTGTTCGTCGTCGACCGCTACCTCGCCGCGGCGAGCTCCGCGGAGCTCTCCGCCATGCTGATCGTCAACAAGAGCGACCTCGGTCCCTCGGCGCAGCTCGCCGCGGAGCTCGCGGTATACGACGCGGCCGGTTACCCCGCACTGGAGTGCTCGGCGAAGAGCGGCGCGGGGGTCGCGGCGATCGGCGCAGCGCTCGCGCCCGGCGCCCTCGCGGCGCTCGTCGGCCAGTCAGGCGTCGGCAAGTCCTCCCTCGTGCGCGAGCTGCTACCGGGGGCGCAGGTCGACGTGGGCGAGCTCGTGCGGCGCGAGGAAGGCAGGCACACCACCACCGCCGCCCGGCTCTTCGACCTGCCCCACGGCGCGGCGCTCATCGACTCCCCGGGCGTGCGCGATTTCGCCCCCGCGGTCGAGGCGCTCGATGCGCGCTCGCTCGGCTTCCCGGAGATCGCCCGCCTCGCCCCCGGGTGCCGCTTCACCGATTGCCGCCACCTGCGCGAGCCCGGCTGCGCGGTGCGCGCCGCCGCCGAGGGCGGCGTGCTCGCCGCCCGCCGCTACGAGAGCTACCGCCGCCTGCGGCGGCTGTACGAGGACCTGAGCGCGGGCGGTCCGCAGCGCCGCCGCTAGGCCCGCCCGGGCCCCTCAGCTGCCTGCCGGCGGCACGTCCACGAACGCCGCGCGCCGCTCGGGCGCCCCCTCGAGTCCCGCGCGGTGCTGGCTCACGGCGCTGCCGTCTCCCGGACGCAGGCCGCTGAAGACGACCGTGGAGAGCGCGGTGGCCAGCCCGAGCAGCAGGAACGCCTCGTGCACTCCGTGCACCATGCTCGCGGCGCCCGTCTGCGCGCCTTGCGGTACGAACACGGCCGCCACCAGCGAGGAGATCGCGACGCCGAAGCTCATCGACAACTGCTGCGCGGTGCTCGCGATGGTGCTCGCCGGGGCGGCGGCCTCGGCGCCGACGTCGGCGTACACGAGCGTGTTCATGCTGGTGTACTGCAGCGACTGCACGAAGCCGTAGGCGAACGCCTGCAGCACGATGAGCCACACGGGCGTGCCGGCGCCGATGGTGGCGAACAGCGCGATCAGCACCCCGAGCAGCAGCGTGTTGGCGACGAGCACGCTGCGGTAGCCGTGGCGCGCGAGGATGCGCGGCGTGAGGAACTTCAGACTCATCGCGGCGAGTGCCTGCGGCATCATCAGCAGCCCCGACTGCACCGGCGTGTAGCCGAGGCCCACCTGGTAGAGCAACGGGATCAGAAACGGCACGCCGCCGATCGCCACGCGCGTGAAGAAGCTGCCGCTCACCGCCGCGCGGAAGGTACGCACCCTGAAGAGCGCCAGGCGCAGCAGCGGATGCAGCGTACGAGCGGCACGCCGCGTGTACAGCAGGAGCAGGAGCACTGAGAGCGCCAGGAGCGATGCCACCGCGGCCGCGCCCAGGCGGTGCTCGCCGAACACCTCGAGCACGTACGAGAGCAGCGCGATCCCGGAGCTGAAGAGCACGAGGCCCGCGAGGTCGAGCGGCGGAGTGTGCGCGTCGCGATACTCGGGCAGGAAGCGGTACACGAGGTACAGGCCGACGAGCGCGATCGGCACGTTGACGAAGAACACCACGCTCCAGTGCAGGTAGTGGGTGATGAGCCCGCCGGCGAGCGGCCCGAGCATCGGGCCGACCAGCCCCGGTATCGCGACGAAGCTCATGGCGCGCACGAGCTCGGACTTCGGGAAGCTGCGCACCAGCGTGAGCCGGCCGACGGGCACCATCATGGCGCCGCCGCAGCCCTGCAGGACGCGAAACGCCACCAGCCAGTGCAGGTCGCGCGCCAGACCGCACAGGAGCGAGCCCAGCGCGAAGAGCGCGATGGCGCCGCCGAACACGCGCCGCGTGCCGAAGCGGCTCGCCATCCAGCCACTCACCGGGATGAAGACCGCGAGGGCGAGCGAGTAGCTCGCGAGCACCGACTTCATGGACAGCGGCGCCACGGCGAGTGCGCGCGCGATACTCGGCACGGCGGTATTCAGGATCGTCGTGTCGAGGGCCTGCATGAAGAAGGCCACGGCGATCAGCCAGGGCAGCAGCTCGCGCGGCGCGCGCACCGCCGTGTCGGCCTCCTGCGTGGACGTCACCGGACTCCTTTCCGCTCGCCGGGCGCGCGCTGGCGGCCCGCACGGCGCCGCGCGCGGGTCGCGCTAGAGTGACTGCCGGCCTGCGAGCGCGTGGGCGAGCGTGCCGCCGTCGACGTATTCCAGCTCGCCACCGACCGGCACGCCGTGGGCGATGCGGCTCGCGCGTACGCCGCGCCGCGCCGCGAGCTCGGAGAGGAAGTGCGCCGTGGCCTCCCCCTCCACCGTCGAGTTGGTGGCCAGGATCAGCTCGCGCACCGTGCCCTCGGTGAGGATCGCCTCGAGCTCGCGAACGCCGAGCTGTTCCGGACCGATGCCGTCGAGCGGCGAGAGGTGCCCCATGAGCACGAAGTAACGCCCGCGGTAGCTGCCGGAGGACTCGATGGCGACCACGTCCGCCGGCGACTCGACCGCGCACAGGAGTGCGCCGTCGCGCTGCGTCGCGGCGCAGATCGCGCACACGCTGTCCTCGGTGAGCATGCGGCAGCGCTGGCAGCGGCGCACGGCGGCGAGCGCCGCGCCGAGCGCCTCCTCGAGCGCCCGCGCCCCCGGTCGTCCCTCCTGCAGCAGGTGAAAGGCCATGCGCTGCGCGCTCTTCGGGCCCACGCCCGGCAGGGTGCGCAGCGCCTCGATGAGGCGCGCGAGATGCGGCGAGTGCTTCATCCGCCGCCGGTCAGAACGGCAGCTTCATGCCCGGCGGCAGCTGCAGACCCGCGGTGAGGCTCGCCATCTTCTCCTGCACGCGCGCCTCCACCTTGTGCACGGCGTCGTTGGCGGCCGCGGCGATCAGGTCCTCGAGCATGTCGCGGTCCTCGCCGCTCACGCTCGGCTCGATCTGCACGCGCTTCACCTCGTGGCGGCCGTTCATGGTGATCTTCACCATA
>DATBBQ010000103.1:0-49785 GCA_036270915.1 Steroidobacteraceae bacterium
TCGCCCAGCGCGCGCCGGTCGCGATCACGACGTGGCGGCTGCCGAGGCCGAGGATATCCTCGGCGCTCAGGCGGTTGCCGCGGTAGATGCTGACGTTCGCGAGGCGCTCGAGCTGCGCGCGCCGCCACTCGAGCACGCGGCCCCACGCGGCGAGCCCCGGCAGGCGGGTCTCGAAGCGCAGCCGGCCGCCGATCTCGTCCGCGGCCTCGGCCACCGTGACCTCGTAGCCGCGCCGTCCGAGGGAAAGTGCGCACTCCAGTCCCGCCGGACCCGCACCCACGACGAGCACCGCGGCAGGATCGGGCGCCGGGGCGATGCGCTCGGGGTGCCAGCCGCGGCGCCACTCCTCGCCGGCGGTCGGGTTCTGCGTGCAGCGCACGGGTACCGAGTCATGCCAGCTGGAGATGCAGATGTTGCAGCCGATGCACTCGCGGATGTCCTGCTCACGCCCCTCGGCGATCTTCTGCGGCAGGAACGGGTCGGCGATCGAGGGGCGTGCGGCGCCGATGAGGTCCAGCACGCCGCGGCGGATCTGCCCGACCATGGTGTCGGGAGAGGTAAAGCGCCCGACGCCGACCACGGGCCGCCGGGTGAGCTTCTTGACGAAGTCGATGATCCCCTCGTGGCTGCCCTCGGCAGAGAAGCGCGACGGGGAGCAGTCGGTCGGCGAGGAGTCGAGTTTCACGTCCCACAGGTCCGGAAGGTCGCCGAGGAGCGCGACTACCTCGTGCGCCTCCGACGGCGCCACCTCGCTCGGCCGCGCGCGCAGCTCCTCGAGGCTGATGCGCAGCGCCACGGCGCACGCCCCGCCCACCGCCTCGTGCGTCACCTCGAGGAGCTCGCGCACGATGCGCACGCGGTTCGCGACGCTGCCACCGTAGGCGTCGCTGCGCCGGTTCCACTCCGGCAGCAGGAACTCGTAGGGCAGGTAGCCCATGCCGGCGTACACGTAGACGATGTCGAAGCCCGCACTGCGCGCGCGCCGCGCGGCCTCGGCCTGCGAGGTGAGCAGCTGGCGGATGTCGCGCGCGTCCATGACGCGCGGCCGCTGGTTGCCCATGAAGTTCACGTGGGTCGCCATCCAGCCGATGCCCGAAGGGGAGAGTGGAGGCGTACGCACGCTGCGGTTCATGACCGAGCCGCCGCCGTGCCACAGCTCGATCCCCGCGAGCGCCCCGTGACGATGCACCGCCTCGGTCATGAGGGCGTGCGAGCGCACGTCGTCCTCGTCCCAGAGAGTGGCGAAGGGGAGCGGGGAGTCATCCGAGCTCGGATCGATCGACACGTAGCCGGTGCACACGACGCCCCAGCCACCCTCGGCCTTGGTCTCGCGGAATGCCGCGCGCATATGCGGCATCGCGTTCGTCATGCCGGCCGCGTGCGGCACCGCGTAGAAGCGGTTGCGCGCCTTGACGGGACCGATCTGCACCGGCTCGAACAGGATGTCGTATCGCGGATTGCGGGCCATGCGCGCTTCAGCGGCTGATGCCTTCGGCCCCCCGGAGTCTGCCCGTAGTTGAGCGAATGTTCAACAAGTGGACAGGTGCGCGCGAGCCGCTATGCTCTGCTGCCTTCACGCACGCGTCCCCTGCACAGAGGCTCCATGTTGCCCAAGTCCTTCGCCGCGTTCTTCGCGCTCGTGCTCCTTCCGCCACTTTGCAGCGCGCAGATCGCGCCCGACACGCCCGAGCCCGGCTCGGTCGCCGAGATCGCCGCGGCGACCACCGAGGCGCGCTTTCTCTCGCCCTGGGTGTCGTACCTGCCGGCCTCGCCGAGCATCGTGTCGCCGCGCGCATTTCTGCACCGCATACCGGGCGCCCCCGGGGAGCTGGTGAACTCTGCTACGGCCTATGCCTACTGTCGCGCGCTCGCCAACTCCTCCCCACGCGTGAAGCTCTTCACCATCGGCCGCTCGGAGGAGGGGCGCGACATCGTCCTGCTCGCGATCGCCGACGAGCAGGGCATCGCCGAGCTCGAGGAGCTCAAGGCGGCGACCGCGGCGCTCGCCGACCCGCGCAAGACCGACCCGGCCGCCGCCGAGGCGATCATCGCGCGCGCCCGGCCGATCTATTACATGAACGCCGCGCTGCACTCGGACGAGACCGGCTCCACCGAGTCGGTGCTCGAGCTCGCCTACCGCCTGGCGGTCTCCGAGCAGCCGATGATCAAGAACATCCGCGAACACGTCCTGGTGCTCATCAATCCGGTCTCCAACCCCGACGGGCGCGACAAGCAGGTCGAGTGGTTCTACAAGTACCTCAAGGGCAAGACCGACCTCGCCACGCTGCCGCGCCAGGCACCGCCGTACTGGTCCAAGTACGCGTACGTCGACATCAACCGCGACGCGCATCAGGCGGTGCACGAGACCACCAAGGCGGTCTTCCGCATGTTCTTCGACTGGCATCCGCAGGTGGTGCACGACCTGCACGAGAGCGTCGCGCTGCTCGTGACCTGGAACGGGACCGGGCCGATCAACGAGCACGTCGATCCCATCACCTACGCCGAGCGGCTCGAGCTCTCCTTCCACGAGGTGCAGACGATGACCGCGCTCGGCATGCCGGGCGTGTGGACCTGGAACTTCGGTGACGACTTCGCGCACCTGTACCTCGACGCGATCGCGACCAACCACAACGCCGACGGCCGCGGCTACGAGACCTACGGCAACGGCACCGCCGAGACCCTGGTGCCGAAGCAGCCCGGCGATGAGCACGCGACGGAGGTGGAGTGGTACCGGCCGCTGCCGGCGCCGGCGCAGGTGTTCAAGTGGTCGGCGCGTGACAACGTCAACTACAACGAGACCGCCCTGCTCGCGGCGCTCGATGACACCGCGCGTCAGTCGCAGGCGCTGCTCAAGAACTACTACCTGAAGGCACTGCATTCCTATCACCGCGGCCTGGATGCGCCGCCGTACGCCTTCCTGATCCCGGCCGCGCAGGGCGACCCGACGCGGGTCGCGCAGCTCGTGGCGCGCCTCCTCACGCTCGGCGTGGAGGTGCAGCGCGCGGACGCGGCGCTCACCCTCAAGGAGGGCAGCTACCCCGCGGGCACCTACGTGGTGCGCCTCGATCAGCCCTACCGCGACTATGCCGTCGACCTGCTGACGCCGCAGAACTATCCCAAGGACGGCGGCGAGGCCTACGACGACATCTCCTGGTCGCTCCCGGCGCACTATCACCTCGCGGTGCTGCCGACCGCGGATGCACAGATCCGTACGGCGGCGCTGACGCCGCTGCGCGAGGCCCCGCAGCCGCAGGGTGCGGTCGAGGGCGCCGGCCCCGTCTTCGTGCTCAAGGACACCGGCCAGGAGGGTCTGCTCGAGGCGCGCTATGACCTCAAGCGCTTCAAGGTGTCCGTCGCCGAGCGGTCCTTCCAGCTCGGCGGCAGCGAGTATCCGGCCGGGTCCTGGATCCTGCCGGCGCAGGCGGGGCTTGCCGGCGCGGTGCACGAGGTGGCGCAGAAGCTCGGGCTGGATTTCGTCAGCGCGGCGAACGTGCCGCAGGTGGCGAGCCATGAGACACCGGTGCCGCGCCTCGGGCTGTGGGTGCCGTGGGCCGATACCGACACGATCGGCTGGGCGCGTTACACGCTCGATCAGCGCCACATCCCCTACAGCTACGTGCGCGACGAGGACATCCGCGCCGGGCGGCTGCGGGAGAAGTACGACGTGCTCCTGTACGGGCACGTCGATCTGGAGCTCGCCGAGCAGATCCAGGGGCTGCCGAAAGCCTGGAGCCCCATGCCCTTCAAGAAGACGGCCGCGACGCCGAGCTTCGGCACGCCGGCGTCCTCGGACGACATCACCGGCGGCATCGGCGGGGAGGGTCTGAACGAGCTGCAGCGCTTCGTCGACGGCGGGGGGCTGCTCGTCACTCTCGGCAGCGGCTCGATGCTCGCCATCGAGGGCGGCATCGTGCGCGGCGTGCGCCGCGAGGCGGGCGGCGTGCCGCGCAGCACGCAGGGCGGGGGCGCGGCGGCGGCGGCCGCCTCGCAGTCGGCGGCGACCCGCACGCCCGGCTCACACGTTCGCGTCACCTTCGCACGCGCGGATCATCCCATCGCCTACGGCTACCAGCCGCGCACCTGGGTGTTCCGCCAGAACTTCCCGCTCTACTCGATTCCGCGCCGCTGGCTGCGCATGGCCTACTGCACCACCTGCCTCGACGGACCGGTGGATCGCAGCCACATCGTGCTCGAGTGGGGCGACACTGAGGGGGCGCCGTTCGTGGTGAGCGGCCAGGCGTGGGGCGAGGAGAACCTCGTCGGGCGTCCCGCCATCCTCGACATGCCGGTGGGCAAGGGGCACGTGGTGGCCTTCAACTTCAACCCGCTGCACCGCGACTTGAACCGCGGCGATCAGCGCATGCTGTGGAACGCGATCATCAACTGGCGCGCGATAGTGGCGCAGCCCTGAGGCGGGGCGCACCGGGCCGGGCGAGCTGCCCGGCCCGGGGCGCGACTTCAGCTCGCGACGGCGGCCGGCGGCAGCGACATGGCCGCCGGGTGCCACACGTAGAAGACGATCGCGAGGATGATGAGGTAAGCCAGCAGCACGAACGTCCAGCCCATGTTGTGGCGGATCACGTCGCCTTCCTTGCGCACGAACTTGCTGGTGGAGACGCCGACGCTCGCCGTCTGCGGCGCGATCGGCTTGCCGATCTCCGCGCCGACGGAGTTGAAGGTCGGCAGCAGCAGCGGCGGCATACCGAGCTGCGCGCCCACCAGCGCCTGGAACTTGCCGAACATCGCGTTGGTCGAGGTGTTGGAGCCCGAGAGCGCCACGCCGATGAAGCCGAGGATCGGCGCCACGATGATGAACGCAGTGCCCATCCCGGAGAAGCCCTTGGCGAGCGAGGAGGCCATCCCGGAGAAGTTGAAGATGTAGGCCAGGCCGAAGATGAACACCCCGACGAGCAGGGCGCCCCACATCTGATTGAAGGTGCGGCGGAATATCTCCCCGAGCTGACCGCCCTTAAGTCTGCCCATCGCCAGGAGCAGGATGGCGACGAGGATCCACGAGGCGAGGATCGCGCTGCCGCCGATGTAGGGGGTGAAGTTGAACTGCGCGGTGATCTTCGCCTCGGGTCCGAGTGCCGGGGCGAGCGCGACCACCTTGGCGAGGAACCAGCTGACCTTAGTCGGCCCGTTCGCCCCCCACCAGGGTCCGGTCCACAGACCGACGACGATGAGAAGCACCGCGAAGGGCAGCCAGGCCTGCACCACTTCCCCGGGCGTCAGGCCGTGCCCGCGCGTCTGGCGCGCGAGCGTCGGATCAACCGGCACGCCGCCGTAGCCGAGCACGGTCTTCGGCTGCCATACCTTGAGCAGCAGCAGCAGCGCGACGAAGCACACGATGGCGCCGGTGACGTCGGGCAGATACGGTCCGAAATACACCGCGACCGGATACTGGCCTGCGATGTAGCCGAGCGAGCCGACGATGGCGAGCGGCCAGGCGCCCTTCATGCCTTCCTTGCCGGAGACCAGGTACAGCAGCACCCACGGGGGCAGCAGGGCGAGGACCGCGACCACCGCGCCGATCGAGCCCGAGAGCGCGAGCAGCGGATAGCCGGTCACGGCCGCGAGCGCGATGATCGGTGCGCCGAGGGCACCGTAGGAGACCGGCGCGTTGTTGGCGATCGCCGCGACGCGGATCGCGTTGAGATCGGAGATGCCGAGCGAGATCAGGATGGGCGCGACCACCGCCCAGGGATAGCCGAAGCCGACCAAGCCCTCGAGCAGCGCGCCGAACGCCCACGCAAACAGCATGGTCTGCACGCGTACGTCCATGCTGCCCTGGGCGATGAGCCATTTGCGGAAGTTCTCGAACACGCCGCTGACGGTGAGCGTGTTGAAGAGCACGACGCCCCAGAAGGTGATCCAGTCGACGCTCCACACGCCGGTCGCAGACCCGTAGAAGTAGGCGCGCGTGCCCTGATCGAAGGGCATCTTCCAGACCCACAGCGCGAGGACGAACGTGATGATCGAGCCGAGCAGCGTCGCGAGCCACGCCGGCATGCGGAACACCGCGAGCATCACCAGCAGCGAGACCACGGGGATGAGCGCCACGAGGCACGTGAGCAGCAGGTTGTCGAGTGGGTTGATCAGCTGCGAGAACATTGATACCTCCCCGGACGCGGCTTGTGGTGTTGTTGGTTGCGTCGACGCGTGACACTACATTCTGTGCCAGTTGTACCAAGTCGTAAAGAGCACGGGCCCGACACCGCCAGGGTCACGCGGGAACACCTCGCGGGGGCCCGGCGTAGGCCTTCACTGACAGCGCCGGCTCGTTTATGACAGTCAGGTGCTGTTGGGTCGGCGCAGCGATGCGCCCAGGTAGCAGCCGAACTCCTCGACGAAGTTCACCGAGACGCGCGCGTGCACGCGTCCCTGGCGGTCGAGGAATTCCGCATCGTCCGCGTGCGGCACGATCGCGCCGTGCCACACGTTGGGATGGAGGTACAGGCCGCGGCGCCCATCGCACCAGAAGGTGACGAAGCGCTCCGGCGTCACGTCGTCCCCCGGCAGTGCGAGGGGCACCACGAAGCTCTTGCCGTTCAGGGGGTAGAAGAGCTGACCGCCGTCGGGGTGATAGTTGGCGCGCCAGACGAGTGCCCGTTCGCGTCTCTTGCCGCCGCCCTCGGCGCTCGCTTCCTCCGGCCAGTTGCTCCAGCCGAAGAGATAGCTGTCGCCGACGGCGTTATTGCGCGCGTACAGCGTCTCGCCCTTCCAGGAAAACTCGAACAGGCCCTCGACCACGCCGCCCTGATCGCCGGTATTTGGGTCGATGGCACGCCAGCCCTGCGCCGGCCAGGGCACGATCTCGATCTTGAATCCGTGCGGCTCGTCGACCAGACAGCCGTAGCCCTCAAGAGTCGCCGCACTCGCCTCCACGAGCGGCGTATCGTGCACGCGCCGCACGCCGGTCGAAGGTACGTAGGCGATGGCGTCGGGATCGATATCCATGCTCGCTCGAGTCTCAGCTGGGGGGTGACGCCGCATTATGCACCGCGTGTTTCTCCGGCACAGCAGCCGCCCCAGCCGCGCCGAACTCCGCGTGGCTGTCGTGGCCGAGGAGCAGCGCGAGGATTCCGGTCGCGAGCACCCCGCAGGCGACGACCACGAGACCCCAGGCAAAGCTGCCCGTGAGTGTCTTGATCCAGCCGACCGCGAAGGGACCGACGAAGCCACCGATGTTGCCGAGTGCATTTATGAGAGCGATTCCGCCGGCGGCGGCAGCCCCACGCAGGAGCGCCGCGGGCAGCGTCCAGAACACCGGCAGCACCGCGAGTGTGCCGGCCACTCCCACGGTGAGTGCCAGGAGCGACAGGAGCACAGAGCCTCCCGTGTAGGCACTCGCGGCGAGTCCGAGGAAGCCGATGCCGGCGGCCAGGGCGATGTGTCGCACGCGCTCGCGCGCGCGATCCGAGTGGCGGCACCACAGGACCATCACGGGCGCGGCGACCGCGTAGGGCAGCGCGACCGCGTAGCCGAGCGCGCCCGCGCCGACGTGCGCGCTGGTGAGAATCTGCGGGATCCAGAAGATCACGCCGTAGAGGCCGAGCTCGACACCGAAATAGCAGGTGCACAGGGCGAGCACCCGCGGGTGGCGCAGGGCGCGAAGCACCTCGTCGCCCCCGGGCGAGGAGCGCGGCGGCCGCTCGGCGGCCAGCTGGGAACTGAGCCACGCGCGCTCGACCCCCGTCAGCCATCGCGCCGCCGCCGGCGTGTCGGTGAGGCAGCGCAGCGTGGCGATCCCGAGCGCGAGTGAGGGCAGCGTTTCGGTGAGGAACAGCCACTGCCAGCCGGCAAGACCGGCGACGCCATCGACTCGCAACAGCGCGCTCGAGATCGGCCCGCTCACCGCAGTCGAGATCGGTATGGCGGTCATGAAGGCGCCGATGAGCCGCGCGCGTCCGGCGGCCGGCACCCAGTTGCCGAGGTAGTAGACGACTCCCGGGAAGAAGCCCGCCTCGGCGACACCGAGGAGAAAGCGCAGCAGGTAGAAGCTCGCCGGCCCGTTGACGAATGCCATGGCGCCGGCGAGCAGTCCCCAGGTGATCATGATGCGGGCGATCCAGCGGCGCGCGCCGACGCGATGCAGGATCAGGTTGCTCGGCACCTCAAACAGGCAGTAGCCGACGAAGAAGATGCCTGCGCCGAGGCCATAGACCGCATCGGAGAAGCCCAGGTCCCGCTGCATCTGCATGGCGGCGAAGCCGACGTTGGTGCGATCGATAAAGGCCGCGAAATACAGCAGGCCGAGGAAGCCCACCAGGCGGTTGCGCACCTTGCGCAGCGCGCTCGCACCAAAGTCAGCGGGCATGAGAGCCGGGGTCGCCACGCACAGTCGCGGAGAAACCAGCGCGCCGCTTAGCGGCCGCAGATTGCGAGCGCATGACGGCGGTGCGCCCCGGCGCTCAGAGTGGCGCCGTCGCCCACCGCTCGATGAGCCCGACGTAGTCGCGCAACGCCTGCGTCCTGAGGCCCGCGACCTTGCCCTGATCGTCCCAGCGGCGCAGACGTACGGCGTCGCTCCCGAAAGGCTCGTCCCGGAATTTCTGCACCTCCGCGGCGCTCATCGGGCCGCCCTGCAGCGCCAGCGTGTGCACGGAGGCCGGGCTCAAACGAGCGCCGTAGGTGGCGTCGGTAGCGCACAGGTAGCGCTTCGCGGGCACGTGCAGGCGGACCGGCTCGGACACCTCGCGCGGAAAGCGCCGCGCCAGCCAGCGCGCTCCGAGCTCCTCGTGCCGCGCGTCGCTGGTCCAGTCCGCGAGCTCATCCGGCACCGGCTCGACCAGGTGACCGACGTCGTGCAGCAGTGCCGCCAGCACCAGCGCCTCGGGTGCCGCTTCCGCACCCGCGAAATGCGCCGCCTGCAGGCCGTGCTCGGTCATCGACACGCGCTCACCGAAATACGCCCCGGCGCCGCGTGCCCCGTACAGGGCGAGGATCTCGGCCGCGGCGCTCACGCATCCCTCGCCGCGAGTTCGCGCCGCAGCACGCGCGCCTCACTGTAGACGCTGTCGCGCGTGAGGTAACAGCCGCGCAGGTGACGCGGATGGCGCGCAGAGGAGAACGCGGTGCGGCCGTGCAGGATGCGCTGGTTGTCGAACACCACGAGCGAGCCCGCGCCGAGATGCGTACGCAGCTGGAAGCGCGGCACGCGCAGCAGGGCGGCGAACCGGCGGTAGGCGGCATAGAACGCCGCCAGGTCCGCTCTGCCTGGCGGCATGGGCGCCACCGAACGGTTGTTGTAGTGCACTGCGACGACCTCGCCGTTCACCGCGAGCTGGATGAGGGGCCGCTCCGCGTAGAGCTCGGCGTCCTTCGAGCGATAGCGGAAAGGGACCGGCGTCGTCGTCAGGAGTGCGAAGTCCGCCGGCGCGGTTTCACGCAGGAAACCGGCGAGCGCGAAGCCGTCGGCGAACAGACTCTCACCGCCATCCCGCGAGGGCAGGAGCACGTGCAGCGCCTGAAAGCCGGGCACCGGCTCGCGATAAGGGTTGTCGGTATGCAGACCGAGCCCGAGGTCGGAGTAGGCGAGGTTCTCCGGCTGCGCCACCGAGCGCACGTCGAAGGTCAGGCCGTAGTTGGTCTCGAGCACCCGGCCGACGAGGGGCATGGCCGCGAGGATCGCCCCTTCTTCCGGGGGCACTTCGCCGAGAAAGGCGAGTCCGTCCTGCAGCAGACGCGTCAGCCACTCGAGCCGCAGGCGGACCTCCCCGGCGAGCCCTGCCGGGCTTGCCCAGGCAAAGTCGCGCGCGGCATCGAGCGTGGCTCCCTCGAGCCAGGTGCGCACGCCGAGCTCGGCAGAGCGCGCGCCCGCGCGCGCGTGCTCGGCGAGCCATTCCTTATTAAAGAGCGCCGGACGCTCCTCGCCCGCCCACCGGACCCGCACTCCCTCGGGAGCGAGCACGGCGCTCGCCAGGCGCGGGCTCTCCGGAACGTCGACGATATCCACGAGCCGCTGACCGCTGTGCGGATCGCGGTCGTCCGGGCGGTTGTCACGCAGCCAAAGACTCGGCAGTTCGCTCACTGCCCCGTCAGCCCACCGTATCGTGAGCCGGTCGGCCGCGGCGAACACGCCCGTGATGGTCGGCGGGTCATTCATGAGTCGTTCTCGCTGCCCGGACGTTGAGCAGATGCAGCAGGCCCGCGCACAGCGCGGCCAGCGCGCACACAACGGCCAGCGCGCCGAAGACAGCTTGCCACCCGAACGCGGCAGAGAACAGGGCCACACCGGTGCCGGCGAGCGCGCCGCCCGCGTAGCCGATGCCGTCGATGATCCCGGAGGAGGCGGCGCTCGCCTGCTTGCCGCCGAAGTCGAGCGCAAAGGCGCCGCCGAGGTAGGAATAGGGGCCGAGCAGGCAGAAGGCGATCACGGCGATGATCGCGAGCGGCAGCAGCGCCCCCGGCACGCCGCGGGGCACGGCCATGAGAAAGAGGAGTGCTGCCGCCGTCGCCAGCAAGCCCAGTAACAGAAGCAGTGACCGTCCCGTGAGACCCAGACGATCGCTCAGCCAGCCGGCGGCGAGCGCCGAGGCCGCCCCGGCCCACGGGAAGACCGCGCTCAGGCCCGCGGCGCGGCCTTGGCTGTACCCGAGGTGATCGTGCAGATAGGTGGGCAGCCAGGTGTTGAAGCTCTCACGCACGATCGTGCAGGCAAACGATAGGACGCACACGAGCAGGAAGGGACGGCTGCGCAGCAGCGGCAGCAGCAGTGCCGCCACGCTCGGCGGCGCCGATTCGGAGTCGGCGTACAGGTTGAGCGGATTGGGCCTGGCTTCCGCGTGACCCTCCTCGACGCGCGACTCGCGCAGAAACAGCAGGCTCGCGATGAGCGCCGCGGCGGCGACCAATGCGGCGAACACGAACAGCGAGCGCCAGCCGTAGCCGTGCTCGATCAGCACCTCCATCTGCCCTCGCGCGGCCGCGTCGCCGATCAGGTAGCTGACGCTCAGGATCCCGAGTACCAGCCCGTGCGAGCGGTAGTCGAACCACTTGGAGGACACCTTGACCAGACCCGCCCAGCCGATGGACTGGGTGAGGCGGTTGCCGACCCAGGCGAGCGTGAACAGCGGCAGCGAGCCGCCGAGCGCGAAGAGCAGGGTGAACACGGTCGCCCCGCCCAGGCCGATGAGGAAGTTACGACGACCACCCCAGTAGTCGCCGAGACCAGTCAGGAAAAACTTGCCGAGCGCGTAGGCGACCACCCCGAAGGTGCTGATCGAGCCGATGCGCAGCAATGCGTCGGCGTAGCTGACGCCGCGCCGGCCGAGTTCCTCCGCGAGCAGCGGGGTTGAGACCGAGAGGTCGGCCCGGCAGTAGTAACAGGCCGCGTAGCCACAGAACAGCAGCGCAATGGTGCGCAGCTGCCCGAAGCGCAGCGAGCGGTGCGCGTGCCGGGCGACGACAGCCATTAGTGCGCCGAGCCCGGCGCGCTCGTCTCGAGCGTCACCCAGATCGGGTCACTGTAGGCCTTGCGTCCCTGTGCGTCCTCGACCACGAGTGCGTACCACGCCGGGTGCTCCGTGATGAGGGAGAACTGCGCGCGCCCGCGTAGCGGTGCGTGTTCGAAGAGGCGCGTGTCCTTGACCACGCCGCTGCTCACCAGCTCGGCTCGCTTGAGCCCCGCGACCGCGGCCAGGTCGAAGCCGAGCACGAACGGCTCGCGGGCTTCGACCTTCAGCTCGCTGCCGAACATGACCGAGGGAAAGATAACCGGCCCGTAGCTCACGTACGCGTGTCCTGCCTTGAGCGACTGTGCAAAAGACGCAGCGCTCAGCTCGCCTTCGACGTGCACGAAGGTGCGCACCCGGCCCGACAGGTCATTCCACACATCGTGGGTATCGCTGCCGCCGCTGAGATAGTAGCGGTGGCCTTCGTTCCAGTACTGCCACACCCGCTGCAGCACCTTCACGTCGTCCCGCGGGACCGTCGAGTTGATTTCCACCAGGTCAAAGCCGCCGTTGAACCCGCCGGGAGCGACGCCCGCGGCGACGCTGGTGAAGTAGCCATACGGAATGAACGGGTGATTGACCTGTACCACCGAGGCGCCCAGGCGGCGCGCCTCCTTGATTACGTCGCCGACCGCCGCCGTGCCCGGATCGATGGCGAGACGCGCGCCGAGTTTCACCGGGTAGGCGTTGAAATGTCCCCACGAGGGCGACAGCTCGATGCCCGGCAGGAAGGTGAGGCCGCGGCTGTGCGCGAGCTTTGCGAGCGTCTCCAGGTTAGCCGTCGAGTCGTGATCACTCACGAATATCACGTTGAGGCCCGCCGCGAGCTGCGAGCGCACGAGGTCGGCGGGTGGTGTAACCGCCTCGGCCTGGTCGGCGTGATGATGCAGGTCGGCGGCATACCAACCGCGTCCCGGCGGATCGATGAGCGGCGTGATGCCCACGCGCGCCTGCGCGTCCTGGCCACTCTTCACGCTCACGTCGACTTCTGCGTCGCGCGCGAGAAAGCCGCCGCCGGCGGACACTGCGAAGCGGTACTCACCCGGGGCGATCGACTCGCTCAGCTGTCCGCGACGCTCGAGCTCGGTGAAGAACGTCGAGCGGCCGAGAAATTCGACGGGCGGCTTGTCGCCGCTCTTGATCGTGATCCTGGCGTCGAGCGGGCCGCCGTTGTCGGCGTCGGCGACGGCGAACGCGACGCGGCCCGGCTTGTCCAGCTGCGTGAAGTTGCGCACCTCGTCGCGATCGGCAGCCAGCGACAGGTTCTGCGCGGGACTGCGCGAGTAGGCGCGTCCGGTCGCGTACAGCGTGTACTGGGCGGCCGGCAGCCGCAGCCGGTAGGCACTGCCGTGCCCCAGGGTCCAGGCGTAAGGCTTGCCGTCCTTCTCCACCATCACCACCGACTCTGCGACCGCCGCGCCGTCGCGGCTGGTGACGTTGCCGTGCACGTCGCCGGCGGGCAGGCGGGCCTCCTCGATGTCCTCGGCGACCACGGGGGCGAGATCACCGCTGGAGCCGACTTGCAGCCACGCGCTGAAGGTGCGGCTTTCCTTCGGCTTCAGGGCATGCTGCAGCAGCAGGTCGCGCGAGCCCGAGCCCACGTAGTCCAGGTAGGGCGCGTGCAGCGTGACCGCCCAATCCCGGTCGTAGGCGCTCACCCGCGGCGCGAGCACGTCAGTCGCCTTGCCCTCGTTGAGACCCGCGAGCCCGGGCACGGGAAACAGGAAGCCGCTGTTGGGCCAGAGTGTGAAGCCCGAGAGCAGCGCGCTGAGTGTGGCGTTGCCTTCGTTGCTCATGGTCGTGGTGAGCTCGATGCGGTCGGCCTTCGCGTGCAGCGTATAGACGGTGCTGATGCGCACCGCTCCCCAGTCGCGCTCGGCGCGGACGCGCACCTGCTCCGGACCCTTGTCCAGTACCTCGACGTGCTGGTAGGTGTTCGGCCATGCCGCCCAGTTGTTCGGGATGAAGTCCGCGAACACCACGCGGTTGCGGCCGATGTGTCCGTGGCTCACGGGGGCGAGGGCGACGAGCGCGCCGCGCGGCACGCCGTAGGGCGGAGGGGATTGCACCGCGAGCGCGAAGGCGAGCTTCTCGTTGCTGACCGTGATGTCGCCCGCCGCCCTCGCGGCGGCGTTCGGGATCGGTGTCGGGCCCATGAGCACATGCACCTGCGCATCGACGAGCTCTGCCGCGCCGAGGGCGCACAGGGCGAGCAGCGCGGGGAGTGCGGCGTCGAGCTTCACCGGGCTTCGGTCGGGGTTCGCGTTGAGGCTGGCGTAGTGTACTTGGCGGACCGAGCACCGGCGACAGATTGGCGCGGCAGCATCCGCGCGCTAAGGGCTTGCGTTGAGGAAGTCCCGCCCGTCAACGACGGGCGGGAAAGTTACGCGGGGGTGTCAGCATCGCGACGTGGGCGGGGCATCGTCGTCGCGGACAGGGGCGCAGGCGAGCTGCGACTTAGCTACCAGCGGCGGTAGACCACCACCGGGGCAGGGGCGACGACACCGACCGAAACGTACGCGCGGCGGGGCGGCCCCACCGGCGCCACGACGCAGCCCGTGAGCGCGGCCGCGAAGGACAGCGCAATCAACAATTTGACAATGACACGCATGGCCGGGTCCTTTCGTTGCTACCTGACAGTGACAACGCGC
The DNA here is from genome assembly GCA_036270915.1 of Steroidobacteraceae bacterium. GTDB lineage: Bacteria > Pseudomonadota > Gammaproteobacteria > Steroidobacterales > Steroidobacteraceae > 13-2-20CM-66-19. Next base: position 14,108 of record DATBBQ010000103.1, read on the forward strand.
CCCGGCAGTTCGGGCTGACAGGCGCGGCGTGCACCCGCCGGCCGGACGGCGTTCATGACGGGTTAAGGCACGGGCGAATTCGGACCCATGGCGCCCTCGGCCGCCAGCTGCAGCACGAAGAGCCGCGAGTCACCGGGCGCGTCAGGAGCGTGCACCATGCGCTCGAACCGCAGGCCGATTTTCTCGAGGACGCGGATCGAGCTCTGGTTGTCCGGAGCGGTGAGGGCCACGACGCGTTCGAGCCGCAGTGACTCACGCGCGAACTGCACGACCGCCGCGGCCGCCTCGAGCGCGTAGCCGCGCCGGCGCGCCGGCGGCAGAAGGGCGAAGCCGATCTCGACATCCGCATGCCAGTCGCGGCGCAGCAGGCCGCACATGCCGAGGGACTCGCCCGAGTCCCTGGCGCACACCAGATACAGCCCGAACCCGTGCTGCCGATAGCTGCGCACCGGACTTTCGGCGATGTAGCGGCGTGCGTCCTCGAGCGTGCGCACGCCGCGATCACCGACGTTCGCGATGAAGTCCGGATCGGTGTAAAGAGCGAGCACGAACGGTGCGTCGTCGCTCGTCAGCTCGCGCAGTTCGAGACGGGCGGTTCTGATCACCGGCGGTCCTCAGTGTCATACAGCTGCAACGCGCGCCGCTTGCTGGCTGGCCGGCAGGCAGCGGTAGCCGGATAATCGCCGTCCGCGACGCCGCGATACTGAATGGGAGTGACCATGATCACGCTCTATCACCGTCCCCAGACGCGCTCCACGCGTTTCATCGTGCTGCTCGAGGAGCTCGGGGCACCTTACACCATCCGCCTCGTCACGACGCGCAAGGGCGACGGCACCGGCGGCCCGGATCCCGCCAACCCCCACCCTCACGGAAAGGTGCCGGCGATCTCGGACGACGGCGTCGTGGTGTTCGAGTCTCCCGCCATCGCCCTGTACCTCACCGACAAGTTCCCGCAGAACCGTCTGGGTCCGCTGGTCGGTGACCCGCAGCGCGGCCCGTACCTGTCGTGGCTCTCGTACTATTCGGCCGTGCTCGAGCCGGCGTTCATGTGCAAGTTCATGAACGTCGAGCCCCCACGCGTCAGCGCCGGCTGGGCCCGCCTCGAGGAGGTCATGCCGGTGATCCTCGCGCGCCTGGAGCGCGGTCCGTGGCTGCTGGGTGACAACTACAGCGCCGTCGACGTGCTCTACGGCTCGACGTTCGCGCTGTTCGGCAAGAGCGAGCTGCTGCCCAAGTCGCCGCTCATCGAGGCCTATGCCAGACGCTTCACCGAGCGGCCGGCTTTCGCGCGCGCCCTGGCCAGGGAAGCCGGCTGAGAGTTGCCCCGTCACTCAGTCGGCTTGATAGAGCACGCGTCCGTCGCGGATCGTGTAGCGAACGCGGGCGAATGCGGTCACGTCCGCGGACGGGTCGGCCGCGAGCACGACGAGGTCGGCGGGCGCACCCGGGGCGAGCGCGGCATCGTGGTGAGTGAAGCGCTGCGCAGGATTGCTCGTCAGCGATGCGAGGATCTGCCGCCAGGTGAGCACGCGGCCAAGCAGGCGGTATTCCTCGGTCGTGTCGTAGACATCGATATAGCCGATATCCGTGCCGAACAGCACCGGACCCCCGGCGGCGGCGAACGCGCCAACCTGCTGCGTCGCAATCCCTTCCTCGCGCTCCACCACCTCGGCGCCCCCGCCGCCTCGGCGGATCTCCACCTCGAACAGCGTCAGTGTCGGAACGAGCGCCATGTGGTGCGCGCGCAGCCGGGCGACGAGCTGCTCATCCCAGGGTCCCGTCTCCGGCGCCGTATGCGCGAGCACGTCGACGCCGCTCGCGATGGCGACGTCGATTCCCTTCTCGTTCGAGGGATGGGCGAATGCGGGTTTGCCGGCGCGATGTGCCTCCTGAACCACGGCCGTGGCGATGTCGAGAGGCATAGGCAGCACGCCGATGTCGCCGCCGACGATCGCGCCGGCGAAGATCTTGACTCCGTCCGCGCCGGCGCGCAGCTCGCGGCGGGCGCGCTCCCGCGCCTGTGCGACGGTGGCCACCTCGAACGAGGGCAAGCCGTTGTCCTTGAAGAACTGGCGCACGTAGATGGGCGTCCCGTGCTCCGGAAAGAACGGCTCGCCGACGGTGTAGACACGCGGACCGGCGAGCACGCCGGAGGCGATCTGCTGGCGCACAAACTGTGTGCTTGCCAGCACGGAGCCGACGTCGAAGACCGTCGTGAATCCCCAGCGCGTGAACATTGACCGCAGCTCCGCGGCGATCTGCTGCGGACTGTGCTCGTGCGGCCGCAGCAGCGGTGGCGTCAGAAAGTGCACGTGACAGTTCCAGAAGCCGGACGTTACGGACCCGCCGCGCGCATCGAGCACGGTGGCGCCGGCAGGCACATGCACCGCGGCCGCCGTGCCGAGGGCGGCGATCTTGCCGTCGTGCACGAGCACCGTGCCGCCGTCGAGGGCCGCGGCCTCGGGCGAGGCATAGATGCGCGCGTTGACGATCGCCAGGTCCGCGCCGGCGGCGCACGCGCTCGCGGGGACCAGGACAGCGAGCGCGAGCGCGGCCGTGTAGCAAGCTGGAATGAAGCGCATCGCATCTTCCCGTCAGCACAATGGCGATCCGGCCATGCTCGCGAATGCGCGCGGCGCGGGCAAGCCGGAATCGGCCGGCCGTTCGGCGCAGGCGGCGGACGCGCTTTGCGCGCGCCGGGGTCTGGCGCGAGACTCACTGCCAGCGCGTTGGCCAACATGACAGGAGTCAGCCATGCAGAAGATCGTCCCGTTCTTGTGGTTCGATTCTCAGGCGGAGGAGGCTGCGCAGTACTACGTCGCACTGTTTCGCGAGGGGCGCATCCTGAAGATCGTGCGCTTCGGCGACGCCGGCCCGGGTCCGAAGGGAGCGGTGATGACCGTGTCCTTCGAGCTGTACGGGCAGCAGTTCACCGCCCTCAACGGGGGTCCGCAGTTCCCGTTCACGGAGGCGATCTCGCTGGTCGTCAACTGTCCCACGCAGGAGGAGATCGACCGGCTCTGGTCGACCCTGGCGCGCGACGGGGGTCGACCCGGTGCATGTGGCTGGATCAAGGACCGGTACGGGGTGTCCTGGCAGATCGTGCCGCCGCTCCTGCCCGAGCTGATCGCGGACCCGGACGCCGTGAAATCACAACGCACCCTGCGGGCGATGATGAAGATGGGCAAGCTGGAGATCGCGACGCTGAAGCGCGCGTACGACGGGCTCGCCTGAGGCAGGCGGCGGGCGCCTCCGGCGCCGCGACCGCCAGGTCCGAAACTGGCTACTTTGCCGCGCGCCGCACGGGTATCGTGGCCGCCATGGAGACGATCGGCGGACTGGACCCGGAGGCGCTCAACCGCGCGCGCATGAGCCGCGATCCGCGCTTCGACGGCAAGTTCTACATCGCCGTGACCTCGACCGGCATTTACTGCCGGCCGATCTGCCCCTCGCGCTACGCGAAGCGCGCCAACGTGCGTTTCTTCGGCACGCCGGCGGCCGCCGAGGCCGCGGGCTTTCGCCCGTGCCTGCGCTGCCGACCGGAGGCCGCGCCCGGAACTCCGGCCTGGCTCGGCACGGCGGCGGTGGTGCGCCGCGCGCTGCGCCTCATCAACGAGGGCGCGCTCGACGAGGACTCCGTCGCCGGACTCGCCGTGCGCCTTGGCATCGGCCCGCGGCACCTGCTGCGGCTGTTCGCCCGGCACGTCGGTGCCTCGCCGCTCGCCGTGGCGCAGACCCGGCGCCTGCATTTCGCGGTCTGCCTGCTCGAGCAGACCACGCTGCCGATCACGCAGATCGCGCTCGCGGCCGGCTTCGGCAGCAGCCGCCGCTTCAACGACGCGTTCCGCGCCACCTACCGCCGGGCGCCGCGCGAGATGCGGCGCGCGCGCGGCCGCGGCGCCAGCGCCGCAGGCGGCGGCGAGGAGGTCGTACTGCGGCTTGCCTACCGTCCCCCGTACGACTGGCCGCATCTGCGCGAATTTCTTCGGGCCCGCGCGATTCCCGGCGTCGAGCGCCTGGACGCGCGCGGCTACGCGCGCACCGTCGCCTGCGAGGGCGGTCACGCGCTCGTGTGCGTGCGTGCGCTGCCCGGGATGGACGCGCTTGAGCTGCGCGTCGCCGGCGCGCCGCCCGCGGCGCTGCTGCAGCTGTCCTCGGCGGCACGGCGTGTGTTCGATCTGGCCGCGGATCCGGCGCGCATCGACGCCGAGCTCGCGTCCGATCCGCTCGTCGGACCGCTCGTGCGACGGTACCCCGGGCTGCGCATTCCCGGCGCCTGGGACCCGTTCGAGTGCGCGGTGCGCGCGGTGCTGGGTCAGCAGGTGAGCGTGGCGGCGGCGCGTACGTTCGCAACGCGCCTGGTCGGTTGCGCGGGACTGGCCCTTCGCGGCGGCGGCGACGGCCTCACGCATCTGTTCCCGACGCCGGCCAGCCTCGCCGCGGCCGATCTCTCCGCGCTCGGCGTCACGCGCAGCCGTGCCGCGACGCTGCACGCGCTCGCGCGCGGCGTGCTCGAGCGGCGCATCGACTTCGGCGCCGCGCCGGCGGAGCTGGTCGCGGCGATGGCGGCGTTGCCCGGCATCGGGCCCTGGACGGCGCAGTACGTTCTGCTGCGCGCGCTCGCCGAGCCGGACGCCCTGCCGACCGCGGACCTGGTACTTCGACGCATGGCCGGCGACGGCACCGGCATGCTCAGCGCGCGGCAGCTCGAGGAGCGGGCACACGACTGGCAACCCTGGAGGAGCTACGCGGTCATACATCTGTGGCACGCCGCCGCGCGTGCGACGACGGACAAGGAGGGCGCATCTGCGGTGCGCGTGCGGGGCTAGCTTATGCAAGGCAGTACGACGGGCACGATGACCTTCTGGCACGAGATGGACAGTCTCATCGGGCGGCTGCTCCTCGTCGGGCACCGTGAGGCGCTCACGCGCCTATACTTTCAGGCGGGGCCGCGGCCGTTCACCCCGCCGCCCGAGTGGCGGCCGGATGCGGCACCCTTTGAGCGCGCCGTCCAACAGCTCACCGAGTACTTCGCCGGCACGCGCCGCGCTTTTCGCCTGCACCTTGAGCCAACAGGCACACCGTTCCAGCTGAGCGTATGGCGCGCGCTGCGCGCGATTCCCTACGGACAGACGCTCTCCTACGGGGTGCTCGCCCGAGGCCTGGGCCACGCCAACGGTGCCCGCGCGGTCGGGCTGGCGAACGGCGCGAACCCGCTGCCGATCATCGTGCCCTGCCATCGGGTCATAGGTGCGGACGGCTCGCTGACCGGCTTCGGCGGAGGTCTCTATATCAAGCGAGCGCTGCTCGCGCTCGAAGGCGCCGCGTGTGTCAGCGACCTGTTCAGCACGCTCGAGCGCGGCGCGGTGCGGCCCGTACCGGCGCTCGGTGACGCGCCGGCAAGTGGACCCTGATTTCGGCGACCGGGCGGCCCTTGCACGCGCGGCACGCAATGTTACTTTCCGACGTGGCGCTGCGAACCTTGGAGCGGACCTTGCAGACCCAAATCCGGGCAACTCGCGATCCCCCCGCACGCACGGACGAGCCGACTGCCGGTGCCTCCGGGGTTTCGCAGCGCCGTCCCTGGGTCACGGTCGCCGCCGCGGGACTGCTCGCCGGCGCGTTCGACCTGACATTCGCGTTCCTCTTCTACGGCGCTCAGGGCGTTACCCCGGAGCGTATCCTGCGCGGTATCGCCGCGGGTCTCATCGGACGCGATCAGGCCGTCGCGCTCGGCGGGGCGGCACTGCCGCTCGGGGCGCTGCTGCACTTCTTCACCGCCGTGTGTGCGGCCTTCGTCTTCTACCTGGCCAGCCGCCGCTTCTCCTGGCTCACTCGCAGTCCGTGGCTCTCGGGCGCGGTGTTCGGCGTCTGTGTGTACGCGTTCATGCACTTCGTCGTCATACCGCTCTCGCAGCTGCCGTTTCGGGTGCAGTCTGCCGGCAACATGATCGGCGAGCTGTTCTCGCACATCTTCCTGTTCGGCATCGTCATTGCCTTCGGCGTCGCCCGCGCACGATCCTCCGAGGCGCGCCTCTCGGGCCAGCGTGCGTGAGCGGCCACGCGCCACTCACGCTGGCCCTGCTTCTTCTCCTCACACCCACGGCGCCGGCGGCGCCCGCGACGAGCAGTGCTTGCGGTGTGCCGCCGTACCGGGAGTTCGATTTCTGGCTGGGGGACTGGGACGTCTTCGACGTCGGCGGCGCCGCGACTGCGGTCGCGCGCGCCCATATCACCCGCATCCTCGACGGCTGCGTCGTGCACGAACTCTACGAGTCCAGCTCCGGCGGCCTGCGCGGTGAGAGCTACGGCATCTACGACCGCACACGTTCGGTGTGGCACCAGACCTGGGTGACCAACCGCGGGCGCCTGCTGCAGATAGAGGGTGGGCGCCGCGAGGACCGCGTGATGTTCAGCGGCAGCTACCTCCCCGACGATGGCAAGAGCACCTGATCCGCGCCCTGTGGTGGCCGGTGCGCGACGGCGTGCGTGAGCGGGCCGACGTCTCGCCCGACGGCGGACATACCTGGCAACCCTCCTTCGACCTCATCTTCCACCCGCACCACGGCAAGTGAGCTCAGGGAGTTGGTGCCTGCGGGGCGACTCGCGGCGGGTGGTATCCTCAAGATCCATGGCCAACCCGGCTCTTGGTACCACTTGAGGCGGCGTGAATTTCACACTTGACGGACAGGGCGCGCTCTACGAGCAGCTGGCGCGGGCGCTGAAGGGCGCGATCCTCGACGGCCGCTTCCTCGCCGGCAGTCCCCTGCCGGCGACGCGCACGCTCGCCCGTACCCTGGGCATCTCGCGCAACACGGTGCTCGGCGCCTACGAGCTGCTGTGCGCCGAGCAGCTCGCGATCGCGCGTGGCGGCTCGGGCACCCGCGTCGCCGACATCGGCCGGCCGCGCACGCGCGTCAGCGCGCGCGCCGTGCAGGCCCCCTCGCGCTACGCGGCGCGCACGCGCAAGCTCGGCCCGGTCATGCTCGGGGCGCTGCGCACGCGGGTGCGCTACAACCTGCAGTACGGCGAGCCGCTGCTCAATCCGCGCCTGTTCAACTCCTGGCGCAGCAAGCTCGCGGCGGCGGCGCTGCGTACCTCGCCGGGCTACCCCTCGCCCGCGGGGCTGCCGGCGCTGCGCGCGGCCATCTGCGACTACCTCGCCCGGCGCCGCGGCTTCGTGTGCGCGCCGCAGGACGTGCTGATCGTGGGCGGCACGCAGCAGGCGGTCACGGTGATCGCGCGCGCGCTGCTCAACGAGGGCGACACGGCGGTGGTCGAGGACCCGCATTACCAGCTGGCGCTGCACGCACTCCTCGCGCACGGCGCGCGCGTCGTGAGCGTCGCGACTGACCGCGAGGGGCTCATCAGCGCGCAGCTGCCGGCGCGCGGCGCGCGGCTGATCTACGTGACCCCGTCGCACCAGTTCCCCTCGGGCGCGGTGATGTCGCTCAAGCGGCGCATCGAGCTGCTGCAGCTCACCGAGCGCCAGAGCAGCTGGATCCTCGAGGACGACTACGACGGGGAGTTCCGCTACGGGACGCGTCCCATCGCGGCGCTGCGCTCGCTGGATGGCGGCGAGCGCGTCATCTACGTCGGCAGCTTCTCCAAGTCGATGTTTCCCTCGCTGCGCCTCGGCTACATCGTCGCGCCGCCCGCGCTGCGCGAGGACCTGCTCGCGGTCAAGCGGCTCGACGACGGCGGCTGCTCGGCGATCGATCAGGCGGCGCTCGCGGCCTTCATGCAGGGCCGTCAGTTTGAGAAGCACCTGCGTCGCTCGGTCGCCGAGCTCGACCGGCGCCGCCTGACGCTGCTCGAGGGCCTCGAGCGCTTCGCGGCCGGGCACACCGAGATCGGCGAGTCGCAGGCGGGCATGCACATCGTCGTATGGCTGCCGCGCCTCACGTACGCGCAGCTGACCGAGCTCACCGAGCTCGCGCTCACCCGCGGCCTCGGACTGCATCCCGTGCATCCCTACTACCGCGTGCCGCCCGCGCGCCCGGGACTGCTGGTCGGCTACGCCGGGCTCTCCTGCAACCAGATCCGCGCGGCGGTCGAGCTGCTGGGGCGCTGCCTCGAGGAGCTGCACTAGAGCGCGCCGCCTGCATCCAAACGCCGTCTCCGGCGCGTCTTAACCGGCGATGGATGGACGGAGCATTCTCATGAGCAGTTCAGTCGGGCCCCTGGTGCTGACCGTGGTGGCGCTCGCTTTCGGCCTGCCCCTCAGCGAGCGCGGCAGCGAGCGCACCGTCGAGCGCAGCTACTTCGCGCACCTGGCGACCCCGGGTGCGCCCTCGAGCGATGCCGTGCGCACGGGCAACACGCTCTACCTCGCCGGGCACCTGGGGCTCGACCCCGCGACCGGCGCGGCCCCGCCGGACTCGGCGGCCGAGGCGCGACTGCTCATGCAGGGCATCGAGCGCACCATGGCCGGCGCTGGTTTTCGCATGGACGACCTGGTCGCGGTCACGGTATTTTCCACCGACGCGGGCCTGAACGGGACCTTCAATGCCGTCTACGAGAGCTACTTCCACCGCCGCTACCCGGCGCGCTCCTTTGTCGGCGCGAGCGAGCTGCAGCACGGTGCGCACTTCGAGGTGGCGGCGATCGCGGTGCGCACGGGGCACCTGCAGCTGTGAACCAAGCCCCGCGGGGCGCTCGTGAGGCGGCGCGAATTCGCGGCTCTCGCCGGCGCCGCCGCGCTCGGCGCGGCGCTGCCGCGGGCGGCGGCCGCGGCCGAGGAGGTGAGCGCGCGCGCCCGTGAGCTCTACCAGCGCGCCCTGATCCTCGACTGCAACTCGGCTCCACCCTTTAACGGGGACGACCCGCTGTCCCAGTCGGATCTCGACCTGGTGCGCGCAAGCGGCGTCGACGTCGTGAAGATGACGCTCGGCGGCATCAACGAGGACTTCGACGCGACGGTGGGCGAGATCGGCCAGGTGCTGCGCCTGATCGAGCGCTACCCGGCGTACTTCAGCCAGGTGCGCACCGCGGCCGACCTCACGCGCGCCCAGCACGAGCGGCGGCTCGGCATCATCCTCTCCTTCGAGAGCGCCGACATGCTGCGCGGACGACTCGACTCCTTCGCGGTGTTCCGTGATCTGGGCGTGCGCGTCATGCAGATGTCCTACAACCGCAAGTCGCCGTTTGCGGCGGGCGTCATGGAGCCGCAGGGCGGCGGGCTGACGCCGCTCGGCCGCGAGGCGGTGCGCGAGATGAACCGCCTCGGCATCGCCATCGACCTCAGCCACGCCAATGCCGCGACCACGAGCGAGGTGATCGCACTCTCGGCGCGCCCGGTGATCATGTCGCACGCCGGCTGCGCGGCCGTGCATGCGCACCCGCGCACCAAGAGCGATGAGCAGCTGCGCGCGCTCGCGGGGAAGGGCGGCGTGGTCGGGATCTTCGATCTGCCGTACCTCACGGCTTCTCCCCGCCAGCCGCAGCTCGCCGACTACATGCAGCACCTCGAGCACGCACTGAAGGTCGCCGGCCCGGAGCACGTCGGCATCGGCAGCGACGTGGACATCGGGCCCTTCGACACGAGCCCCAAGGGGATGGCGGAGTTCCAGGAGCAGCTCGCGGCGCGCCGCAACGCCGGGCTGTCCGCGCCCGAGGAGGACCGCCCGACCTACGTCGAAGGACTGAACACGCCGCACCGCCTGGAGATCATCGCCGGTGAGCTGCTGAAACGCGGCTACCCGGCCGCCGTCACCGAGGGGGTGCTCGGCGGCAACTTCGCGCGCGTGTTCGCCCAGATCTGGGCCGCCTAGCCGCTTCAGCCGAACACGCTCAAGAGCGTCACGGCGGCGGCACCGAGCACCATGAAGCGCGTCTGCCGCAGGCGCAGCGGCACGAGGATCCCGCCCGCGAGCCCGCCGAGGAGCGTCCCGAGCACCGAATAAAGACCGCCGGGAAAGGAGCGGTGGCGGCGCAGTCGCGCCCCGAGCGCGCCCACGAACGGCTCCCCGGTGAGGGGCTCCTCGGCCGCGGCGAAGCGCTGCATGAGCTTCGCGTCCAGTTCATCCTGCATGGGCAGACTCCTTGACGGGCTCGTAGCCCTCCAGCAGCGCGCGCAGCCGCTCGCCGCCGCGCTTGATGTGTGACTTGACCGTCCCGAGCGGCAGCGCCGTCGCGGCGCTGATCTCACCGTGGCTCATGCCCTCGTGGTAGGCGAGGACGACGCACAGCCGCTCATCGCGCGAGAGCTGCGCCAGCGCCTGGTCGAGGTCGAGCCGCTGCTCTGCGGCCGTCACAAAGGCCGTGCCGGCGAGCTCCTCGGGATCGGCGTCGGCGGGCGGCGGGCCGGCGCCGCGTACGTGTTCGAGCCAGGTGTTGAGCGCGAGCCGTCGCAGCCACGCGCCGAAGGCGCCCACCGAGCGGAGCTTCGGGAGCGCGCGCCAGGCCTTGAGAAAGGCCTGCTGCGCGAGGTCGTCCGCGAGCGCCGGATCGCGACTCAGACGCCGCAGCAGGTTGCGCAGGCCGGACTGGCGGCGGCGCACGAGCTCGGAGAAGGCCGCTGCGTCCCCGTGCATCGCGAGGGCGACGACGGTCGCTTCGGCGGCCTGCGCGAGTGCGCCGGCCGAGAGCGCGGCTCTCACACGTCCGGTCCGGGCTTTCCCTGCCGGCCGGCGGAGCGCCCGACGAGACGCGAGGCGATCACGAGGCCGGCGCCGACGCAAAATGCGATGACGCCGCCGCCGAACACCGGGTAGAAGGCCACCGCCGCGACGTGGTCGATGAGGAACGCAAACACCGCGACGCCGACGCCCGCGGACAGGGTGATGACGCCCGCGATCATGAGGCCCTCCGGATTGGCGCCGCGCCGCTCGGCAGACATCAGGCGCTCGACCACCGCCGGATCTAGCTGCTGGCCCTTCTCGATCGCGGCGCGCAGTGGCTCGAGCGCGGCCTGGCGTTTCTTGTAGTCGCCGACGATGCCGGCCACCGCACATACCCCACAAAAGATCCAGAAGGCGATGGCGACTGCGAAGGGTCCGGATTCCATGGCGAGCTCCTCGGGAGCGCTGTCAGTGATGGGGTAGAGATGCGTCGCGGGGCCGCTTTGGATGCAGCCGCGGCTAGGGGGGCGCTTCCAGGGCACCGAGCAGGGTCCGGGCGAACTGCGGGCCCTTGCCGGCCTCCTCGTGCTTGAAGTAGACGAAGACCTCGCGGCAGGCGGCGGCCTTCTCGCGGATGACCCCGGCCCAGCGGCCGAGGTCCGCCGGCGTGTAGCCCTCGTCGCGCAGCCGGAAGTAGCCGTAGTCGGCGGTGAGCTCGACCGGGGTCGAGAATTTCTCGCTGTCGGCGATGCACAGGGCGAGGTTGCGGGCCCGAAGGCGTGTGAACACCTCCTCGTCCATCCAGGAGGCGTGCCGGAACTCGAACGCCGCGCAGATCCCCTCGGGCAGCTGGGCGAGGAAGTCCTCGAGGAGCGCGAGGTCGCGCCTGAGGTAGGGCGGCAGCTGGAAGAGGATCGCGCCGAGCTTGGGTCCCAGCGTCGCGGCGGTCTTCAGGAAGTACGCGAGCAGCTCGCCGCAGTCTTTGAGCTTGGCGATGTGCGTGATGCGCTTGGGCGCCTTGAGCGTCAGGCGAAAGCCGGGCGGGGTCTCCGCGTGCCAGCCGGCGAGGATCTTCGTGTTGGGGACCCGGTAGAAGGTGTAGTTGATCTCGACCGTCGTGAAGCGCTCGGCGTAGTACGGCAGCATCTTCGCCGCGGGCATCTTCTCGGGGTAGAAGCTGCCGCGCCACTCGGGGTAGTTGTAGCCGGAGGTGCCGACCCAGAGCTGCATGGTGCCTTCGTCAGCCGCCGCCGCTCACCAGGCGGCGGTACTGTCCCAGGTGGCGGATGGCGTACTGCGGCTTGCCGAGGGACTCGTACAGGCGTGCCAGGTTGTAGTGGCAGTCGGCGAGATCCGGGTCCTCCTCGAGCGCGTTCTGGTAGGCGCGCAGCGCGGCGCCGATGTCGCCGAGGTCCTCGAGCAGCACGCCCTGGTTGAAGAGCAGCAGGGAGTCACGCCCGGCGCGCGTGAGGCCGCGCTGATAGACGGCGGAGGCTTCCTGCGCCTTGCCCTGCTCATGCAGGAGGCGTCCCCAGTTGGTCCACGTGGCGACGTTCTCGGGGTCGGATTCGGCGGCCTGCCGGTAGGCTTCGAGCGCGCCGCCCGGGTCGCTGTCCTCGAGCGCGAGCGCCTGTGCGAACCAGTCGCGCACCACGACCGCGGACGGCGGCGGCACGCCTTCCGCGACCGCCTTGTGCTCGACGACGCGCAGGACGCCGTCCTCCACCGTGACGTCGAGCCCGAGCACGTACTGGCCGCTCTCGGCCTGCCAGCGCGCCTGCCCGTCGCGCACCACGACGTGATCGCCGAGCGCACTGATCGCGAGCCCCGAGAGCGGCAGCGACTCGGGCAGCTCGCGCCGCAGGCTCGCGAGCGCGCGCCGGATGCGCTTCACGGGGATCTTCGCCTCGATGAGCGCGCGCGCGGTGCGCAGCACGATCAGGTCCTGGAAGGAGAAGCGGTACTCGCGCCGCTCCCCGCGCGCGGGCTTGACGAAGCCGGCGCGGATCAGGCCGCGCGTGGTGGCGGGCGAGAGCTGCAGGAGCCGCTCGACGTCCCGTACGCTGTAGGAACGCACCTCAGGCCTCGCCGGCGCGCGTTGACGCGCTCAGGCGTTACGCTTGCCCGCCTTGCGGCCGACCTTGGCGGGCTCCTCGACGCGCTTGGGCGCCTTGCGCGGACCCAGGCGGTTCACCTGGGCGCGCGCGCTCTCGGTCTTCTCCAGGCTCGCGCGCAGCGCCTCCATGAGATCGATGACCTTGCCCTCCCCGGCGGGGGCGGTCTCGGTGATCGAGATCTCCTTGCCTTCCTCGACCTTCTTGGCGATCGCCGCTTCGATGCGGCCGCGCACCTCGTCCTTGTAGGCCTCGGGGTCGAATTTCTCGGTCGTCTGCTGCTCGATGAGCTGCTGCGCGAGCTTCAGTTCCGCGCTCTTCACCTCGGTCTTCGGCACCTCGACCTCGCTCGCGCGGCGCACGTCGCTCGCGTAGTGCAGCTGCTGCATCGCGAGCACGTCGCCGATCGGCCGCAGCATCACGATGTAACCCTTGCCGCGCGCCGCCCAGCGCCCGACGCCGCAGCGCCCGCTCTGGCGCAGCGCCTCGGTGAGCAGCGCATAGGGCTTCGCCGCGCCCTTATCGGGCGCCAGGTAATAGGTCTTGTCGTAGAACACCGGGTCGACCGACTCGATGGGCACGAACTCCGAGATCTCGACCGAGTGGGAGCCGACCTCCTCGAGCGCCTTGATCTCCTCGGGGGAGAAGCGCACGTACTGGTCCTTGGCGAACTCGTAACCCTTCACCATCTCCTCGCGCTCGACCACCACGCCTTCCTTCTGACAGATGTACTGCTGCTTCAGGCGCGAGCCGTCGCTCTTGTGCAGGAGGTTGAAGGAGATGGTGTTCGCCGACTGGGTAGCCGTGTAGAGCTTCACCGGGATGGCGACCAGCCCGAAGGACACCGTGAGAGAACCTATGGAACGTGCGGCCATGCAATCACCTGGCTTAAGCCGTTATTTCTCACCCGTTACACCGAAAGCCTTCGTAAGGCTCTGTTTTAACTCAAGTACATCATGCCACCGGTCGCCGGTCTTTTCCAAGCGCGCTGGTACGTCCTTGATTGTAAAGTCCATCGGCTCGGCCGCCTCGAGCTCCTCCCAGGTGAGCGGCATCGATACGGGGGCACCCGGGACCCCGCGCGGGGAGTAGGCGCTGTTCAGGGTCTTGCCGCGGACGTTCATGTTGTAGTCGATGAAGATCTTCCCGGTGCGCTTCTCCACCGCCCACTCCATGGTGATCTCCTTGGGGTGCTCGCGCATCACGTGCCGTCCGATGCTCTCGCAGATATGACGCGCCTCGTCGAAAGTCACGGTGCGCTCGATGGGCACGAACACGTGCAGGCCCGTCTTGCCGGAGGTCTTGACCACCGCCTCGAGTGACATCTGCCTCAGGAGCGAGCGCAGCCAGAAGGCGACGCGCTTGCCGACGGCGAAGCCGTGCCTGTTGAGCTCCGGCTCGGCACCCTTGGCCTCCTTGCCCGAGTAGATGTAGGGGTCGATGTCGAACACCAGGTAATCCGGGTAGTTGAGGATCGAGGCCTCGAGCGTCGCGAGCGAAGCCGCGTAGTCGGTCGAGGCGCCCTGCGCCTCGGGCAGAAGCTGTGCGCGCGAGTGCCAGACGTGGAACTCGAGCGTGCCGACCTGCCCGAGCCACAGGAGCGTCGGCAGGTTGTTGGCGAGCAGATAGCGGTGGCGCTCGTCCTTGTGCTCGGAGAACACCGTCACCGACTCGACGAACTCAGGCAGCGACTGCGCCCAGTGCTTCTGGAAGAAGCGCTCGCCGTTGATGCCCTCGGGCATGCGGATCATGGTGAGCGGGCGGTCGGTGAGGTGCGGCAGCATGTAACGCCCCACCTGCGCGAGGTAGGCGATGAAGTCACGCTTGCTGACCGCCTCCTGGCGCGCCGCGGGATCGGCCGGCCAGTAGATGCGGTCGAGGTTGCTGAGCTTGATGCGCGCGTCCCCGACCTTCAGCTCCAGGCTCTTCGCGCCGCCCTTGAGCTGCGCGAGGACATCCGCGGCCTCGTCCTCGGCCGTCGGTGCCGCGACCACCGCCGTCGCCGGCGCGCGCCGCGACGCGGCGGCGCCGCGCGCGGGCGCACCGTCGGTGCGCCCGGCGCGCCGTCGCACGCTCTTCGGGTCGAGGTCCTCGCGCAGCCGCACGAACACCGGCGCGCGCAGCGACCCCGTCGGGGTCCACTCGCTGAAGGTCACCTCCGCGACCAGCTCGGGCTTCAGCCACGTGGTCGGCCGGTGCAGCGGCGGCTCCTCGGCAAACGGTGACGTGCGCCGCGTGAGCTCCTTCGTGCGCTCGATGAGGTGCGCGATGCTTCCGTCCTCGAGCCCCGAGCCGACGTGCCCGGCGTAGTGCAGCGTGCGGCCCGCGTAATACCCGAGCAGGAGCGCGCCCATCGGGTCGCGCGCCCCCTTGCCGCGGGTGTAGCCGCCGATGACGAATTCGGCCGTCTGGGTCGCCTTGATCTTCAGCCACGCGCGCGAGCGCTGCCCTGCCTGGTAGGGACTGTCGCGACGCTTGGCGATGATGCCCTCGAATCCCAGGTCGAGCGCCGCCCCGTAGAGTTCCTCGGCGCGCTCGGCGACGTGCATCAGTTGCAGGTGCGGGGCCGGCAGCAGGCACTGCGCGAGATAGCGCCGCCGGTCCTCGTACGCGGCGGCGCGCAGGTTGAGGCCGGCGAAGTGCAGCAGGTCGAAGCACACCAGCACCACCGGGGTCTCGCGCCGGGCACTCGCGATCTCCTGCGGCGTCTTCAGCTGTGCGCGGTTCTGCAGCGCGTTGAAGGACGGCCGTCCGCTGCCATCGAGCGCGACGATCTCCCCGTCGATGATCATCGTGCCGCCGACCTGCGTGCCCAGATCCGCCGCGAGCTCGGGGAAGCAGGGCGTGAGGTCCAGGCCACGCCGCGACTGCAGGCGCACCTCGCGACCGTCGATGAACGCGAGTACGCGATACCCGTCGAGCTTCGGCTCGTATCGCCACCTGGGATCCGAGGCGGCCGCGCCGCCGATTTCCGCCAGCATCGGCTGCAGGCGCTTCGGCAGGGTCTCGGGCGTCCCGGCGGGCGCGAGCCGCGCGGCGGGCAGCCGCTGTGACACCTGAAGCGGCGCGACCTCGTCGAGCGTCGCCCCCGAGAGCACCGAGCGGTTGCGTGCGAGCAGATCGTTCGTCTGCGCGTAGCGATCCTTGTGCTTGATGAGCAGCCACTGGTTGTTCTTCGCGGTGCGCACGAGCGCGTAGGAGCCCTTGAGCTTCTCCCCGCACAGGAACAGGCTGAGTTTCCCGGCCGCGAGCTCGGCGCGCACGCGCTCCTCGGCGGCCTCGCGCGAGGCGAACGCGTACCGGTCATCCTCGTCCGGGGAGTACACGCCGCAGTCCCAGACGATGACGTTGCCCGCGCCGTACTGGCGCGCCGGTATCACGCCCTCGAAGGATCCGTAGTCAAAGGGATGATCCTCGACCGCGACGGCCATGCGCTTGTCGCCGGGATCGCAGGACGGCCCCTTGGGCACGGCCCAGGACTTGAGCACGCCGTCGAGCTCGAGGCGGAAGTCGTAGTGCAGGGCACGCGCCGCGTGCTTCTGCACCACGAAGAGCAGCGGCCCCTCGCGCGGCGCGGCGGCGCGCGCCGGCGGCTCCGGCGTCTTGGTGAAGGTGCGCTTCGCGGCGTAGCGCTCGAGCGCACGCCCCTTCACAGCAGGCTCTCCATCCAGCTCACGAGCTCGGCCAGCAGCACGGCAAGCACCTCCCCGTCCGTGCGGCCGCTGCGGACGGGCACGTGGAAGGAGTGGTCGGCGTCCGCGATCCATACGACTCGCGCGCGCGAACCGAGGTGGCCCACGACCTCTTCCAGGAGCGCCCGCTCGGCGAGCGCATCGCGCGTGCCCTGCAGGAACAGCATCGGAACGCGCACCTGCTCGAGGTGCTGCGCGCGCGTCACCCCCGGCGCTCCGGCCGGGTGCAGCGGAAAGCCGAGGAAGGCGAGGCCGCGCACCCCCGGCAGCGGCGACTGTGCCTGTGCCTGCGAGGTCATGCGGCCGCCGAAGGAGCGGCCGCCGGCGAAGAGCGGCACGTGCGGCAGGAGGCGCGTCGCCTCGGCGGCCGCCGCGCGCACCGTCGCGTGGCACAACGGCGGCGGATCGGGGCGGCGCGAGCCGCGCTGCGCGTAGGGAAACTGATAGCGCAGCGTCGCGACGCCGGGGCCTTCGAGGCCGGAGGCGACCTGGCGCATGAAGGGGTGCTCCATGTCGGCGCCGGCACCGTGGGCGAGCAGATAGGCGGCGCGCGCGCCCGGCGGCTCGCTCAGGCGCGCCGCGACCGTCTCGCCCTGCGAGACGGCGAAGGTGAGGAGCTTCCCCACCGGTGTACCCGTCGTCTTCACGCTGCGTCGGTCCTTAAAGGCGGTGCCCGGAGCTAGAATTTACCTAGGCGGCCGGCCGCTTGCACTGGATGCGGGCGGGTCGGCGGAACCGGACGCCCGGGAAGCGGACCAACATCTAAAGGAGGCGCATGGGTGCTGCGCGGCTGCTGCTTCACGTCGGCGCCCTGACCGGTGCGCTCCTCGGGCTCGCGCCCGGCGCCTTCGCCGGGCAGCTGAGCGGCACGCTCGTGGTGTTTGCGCCCCGGGTCGAGGCGCGCTTCAAGGAGGACTACGGGGTCGACGAGGAGGGCGCGCTGCGCGAAGCGATAGTCAGCGCGCTCTCGCGCGCGCTCGCGCCCGTGACCCTGCCGCGCCCGCTCGGTGCGCGGATCAGCGTCGAGAACGTGCTGCCGACCCGGCCGACGCGCGCGCAGACGGACGCGAACCCGGGCATGAGCGACCTCAGGAGCAAGTACCGGGGCGGCGCCGCGCTCACGGCCGAATTGCGCGACGCGCAGGGCAACCTCGTCAGCACCGTGCGTTACGACTACTTCGCACCCACCGTGCCGGCCGGCTCGCCGGCGCACGACCCCTGGGCGGACGCGCGGCTGGCGATCGACGGCCTCGCGGCGCGCCTCGCCGCGGCCTGCGCCGCGCCGCCGCATGCGCCGGCGCCGCCTACTGCGGCGGCGGCCCCTCGCTGACGCGCACCAGATCCTCCGGCCGCAGCCACTTCCGGAAGGCCGCCTGCACGGCGGCCGCGTCGAGCTCGATGTAGCGCTGCGCGGCGCGGGTCGGCTCGTCGAGCGGCAGCGCGAGCTCGGTGCGTCCGAGCATGCCGCGCGCGATCTCGGTCATGCCCGCCTCCATGAGCGGCAGCTGGCGCACGAGGCACGCCTTCACGCGCAGCAGCTCGTCGGCCCCGACCGGCGTCGACTGCATGGTCGTCACCTCGCGCACCACCATGTTGGCCGCCTTGACGACGTTCTCGGGATCGCTCGCGTACTCCACCAGGTACACGCTGCGCGTGCGCCCGGCCTGCAGCAGCGACTCGACCGAGTAGACCAGCCCCGAGTTCTTGCGCAGGTCGATGCTCAGGCGCGTCGCGTAGAAGCTGCCGCCGAGCACCGCGTTGCCCAGCTGCAGCGGGTAGTAGTCCGGGTCGGCGCGCGTCAGGCTGAGCGTCTGCGCCATGATGACGCGGTCCTGCACGCGCGCGGCATCCGGCACGGCGATCGTCCCCGGGCCGTTGGCGGGCGCCGCCGGCAGGTCGATGTCAGGCGGCGTGCCGCTCGCGCTCCAGGCGCCGAAGTGCTTCTCGATCAGCGCGCGCGCCGCCTCGGGCGTGGTGTTGCCGATCACCACGATCGTCGCGAGGTCCGGGCGGAAGACGCTCTGATAGTAGGCGCGCACCTTCGCGAGCGTGAGCGAGCGCACCGTCTCGGGAGTCGACTGCCGCAGGCTTGGATCGGTGGCGGGGAAGAGGGCGGTGCGCAGCGAGCGTTGCGTCAGGTATCCGGGACTCACGTTGCGCGCGGCGACGCCGAGCGCGGTCTGGTTGCGGATGATCTGCAGGGCCGCCTCGGGCATCGCCGGGTGCAGCTCGTTGTCGGCGAGCAGCTCCACCGCGCGCTCGAAGCCCTCACTGAGCGCCTGCACGTAGAAGTCGGTTCCGGCGTGCTCGCGCGCGCCGATGGCATCGAGTGCCTGCTGGAAGGCGAGCCGGTCGAGCCGCTCGCTGCCGTAGCCGAGCAGGTGGTCGAGCACCGAGGCGACGCCTTCCTCGCCCGGCGGCTCCTGCATCTCGGGGCGATTGCGGATGTGGCCGTAGACGCTCACCGTGTCGCTCACGTTCTCGGTCTGCACGATGAGGGTGAGGCCGTTGGCGAGATGGCTGACGATGGGGTGCAGCGTCGAGGGCGGAACCTCGAGACGCTCCAGGGCCTTCTGCGCCCAGCTCGGCAGCTCGGTCGGGTGCGCCTCCCCGAGAGAGATGTTCTCCTGCCCGCCGAAGCCGCGCGCGGCGCTGACCGGCGCGCCCGAACCGCGCGGGCGCATGATGCCGGTGATGGCGTGCTCGAGTTCGAGGTACTTCTTCGCCACCCGCGCGACGTCCGCGGCCGTGACGCGCTCGATGCGCTCGAGGTCCTCGTCCGGGGAGGCGAGCCCGTAGAGGGCGAGCGCATCCGACCAGACGGCGGCGAGCTCGGGGATCGAGTTGCGCTGGAACTGCGCGGCGCTGCGCTCCTGGACCTTCGCCGCCGCGATCAGCTCCTCCGGCACGCCCTCGCGCGCCACGCGCGTGAGGATCGCGCGCACGTCGCGCGCGAGCGCCTGCGGGTCGTCGCCGGCCGTGAAGGAGAGCGCGGCGTACGCGACCCCGGCTTCCGGCAGCGGGTCGAGCGCGAATTCCGCTCCGGTCGCCTTGCCCTGCGGCACGAGGCCGTAGAGGTCGAAGCGCTTGCTGGAGAGCACGTCGGCCAGCACCTCCAGAGCCGCGAAGTCCGGGTCGCGCGGCCCGGGCGTGCGCAGCGCGATCATCAGCGTGCCGGCGGGCTGATCGGTGTCGACGCTGAAGGAGAGCGGCTGCACGGGGCGGAACGTCACGTGCGGCTTCGGCGGCAGCTTCTTGGCGCCGATGTCGCCGAAAAGTTGCCTCACCTCGCTGAGCGTCGCCTGCGGATCGACGTTGCCGGTGATGACGAGGATCGCGTTGTTGGGCGCGTACCAGGTGTCGTGGAAGTGCTTGAGCATCGCGCCGGTGGTCTTCTGGAAAGACGGGCGCGTGCCGAGGGCGTCGTGGGCGTAGGGGGTGCCGGCGAACATGCGCGCGCGCAGCTTCTTGAACAGCAGGTAGCCGGGCTCGGACAGGTCCTGTGCCACCTCCTGCTCGATGGCGCCGCGCTCGTGCTGCCACTCCTTCTCGGTGGACAGGACGGCGCGCATGCGCAGGGCCTCGATGTGCAGCGCCACGTTCAGGTCCTCGGCGGGCACCGTGAACAGGTATTGCGTCAGACCTTCGCGCGTGTTGGCGTTGAAGTCTCCGCCGACGATGCTGCCGATGTCGGCGAGCTGGTCGGCGGTGAGCCCCGGGCTGCCGCGGAACATCATGTGCTCCATGGCATGCGCGGTGCCGGGAAAGCCCGCGGGCGTCTCGTCGGAGCCGGCGAGATAGTTGACCGAGGTCGCGACCACCGGGGCGAGCGAGTTGGGCACGATCACCACACGCAGCCCGTTGGCGAGCGTCGCGCGCAGCACCTCGGGCGGGGCGGTTCCCTCGGCGGCGAGCGCGCGCACGGCGACGCACAACAACAGGGCGAGCGCGGCGCGGCACGGCGCGCTCTCGAGCAGCTGGCGCATGGCAGGTTCCCGGTGGGTCGACCCCGGCAGTATATGCGATGCGCCTGTGCCGCCATGGTTCGCCACAATTGATCAGCACGCGAGCGTTTTTGCGTCACCGCACCGGCCCGCCCGGGCGCTGAAGTGGTAGCCGTGGACGGGACGGTTTGTGCCCGTTCCCCGACTAACCAGCAAGAGGAGTTTCATCATGAATGCTGTGAGAGCAAGCCTGCGGGCCGGCGCGCTCGGCGTGTTTCTGGCGGCGAGCGCCGCCGTGCCGGTGTATGCCGGCGAGGACGCCGCCCGGCCCGGCGAGGGGTCGAAGCAATCTGACATCGGCGCCCTGAGCGGACTGGCGGTCGGCGCCGCGGTCGGCGGCCCGGTCGGCGCGGTCATCGGCATGGGCGCCGGCGCGGTGCTCGGTGACCACTATCACCGCCAGCAGAAGGCCAAGCAGGCGCTCGCCGCCGACCTGGGCAAGAGCGAGGCCGAGCGCGCGCGTCTCACGCACGACGTCGGCGAGCTCGGCACCTCGCTCGCGCAGGTGCAGGCGCACGACGCGCAGCTCGGCGACACGCTGAAGAAGGCCGATCGCCTCGGGCTCGACGTCGGCTTCCGCACCGACGAGAGTGAGCTCAGCGCGCAGGCGCTCCCGCCGCTCCTGCAGTTCGGCGCACTCGCCGTCGCCATGCCGGACGCCACGGTGCGCATCGCCGGTTACGCCGATCCACGCGGCTCGGACGAGTACAACGACGCCCTCTCTCTCAAGCGCGCGCAGGCCGTGGCGGCGGTGCTCGCGAGCGCCGGGGTCCCGGGCAGCCGCGTGGTCATCGAGGCCCACGGCAAGAGCGAGTCGCAGGTCGACCCGGGCGACCTCGACGGCTATGCGCTCGAGCGGCGCGTGACGGTGCGACTCGAGCTCGCGGGCCCGCAGGTGGCGAGCCGTGACTAGGCACGGCGCCGCGGGGCGTGCGAGGGGGCCGCGGGCGAGCACGCCCGCGGCCCGCCTTCGCGCTAGAATTTCCTGGCATGAGCACCTGTGTGGCACCGCCATGAACCACTCCATCGTGCGCCTGGACGGCGAGACCGAAGCGGACGTCTCCGAACCGCCCGCCGAGCGGCTGATCTCCGGTCACCCGGAACTCGAGGTACGCAACTTCTTCAGCGACGCCAGTCAGCAGTTCTTCGCCGGCCGCTGGGCCGCGAGCCGCGGCAAGTGGCGCGTGCGCTATACGGAGAACGAGCTGTGCGTCATGACCCGGGGACGGGTCGTCATCGAGAGCGCGAACGGCGAGCGCGCGGTGTTCGGCCCCGGTGATGCCTTCGTGATCCCGGCCGGTTTCGTCGGCACCTGGGAGGTGCTGGAGGACTGCGCCAAGATCTACGCGATCTTCGAGGCACGCAGCTGAAGAGGCCGCGTGCGCTCGCGCGCACGCGACATAACGCACTCGCGCCTTGACCGGCGTCGCAGATCCGCGACGGACAGCTTCAACACCGCGCGCCGCGGTGGGAAGTTACGTCAGTCGGGTCGGTCCCCGCGCTGTCGGAGGTGTGTCGTGGAAACCATTACCGTGTCGGCTTCCCGTGCCAGCACATTCAGCCTGTCGGAGATGGAGCTGCTCGTCGGCACCGCCATCGTGATCGGGTTGCTCGCCTGGATGTTGGTCGCGCGCATGAAGCGTGACCGCGCCGGCCGTCAGGCCTAAGCTACCGTCTTAGGGACGGCGCACGGCGCGCCGAGGGAGGCCTCAGCGCGTGGTGCGATTCCGCCCAGAGGCAGGGTACGCGGTTCTCGTCGGTATCCTGGCCATTCTGTCGCTCACCGATTGCGGCGGCGGTAGCGGCTCGCCCGCCACGCCGGTCACCCCGGCGATGAATCTGCACACCGCGCAGGACGACATTCAGGACGCGCTCGGGCTCGTCACCAAGGTGCGGGCCATGGCGGACGATGCCAACAATCCCTTCGAAGGCACGCTGCTCGCGCGCTTCGTCGCGCAGCGCCTCGCCGAGCTTCCGGGCTCGCAGCCGCAGGCGCTGTGCTCGGACTACACCACCACCCTCATCCAGGAGCTCACCGACGCGGGCGTGACGCTGCCCTTCAGAGGCCGCGCCCTGGCCTTCAACGACCGAGCGCACGACAGCCACGCGGTGGTGGAGATCCTGGACACCGACAGCGCCCGCTGGCTGGTGCTCGATCCGACCTTCGGCATCCAGACCCTGAACGCCGACGGTCTGCCGGCGACCGCGCAGGAGATCAGCGCCGCGGCGCGCGGCCAGAACTGGAACCTCCTCTCGTTCAAGTACCTGACGCCGGCCGGCGATGCCTATGCGCGCCGCTACTACCTCGACTATCCCCTTCTGTACCTGAACGTGTACGACGATCAGAGCAGTACGCCCGAGCAGTCCCCGGTGCCGCTGACACCGTACCTGGACTACCTCGGCCTGAGCGCCGCGGCCTTCGGCGCCTACACTTCGCCCTGCACGGGTGCGGACCCGGGCTGTGCCGACGGCTACTACGGCCTGCAGGACTACGCCGGCTACAGCAACGCGGCGGGCGTGTACGCCCCGCACTGGTTCGTGTTCACACCCGCGCCTTAGCGCACCGAACACTCACTGCGCGCGCAGCACCTCGGCGAGCGTCGTAAAGATCTGGTCGATCTGCGCCGGCTCGACCACGAGCGGCGGGGAGAGCGCGATGATGTCCCCCGCCTGGCGCACGAGCAGGCCGCGCTCGAAGCACTTCACGAACACGTCGAAGGCGCGCGCGCCCGGCTTGCCGGTGATGCCGGCGAGCTCGAGCCCGAGGATCAGCCCATAGTTACGCACGTCGATCACGTGCGGCAGCTCGCGCAGCGCGTGCGCCGCCTCCTCCCACTGTCGGGAGAGGAGCTTGGCGCGCGTCAGCAGCCCCTCGCGCTCGTAGATGCCGAGCGTCGCGAGTCCCGCGGCGCACGCCGTCGGATGTGCCGAGTAGGTGTAGCCGTGGAACAGCTCGATGCCGTCGGGGCCCTGCATGAAGGCGTCGTACACGGCCTTGCTGACGAGCACCCCGCCCATCGGCACGCTGCCGTTGGTGAGGCCCTTTGCGAGGGTGATCATGTCAGGCAGTACGCCGAACTCCTGCGCGGCGAACGGGGCGCCGGTGCGCCCGAAGCCGGTGATGACCTCGTCGAATATCAGGAGGATCCCGTTACGGTCGCAGATCTCGCGCAGGCGCTGCAGATAGCCGCGCGGCGGGATCAGCACGCCCGTGGACCCGGCGATCGGCTCGACGATTACGGCGGCGATGTTCGAGGCGTCGTGCAGCGCCACCAGGCGCTCGAGCTCATCGGCGAGGTGGGCACCGTGCTCGGGTACCCCGCGCGAGAAGGCGTTCTTCGCCAGATCGTGGGTGTGCGGCAAGTGGTCCACTCCCGGAACGAGCGTCGCCGACCACACCTTGCGGTTCGCGGGGATGCCGCCCACCGAGATGCCCCCGAAGCCGACGCCGTGGTAGGCGCGCTCGCGGCCGATGAGACGCGTGCGCGTGCCCTCGCCGCGCACGCGGTGCCAGGCGAGCGCGATCTTCAGCGCCGTGTCGACCGACTCGGAGCCTGAGTTGGTGAAGAACACGTGATCGAGTCCGCGCGGCGCGATCTTCACGAGCGCGTTCGCGAGCGCGAACGCCGGTGGGTGGCCCATCTGGAACGGGGGCGCGTAGTCGAGCGTCTCGAGTTGGTTCGCGACCGCCTGCGTGATCTCGCGCCGGCCGTGCCCGGCATTGACGCACCACAGCCCCGCGCCCGCATCCAGGATCTGCCGCCCGTCGGGCGTCCAGTAGTACATGCCGCTCGCGCGGGCGAGCAGGCGCGGCTTCGCCTTGAACTGCCGGTTCGCCGTGAAGGGCATCCACAGTGCCTCGAGGTCGGCACGGGTGAGGGTCGGGTCGGGGTGGGACATGGCGGCTCGCTCGGGGTCGGTGAGGTCGCGAATGATAAATAAACTGGACAATCCCGGCCAGCGGACCCATATTTTAGTCAATCTCGTCTAAGATACTAAACACCATGAGCATCGACGTCGGCGCTCGCCTGCGCAGTGTGCGCACCAACTTCGGCCTCTCGCAGCGCGAGCTCGCGCGCCGCGCGGGCGTCACCAACGGCCTGATCTCCCTGATCGAACAGAACCGGGTGAGCCCCTCGGTGAGCTCCCTGAAGAAGGTGCTGGACGGGGTGCCGATGGCGCTCGCGGAGTTCTTCACCCTGGACTTGAGCGCCGCTCCGCAGCCGTTCTACGGCAGCACGGAGCTGGTCGAGCTCGGCAACGCCGAGGTTTCGCTGCGCCTCGTGGCCGCGCAGCGCGCGGGGCGGCAGCTGACGCTGCTGCATGAGCGCTACGCCGCGGGTGCGGCGACGGGCGAGGAGATGCTGGCGCATCGCGGCGAGGAGGGCGGTGTCGTTGTCCGTGGCCGCATCGAGCTCACGGTGGGTGGCGCGTCGCGCGTGCTCGGCCCGGGCGAGGCTTATTATTTCTCCAGCCAGCTCCCGCACCGCTTCCGCAACGTCGGACGCGAGGCATGTGAGATCATAAGCGCCTGTACCCCCCCGACTTTCTGAAGGCCCGCGCTCCCATGAACGCACAACCCCAGATTTCTTGGCACGAGCGAGCCCGCTCGCTCAACTTCCGTACGCAGGCCTTCATCGACGGCCGCTACGTCGACGCCGCCTCCGGTGCCACCTTTGACTCCATCAATCCGGCCACGGGCAAGCTGCTGGCGCGGGTCGCAGCGGGCGACGAGGAGGACGTCAACCGGGCAGTCGCCGCCGCACGGGCGGTATTCCGCAAGGGCAGCTGGGCGAATCTCGCGCCCGTGAAGCGCAAGCGCGCCCTGCAGAAGTTCGCCGAGCTCATCGCCAAGCACACCGAAGAGCTCGCGCTGCTGGAAACGCTCGACATGGGCAAGCCGATCACCGACGCCCTCACCGGGGACATCCCCGGCGCGGCGCGCTGCATGCAGTGGTACGCCGAAGCGATCGACAAGGTGTACGACGAGGTCGCCCCCACCGGGCCCAAGGCGCTCGGGCTCGTGACCCGCGAGCCGCTCGGCGTCGTCGGCGCGATCATCCCCTGGAACTTCCCGCTGCTGATGGCGGCCTGGAAGATCGCGCCGGTGCTCGCGACCGGCAACTCGATGGTGCTCAAGCCCTCGGAGAAGTCCCCGCTGACCGCGCTCAAGGTGGCCGAGCTCGCCGTCGAGGCCGGCATTCCCGCGGGCGTACTCAACGTCGTGCCCGGCTACGGTCAGACCGCCGGCAAGGCGCTCGCGCTGCACATGGACGTCGACTGCATCGCCTTCACCGGCTCGACCGCCACCGGGCGCTCGATCATGCAGTACGCCGGGCAGTCGAACCTGAAGAAGGTCTCGCTCGAGTGCGGCGGCAAGTCCCCGAACATCGTGCTCGCCGACTACCCGGACCTCGACCGCGCCGCGAACGCGGCCGCGGCGGCCATCTTCTACAACCAGGGCGAGGTGTGCTCGGCGGGTTCGCGCCTGCTGCTGCAGGAGGACATCAAGGACGCGGTGCTCGAGAAGCTGCAGGCCATCGGCCGCAAGCTCGTGCCGGGCGATCCGCTCGATCCGGCCACCACACTCGGCGCGATCGTCGATGAGACGCAGATGAAGCGCGTCCTCGGCTACATCGACGCCGGGCGGCGCGACGGCGCGCGCGTACGCTTCGGCGGCCGGCGCGTGCGCGAGGACAGCGGTGGCTACTTCATCGAGCCCACGATGTTCGAGGACGTGCGCCCGGGCATGTCGATCGCGCGCGAAGAGATCTTCGGGCCGGTGCTCTCGGCGATCACCTTCAAGACCGTGGACGAGGCCATCGAGATCGCCAACGACGTGATCTACGGGCTGGCCGCGGCCGTGTGGACGCGCGACGTCACCACCGCGCACCGGGTCGCGCGCGCCATCCGCGCCGGCACCGTCTACATCAACTGCTACGACGGCGACGACATGACCGTGCCGTTCGGCGGCTTCAAGCAGTCGGGGATCGGCCGCGACAAGAGCCTGCACGCGCTCGACAAGTACACCGAGCTGAAGACCACCTGGCTCGACCTGTCGTGACGCGCCGCGCGGGCGCCCCGGCGGCGTGAGCGCCGGACCGCGGCAGTTCCTCGCCAGCGCCCCGCGCGGCTTTGGCGACCTGCTCACGCGCGAGCTCCTCGCCTGCGGCGCCGCCGAGACGCACGAGCGCTCGGGGAGCGTGCGTTTCAGCGGTGAGCTCGAGGTCGCCTACCGCGCCTGCCTGTACTCGCGCATAGCCAACCGCGTGTTCCTCGAGATCGCGCGCTTCGAGGCCGCGGACACCGAACACTTCTATGCCGGCGTGCGTGCGCTCGACTGGCGGGCTCACCTCGGCCCCGGCGCGACGCTCGCCTGCGACTTCAGCGGCCGCCATCCGACGCTCACGCACAGCCACTTCGGCGCGCTGAAGCTCAAGGACGGGATCGTGGATGCGCTGCGCGATGCGACCGGTGCGCGGCCGGACGTGGCGCCCGAGCGTCCCGCGGTGCGTGTGCATGCACACGCGCACGGGTCCCAAGTCACGCTCGCGATCGACCTGTCCGGGGAGAGCCTGCACCGGCGTGGCTATCGCGCCGACGCGGGCGAGGCGCCGCTGAAGGAGAACGTCGCCGCCGGCGTCCTGCTGCGCGCGCACTGGCCGGAGCTGGCGGCCGAGGGCGCGGAGTTCTTCGATCCGCTGTGCGGCTCGGGCACGCTGTGCGTCGAGGCGGCGCTGATCGCCGCGGACCGCGCTCCGGGGCTCACGCGCGAGTACTTCGGCTTTCTCGGCTGGCGCGGTCACGACGCGCGCCTCTGGGAGCGGCTGCGGCAAGAGGCGCTCTCACGCGCGCAGGCCGTGACGGTGCGGCCGGGGCTGATACGCGGCGCCGACCGCGACGCGGCCGCGATCCGTGCCGCGACCGCCAACGGCGCGCGCGCGGGCGTCGCCTCCTGGCTCGCCTTCGCGAGCGGCGCGCTCGTGGATGCCGCGCCCGCGGCGGCGCACGCCCCGGGTGCGCCGGGCCTGGTGTGCACCAATCCGCCCTACGGTGTGCGGCTCGAGGATCGCGAACGCGCGCGCGGCGTGCACCGCGAGCTCGGCGCGGTATTGCGCGAGCGCTTCCGCGGCTGGCAGGCCGCCGTGCTCACCGATCCCGGGCTCGGCATGGAGCTCGGCCTGCGCGCTTACCGCACCCACACGGTGTGGAACGGCGCCCTCGAGTGTCGCCTGCTGCGCGTGAAGGTCGAGGCGGCGAGCGAACGGTCACCGGGCACGCTCGGCCGCGGCGTCGCGCATCTCAAGGACACCCCGGGGGCGCGCATGTTCGCCAACCGGCTCGCCAAGAACCTGAAGCGCCTCGGCGGCTGGGCGCGCCGCAGCGGCGTCTCGTGTTACCGGCTCTACGATGCCGACATGCCCGAGTACGCCTTCGCGATCGACTGGTACCGCACGGTCACGCCGGAAGCCGACTGGCTGCGCGTGCAGGAGTACGCCGCACCCGCGGAGATCGAGGCGGAGGCCGTGCAGCGCCGCCGCGGCGAGGTGCTCGCGACGCTCCCCGATGTGACGGGCGTCGCGGCGGAGCGCATCCGCCTGCGCACGCGACGGCGCACGCGCCGCGGCGAGCAGTACGAGAAGCACTCGAGCGAGGGGCAGTTCCACCTCGTAGAGGAGGGCGGACTCACCTTCCAGGTCAACTTCGACGACTATCTCGACAGCGGACTCTTCCTCGATCACCGCCTGACGCGCGCGCAGCTGCGCGCAATGGCCGACGGCAAGCGCTTCCTCAACCTCTTCGGCTACACCGGCACCGCGAGCGTGTACGCCGCCGCCGGCGGGGCGCGCACGACGACCACGGTCGACCTGTCGCACACCTACCTCGACTGGGCCGCCCGCAACCTGGCGCTCAATGGCCTCGGCGGCGAAGCGCACCGTCTGCTGCAGGCCGACTGCCGCGAGTGGCTCGCGGGGGCGCGCGCGTCGCCCGACTACGAGCTCGCCTTCCTCGACCCGCCGACCTTTTCCAACTCCAAGCGCATGCAGGGCGTGCTGGACGTCGCGCGCGACCACCCCGAGCTCATCGAGCAGTGCATGCGGCTCCTGACACCGGCGGGCGTGCTGGTGTTCTCCACCAACGCACAGCGCTTTCAGCTGCACCCGGGCGTCGGCGAACGCTTTGCTGTGCGCGACGTCTCGCGCGAGACTCTGCCGGAGGACTTCGCGCGCAACCCGCGCATCCACCGTTGTTACGAGATCCGCAAGCGCCTCATCGCCTGAGGCGTGCTCAGCCCTCTACGAAGCTCTTCAGCCGCCCGAGCACCTGGTCCCACTGCGCCGAGACCCGCTCGAGGTACTCCTTCAGATCGTGCATCGGCTTCGGGTCGAAGGCGAACAGGCTCTCGCGCCCGCAGCGCTCGCTGTGCACGATGCCGGCCTCCTCGAGCACCCGCAGGTGCTTGGTGATCGCCTGGCGCGTGAGGCGCGTCCCGCCGGTCAGGCGCGCGATCGAGCGCGGCTCGCCCGCGCAGAGCTCGGAGATCAGCGACAGGCGCGTCTCGTCCCCGAGCGCGGCGAAGACCGCGGCGTGCTGCTTGCGCCGCACCGCGCTCGCGTCAGGACTGCGCGACATGGCGCTCGATGTTCTTCATCTGCTGCGTCCAGCCGCCGTCGTTCATGCGGAAGGCTTCCGCCCGGCGCCCGGCCGGGACCTTGTCGAAGCCGCTCTCCGTGACCGTGAGCAGCGTTCCGGTCGCGCTCTGCTCGAGGCGGAACTCGACCAGCGTCGGTGTCTCGTGCGAGTAGTCGACCTTCGGATCGATGGCGTACGGATGCCAGGTGAAGCTGAAGAGCTTCTCCGGCTCGATCCTCTGGATGACCGCGCGCCAGCGTACGTGCTCGTAGCCCGGGTAGGTGATCTGGCCTTCCGCCTGCTGTCCCGCGACGAACGGACCCTCGAGCCTGACCCCGAACCAGGTACCGAACTCGCGGTAGTCGCTGATAGCCCGCCACACGCGCGCCGGCGGCGCCCTGAGCTCGATGCGCTTTTCGATGCGATTGTTCATATGGCAACCTCCAAGTTGCATATTAAACGGCGCGCCCCCCGGATGCAACCGCGTGGTTGCATGAGCTGCGCCTTTACAGTGTGCGAGACCCTGCGGTAGCGTCGCCGCGACGTGCGCGTCACAGCCGAGGCAGACGCCAAAGGCGAGAATGACGGGCGCGGGCCCGGCTTCGGATCGGGCACGCTGAAGTTTCCAGGGCCGGGAGATTCCGGGGGGCCCCGCTCGGGAGACCGGCGGGGCCTCCTCGTCTGCGCAGGGAGAGACCATCGCAATGAATGCACGTCCCGTGAAACCGCTGCCGGTGGTCGCGATCGTCGGCGCCACCGGGGCGGTCGGGCTGGAGCTGATCCGCTGTCTCGAGGAGCGGCGCTTTCCGCTGGCGGAGCTGCGGCTGTTCGCCTCGGCGCGCTCGGCCGCTCGCACGCTCGGCTTCCGCGGCGCGCAGCTGCCGGTGCGCGAGCTGCGCGAAGACAGCTTCGGCGGCGTCAACCTCGCGCTCTTTTCCGCCGGCGCCAGCACCTCGCGGCGCTTCGCGCCGCTCGCGGTCGCGGCGGGCGCGACCGTGGTCGACAACTCCTCGGCCTATCGCATGGACGAGACGGTGCCGCTCGTAGTGCCGGAGATCAACCCGCAGAGCCTCGCCACGCACCGCGGCATCGTCGCCAATCCCAACTGCTGCGCGATCATCTCCATAACACCGCTGTGGCCGATCCACAGCGCCAACCGCATCGTGCGCCTGCAGATGGCGACCTACCAGGCGGCTTCGGGTGCAGGCGCCGCCGCCATGGAGGAGCTGCGCGAGTCGACGCGCGCCTACCTCGACGGCCGCGATCACACGCCGCGCGTGCTGCCGCACCCGTACGCCTTCAACCTCTTCAGCCACAACACGCGCGTCGATCCGGTGAGCGGCTACAACGAGGAGGAGCTCAAGGTGGTGCACGAGACGCGCAAGATCTTCGCGGACCCCGCGATCCGCGTCGCGGCGACCTGCGTGCGCGTGCCGGTGCTGCGCGCGCACGCCATGGCGATCACCTTCGAATGCGAACGGCCGATCAGCGCCGCCGAAGCGCGTGCGCTGCTCGCGCGTGCCCCGGGCGTGCGCCTGGTGGATGACCCCGAGCGCAACCACTTTCCCATGCCGCGGGACGCTACCGGGCAGGACGCGATACTGGTCGGACGCGTCCGCCAGGACCTGAGCGATCCGTCAGGGCACTCGGTGTCGCTGTTCGTCGCCGGCGATCAGCTGCTCAAGGGCGCCGCACTCAACGCGGTGCAGATCGCGGAGCTCTTGTGAGCGGCACGAGCGCCGGGACCTCGGCGCGGTAGCGCGCGTACTCCCGGGGAAACAGCTCGTGCATGAAGCGCTCTTCGATGCGCAGCTTGCGCACGAGGGCGTACGCGATGATGGCCAGTCCCAGCAGGGCGCGTGGCTCGCCGCGGACGACGGCGCTGCCGACCAGGGCGATGAGTAGCCCGGTATAGATGGGATGGCGCACGTAGGCGTACGGACCGGTGCGGATCAGCTCGTGATGCTCCTTCTGGGTCACCGTACCGCTCCAGTTGGCCCCGAGGTGCACCCGGGCCCAGAAGGTGTAGCCAAGCCCCGCCGCAACCAGCAGCACCCCGATGAGAAAGCGCCCCTGCGGGTACG
Source organism: Steroidobacteraceae bacterium (assembly GCA_036270915.1). Classification (GTDB taxonomy): domain Bacteria; phylum Pseudomonadota; class Gammaproteobacteria; order Steroidobacterales; family Steroidobacteraceae; genus 13-2-20CM-66-19. The sequence goes on from DATBBQ010000103.1 coordinate 45,198, forward strand.
GCAGCGGCCAGGACAGCCACGGGAGCGCGGGCAGGGAAAGGCGCGGCCACGCGATCAGTGCCACGCCGATGAGCAGCGGCAGCACGTGCGAGAGGCGTGAGGCGCGCGACTCGCGCCGCTGCGTGCTCTTGGTTCGCGCGGCCGACAGCACCCAGTAGGCCGCCCACGCCAGCCACAGGATGAGGATCGACTGTCGGTAGAGAATTGACAGGTAGGGTTGCACGGCGCCCGCCGTCACAGCAGGTCCCTGATCCGGTAGTAGAGCATCGCCAGCACCAGCGTCGGACGTCGCAGCGCCATGCCGCCCGGGAAGTCCGCGTGTGGGATGCGCGCGAACACGTCGAAGCGCTCCGCGGTGCCCGCGATCGCCTCCGCGACCAGCTTCCCGGCGATGCCCGTGAGAGCCATGCCGTGCCCGGAGAAGCCCTGCAGGAAGTAGACGTTCGGCGCCAGGCGCCCGAAGTGCGGGGCGCGATTGAGCGTGATGTCCACCTGTCCGCCCCAGGCGTACTCGACGCGCACGTCCTTCAGCTGCGGAAACACGCGCAGCATGCGCGCGCGCGTCGCGCTCGGAGCGTCGAAGGAGCGCAGACCCGAGTAATTGACGCGGCCGCCGAAGAGCAGGCGGTCATCCGCGGAGCGCCGGAAGTAGTCCAGCACCCAGTTCATGTCGCTCACGGCGGCGTTGTTGCGGACGAGCTCGCGCGCCCGTGCCCCCAGCCGCTCGGTCGCGACGATGTAGGTGGCCACCGCCATGATCTGGCGGGCCAGCGGCGGGGAGAGTGCGCCCAGGTAGACATTGCCGCACAACACCAGCTGGCGGGCGCGCACCTCGCCCTGCTCGGTCGCTATGCGCACGCGCCCGCCCGCCGCCTCGCTGAAGGAGAGCGCACGGGTGCCTTCGTAGATCTGCACGCCGAGACTTGCGGCCGCCGCCGCGAGGCCGAGCGTGTAGTTGAGCGGATGCAGATGCCCGGCATTGCTGTCGTAGAGCGCGCCGAGGTAGCGCTCGCTGGCGACCAGGGTGCGCAACTCCTCGCGTCCGACGTAGCGCACGCTCTTGTAACCGTAGCGGCCACCCAGATCCGCCAGCTCGGCCTCGAGCTCGCGCACGTGCCGCCCCTTCACGGCCGTGAGGAGGGACCCGTCCACGAAGTCGCAGTCGATCGAGAAGCGGCGGATGAGCTGGCGCATGAGCGCGAGCCCCTCGAGTGAGACGTCGAAGACGGCCCGGGCAGCCTCGGCGCCGATCAGCCGCTCGAGCTTTCCCTGTCCGCAGGACACGCCGGGCAACGCCTGTGCGCCGCTGCGCCCCGAGGCTCCCCAGGCGACGCGGTTCTGCTCGAGGATGACCACCCGCATGCCGCGTTCTGCCAGGTGCAGCGCCGCCGAGCACCCGGCGATGCCCGCGCCGATGACGCACACGTCGGCGTCCACCGTCCCCTCGAGGACGGGCCCCGTCGGGGCGGGGTGTGCCGAGGCGGCGTAATAAGACGGAACGTAAGCGGCCGGCGGCATAGGTTCTCTCGGCGCTCCCGGTGTTTAGGATATTCTGACGCCGGGAAGGGCGCGGGACCGGCAGGATAGCGAGCCGAACGCGCCTCGGGCAACTCCGGCGGGCCCGTGCCTCGGGGCTGATTAGGCCCTTCGTTTGGCCTTAACGCACTTCCACAGCCGGATGCAAGCCGAGGCTTCTGCGGGCGACCTGTGGTCTAATAGGGGGGTAGCTCGGAGAACTCAGTCAGCGCGCTTTGTTTAGGATATTAAACAGCGCGCGAAGCCGTCATATGCCACCGGGTCGCCCGCTGATCGGTATCCCCGCCGACCGCCGCATGGTCGGTCATCACCCGTTTCACATGGTGGGGGAGAAATATGCCCGCGCGATCCTCGAGGCCGCCGGCGCGGTGCCCTTGCTCATTCCCTCGCTCGCCGAGGAGCTCGGCTTCGACGAACTGCTCGAGCGGCTCGACGGCCTGCTCTTCACCGGCAGTCCCTCGAACGTCGAGCCGCGCCGCTATCAGGGGCCGCCGAGCGATCCCGGCACGCTGCACGATCCGGCCCGTGATGCGACGACCCTGCCCCTCATCCGCAAGGCGGTCGCGTCCGGGTTGCCGGTGCTCGGCATCTGCCGCGGCTTCCAGGAGGTGAACGTCGCCTTCGGGGGCACCCTGCACCAGAAGCTGCACGAGGTCGCCGGGCACCTCGATCACCGCGACGACGACTCACAGCCGCTCGAGGTGCAGTACGGCCCCGCGCACGAGGTGACGCTCGAGCCCGGCGGCGTGCTGCGCCACCTGATCGACGCCGAGCGCATCCAGGTCAATTCCCTCCACAGCCAGGGCATCGACCGGCTCGGCGGGGAGCTCGCGGTCGAGGCGCGCGCACCGGACGGGGTGATCGAGGCATTCCGCGTCCGCGACGCGCGGCGCTTCGCGCTCGCCGTGCAGTGGCACCCGGAGTGGAAGGCGATGGCGAATCCGTTTTCGCGCGCGCTGTTTGCAGCCTTCGGCGAGGCGAGCCGTGAACGCGCGCAGAGCAAGTGAAAGGCGCCGTGTATGGTGAGTGAGATCCGGCAGTTCTTCCGCGACCACGGCATCTCCGAGGTGGAGGCCATCATTCCCGACATGGCGGGCATCGCGCGCGGCAAGATCATGCCCGCGGAGAAATTCGCCGAGGACGGCGGCATGCGTCTGCCCGAGAGCGTCTTCCTGCAGACCGTGACCGGCGACTACCCGCCCGAGACCGGGGATGCCATGAGCCCGGCGGAGATCGACATCGTCCTCAAGGCCGACCCGAAGACCGTGCGCCGCGTGCCGTGGGCGGCGGAGCCGACCGCGCAGGTGATCCACGACTGCTTCTACTCCGACGGTCGGCGCGTTTCGATGGCCCCGCGTCACGTGCTGCGCAACATACTCGAGCTGTACGCGCAGCGGGGCTGGGAGCCGATCGTGGCCCCCGAGCTCGAGTTCTATCTCGTCGAGCAGAACCGCGACGCTGACTACCCGCTGAAGCCCCCGGTGGGCCGCTCGGGGCGCTCCGAACCCGGACGCCAGTCCTACAGCATCGCAGCGGTGAACGAGTTCGATCCGCTGTTCGATGACATCTATCAGTTCTGCGAGGATCAGGACATCGAGATCGATACCCTGATCCACGAGGACGGTCCGGCGCAGATGGAGATCAACCTGATCCACGGCCACGCACTCGACCTCGCCGACCAGGCCTTTCTCTTCAAGCGCACGGCCCGCGAGGCGGCGCTGCGCCACAAGATGTACGCCACCTTCATGGCGAAGCCGCACGCCAAGGAGCCCGGCAGCGCCATGCACATCCACCAGAGCGTGGTGGACGTGAAGACCCGCAAGAACATCTTCAGCAATCCCGACGGCACGCCCTCGCCGCTGTTCTTCTCGCACATCGGTGGCCTGCAGAAGTATCTGCCGGCGGCCATGGCGCTGTTCTGCTCCAACGTCAACTCGTACCGGCGCCTGACGCGCTACCTGTCGGCGCCGATCAATGTTCACTGGGGTTATGACAACCGCACCGCCGGGCTGCGGGTGCCGATGTCGGATGCGCAGGCGCGCCGCGTCGAGAATCGCGTCGGCGGCGCCGACGCCAATCCCTACATCGCTATGGCCGCCTCGCTCGCCTGCGGTTATCTCGGCATGATCGAGAACGTGCAGCCGTCGGATCCAATCGTGGGCAGCGCGCACGATCTTCCCTTCGGCCTGCCGCGCTCTCTCGATGACGCGCTGCGCGAGCTGCGCGCCTGCGAGCCCCTCGTGAAGCTGCTCGGCGAACCGTTCGTCGAGGCATTCACGATCGTCAAGGAAGCCGAGTACGAGGTGTTCCTGCAGGTGATCAGCTCCTGGGAGCGCGAGCATCTGCTGCTGAACGTCTAGCGCACGATGCGCCGCGCTCTGCCTTCTCCGTGTCGGGGCTGTGTTATATAAGAAGAGGCCGCGTGATCGCTGCTCCGCGAAGCTCGCTCCTGGGTGTGGCCCTGCTGGTCCTGGCGCTGTCGAGCGGCGGTTGCTCGCGCCCTGACGCACACGAAGCGGCGGCGGCAAACGATGAGAAGGTCCTCAACGTCTACAACTGGTCGGACTACATCCAGCCGAGCGTGATCGCCGACTTCGAGCGCGACACCGGCATCCACGTGAACTACGACGTATTCGACTCCAACGAAATCCTCGAGACCAAGCTGCTCACCGGACACACCAACTACGACATCGTCGTGCCCTCGGCGGCGTTCCTCGAACGCCAGCTGCAGGCGAACATCTACCGGAAGCTCGACAAGGCGCTCCTGCCCAACCTCAAGAACGTCGATCCCAACGTCAGTCGCGCCACCGCGCTCTACGATCCGGGCAACCAGTACGCCGTCGATTACATGTGGATAACCTCCGGAATCGGCTACAACGCCGCCGAGATCAAGGCGCGCATGCCGGACGCGCCGCTGGACAGCTGGCGCATGATCTTCGATCCGCAGGTGGTCGCGAAATTCGCCGAATGCGGCGTGTCGATCCTCGACGCGCCTTCGGAGGTCGTCGGCACGGTGCTGCGCTATCTCGGCAAGAACCCCAACAGCGACTCG
>DATBBQ010000104.1:0-18898 GCA_036270915.1 Steroidobacteraceae bacterium
GTCGCGCGGCGCGGCCCGTGCGGCCGCGCCGCGCCCGCTCGCTAGACGCGCGATCGTCCGATGAGGAGCGTTACGATCGCGCCGATCAGGAACACCACGAACAGGATCTTCGCGATGCCTGCGGCACCCACGGCGATTCCGCCGAAGCCGAAGAACGCCGCGATGATCGCGATGATGAAAAACACAACCGCGTAGTGAAGCATGTAGGTCTCGCCTCGCTCTTCTGGCGCAACGGCGCCATTTCTTTCAAACGGCTGCAGTGTCGATGCTGCCCCACTCTGCGGGGATCGGGAGGCGGGCTGAACAACTGTAGGACAGCGGCTACAGTGCCGTCGCTTTCAGGAAGCGCGCCGCGTCCGCTCACGCGTCGCTGATGCTCGACGCGGCCGACGTCTGGGCGATGAGGCACCGCCCGTTGCAGGGCGCGAGGCGCGCAGGCTCTTGGCGAGCAGCTCCGAAAGATCGATGACATTGGAGGATTTCGTGGCTGGCGCCTCCTCGAGCGGCGCTATTGACGCGGATTCACCCGCTGCGATCTTGCGCTTCACGAGCTGACGAATGGCGGTCCCGAAATGCTCGCTATAGGCGTCGGGCTTCCAGGGCGCGGTCATGTCTGCGATCAGCTGCGCGGCCATCTTGCGTTCCGCCGGCTTCAGGTCCGAGGCCGCGGCCCGCTTACCGGGCAGATCCAGACCCGCGGGGGAGCGCACCTCCTGCGGCCAGCGCAGGGTATTCAGCACGAGCGCCTCGCCGGTGACCAGGAGCGCCGCCAGGTGCTCTTTGGTGTGCATCACCAATCGGCAGATCGCCATCACGTCAGCCGCGCGCATCGTCTCGCGCAAGAGCACGTACACCTTCTGCGCCTTGCCGCTCGGTTGCACGTAGTAAGGCCGTTCGAGGGTCATCGGTGACACTTCCGCCGCCTTGACGAACGCGTCAATCTCGATCGTCTGGGTGCTGCGCGGGAAGGCCGCACGAACTTCCTCGTCGCTGATGACGACATAGTCCCCGTTTGCCTGCCGGACGCCCTTGACGATGTCCGGTGCCTTCAGCTCCCGTCCGGTGCGCTTGTTGTAGCGCTTGTAGCCGACCGGGTCGAGCGAGCGGCGATCGAGCCAGTCGAAATGGATTCCCGAATCCTGCGTCGCCGGATAGAGCGCCACGGGCACATGCACCAGGCCGAAGGTGATCGCTCCCGTCCATACCGCGCGTGCCATGATGGGTTCTCTGTCGTTACCTGAGTTAAAGGTACCGCGGTGCGGGACGGTGCTCCAGCGGCACGGCGTGCGGTTGACGTAGGAGGCGGCTGACCGGACCAACGGATGCGTACCCGCAGCGCCGCGCCGCTCTCTGTCCTGATAGTCCCTTCTGCGCGAGAACGTCGAGGTATCGCATGGATCGCGAACCGCCCCAAACCCTGACCCGTCGCGGCTTCCTCGCCGGCGGCTGCGTCGCGGCGCCGGCGCTGGCTTGGGTTGCGCCGGCGGCCGAGCCGGTTCCTGAGGCGATGCCGCGCGCGCCGACCGTCTCTACCGTCCTCATGATCAATGGCCGCGAACACCAGTTGACTCTCGATGCGCGCGTGACGTTGCTGGACGCGCTGCGCGAACATCTCGGACTGACCGGCACCAAGAAGGGCTGCGACCGCGGCCAGTGCGGTGCGTGCACCGTCTTGCTGGACGGAAGACGCGTGAACTCCTGCCTGATCCTCGCCGCCTCCCTCGGGGGGCACGCGGTGACCACCATCGAGGGGCTGGGAACCACGGAGAACCTGCACCCCGTGCAGGCTGCTTTTCTCGCGCACGACGGGTTCCAGTGCGGATACTGCACGCCCGGACAGATCTGCTCCGCCGTTGGCGCGCTGGCTGAGCTGCAGGCGGGCGATGCGAGCGCGGTGACGACGGACGTGCGTGACCCGCGCGCCGTTGCGGCATCCGCCCTGGAGATCCGCGAACGCATGAGCGGCAACATCTGCCGGTGCGGGGCCTACCCGTTCATCGTGGCAGCTATCGAGGACGTGGTCGCCGCCGGCAAGCCGGCCTAGCCATGCAGGTCTTTGAGTTCAGCAAAGCCAGGGATGTCGCACACGCCGTGCAGCTGGGTGCGCAGCCCGGGGCGCACTATCTCGGCGGAGGAACCAATCTCCTCGACCTGATGAAGGGAGGCGTCGAGCGTCCGCGCAGTGTGATCGACATCAGCGAGCTGCCTCTGGCGCTTGTCGAGCCGCTGCCCGACGGGGGCCTGCGCCTCGGCGCGCTGGTTCGCAACAGTGACGCCGCCAATCATCCGCTCGTGCGCAGTCGCTACCCGCTCCTCAGCCAGGCCTTTCTCGCCGGTGCCTCCCCTCAGCTGCGCAACATGGCCACCGTGGGCGGCAACCTGCTGCAGCGCACGCGCTGCGGCTACTTCACCGACCTGAGCTTCGAGCGTTGCAACAAGCGCCTTCCCGGCTCGGGGTGCGCGGCGCGCGACGGTAACAACCGCATGCACGCCATCCTGGGAGCAAGCGAGGCGTGCGTGGCCACCAACCCGTCGGACATGAGCGTCGCGCTGCTCGCTCTGGATGCCGTGGTACAGGTGCGCAGGAGAAACGGCGCGCGCTCGATACCGATCGGCCACTTCCACCGCCTGCCCGGCACGACGCCGGAACGCGACACACAACTGCAGCCCGGCGAGCTCATCGTGTCAGTCGACCTGCCGCCGCCGGGCTTTGCGCAGCACTGCTGCTATCTCAAGGTCCGCGACCGCGCGAGCTACGCGTTCGCGCTCGTGTCGGCCGCGGTCGCCCTGTCGCTGGCGTCCGACGAGGTGCGTGAGGCGCGCATCGTGCTGGGTGGCGTGGCGCATAAACCCTGGCGCGCCCTGGAAGCGGAAAACTCCCTGCGCGGTACTCGGCTCGCGCCCGAGGACATTCAGGCGGCGGCGCGCCTCGCGACGCACGACGCCCGGGCCCTGAGCGACAACGCCTTCAAGATTCCCCTCGCGCAGCAGGTCGTCGCCCGCGCGCTGGCTACCGCCGCGGGTGTGACATGAGTGACGTGATTGGCGAGCCCCTGGATCGCGTCGACGGGCGCCTCAAGGTCTGCGGCAAGGCCACCTTCGCGGCCGAGCACAATCTGCCGCGCCTGTGCTACGCGAGCATCCTCTACAGTCGCGTGCCCAGTGGCACCATCCGGGCCTTCGACGTCAGGGCCGCAGAGCGGGCCCCGGGGGTGCTCCTCATTCTCACGCCCGACAATGCGCCGGCGCTGCCGCAGGGGGGGCGTGCCGGCGTGAATCCGCCCGCCGGTCGTGTCCTGTCCTTGCTGCAGGACCGGCAGGTCTACTACCACAGCCAGCCGATCGGAGTCGTCATCGCGGAGAGCCCCGAGCAGGCGGCGGTCGCGCGCTCACTGGTCCGGGTCAGCTACGAGGCGGCAGGCGCGCAGCTCGACTTCGTCGCGGCGGCCCGGGCGAGCGCCTACTCTCCAGCCGAGTCCGGCCTGAGTCACCCGCATACCGCCAGGGGCGACTTCCCGGGAGCCTTCGCGAACGCCGAGGTGCGCGTGGAGCAGACCTACTCCACGCCGATGGAGCACCACAATCCCATGGAGCCGCACGCCACCGTGGCGCTGTGGGAAGCTGATCACCTGACGGTGTACGACGCGACCCAGTACGTCAGCGGGGTCCAGACGACGCTCTCCAAGGTGTTCGGCATCGCTGCGCAGAACATCCATGTCGTCTCTCCTTACGTCGGCGGTGGCTTCGGCTGCAAGGGCTCGATGTGGTCACACGTCGCGCTGGCGGCGATGGCGGCCCGCAAGGTCGCTCGTCCGGTGAAAGTCGTGCTCGAGCGCACCGAGATGTTTGGTCCGGTGGGCGGGCGCCCGCAAACCGAGCAGCGCGTCGCACTGGGCGCACGTCGCGACGGCACGCTCGTGGCCCTCTCACACAGCGTCATCTCCCACACGTCGGTGTTCGAGGACTTCACCGAGCCGTGTACGACCCCCACGCGGATGCTGTACGCGTGCCCGAACCGGCAGACCGAGCAGAAGCTGGTGAAGCTCAACGTCGGCACCCCCACCTTTCAGCGGGCTCCGGGGGAGGCGACCGGAACCTTTGCGCTCGAGGTGGCCATGGACGAGCTCGCCGTGGCCCTCGACCTCGATCCGGTCGAGCTGCGCCTGCGTAACTACGCGGAGCGCGAGCCCGAGTCGGAACGGCCCTGGTCGAGTAAGTCCCTGCGCGCCTGCTACCAGGACGGCATGCGGCGGTTTGGCTGGGCCGGACGGCCGCCGCCGCGCTCCCTGCGCGAGGGGCACGAATGGATCGGCTGGGGCATGGCGACCGCCACCTATCCGTGCAACCGACGCAAGGCTGCGGCGAGCGCCCGCTATCTCAAGGACGGGACGGCCCTGGTGCAGTCTGGCACCCAGGAACTGGGTACCGGCACCTACACGGTCATGACGCAGGTGGCCGCCGAGGCTCTCGGTCTGCCACCCGCGGCGGTCACATTTCAGCTCGGAGACTCCACGTTGCCCGCTGCACCGGTCTCGGGCGGCTCCTGCTCGGTGGCGAGCGTCGCCCCCGCGGTGCGGGCCGCGTGCGAAGCGGCGCGGGCTGAGCTCATCGCACGCGGCACCACACTGGCTGACTCCCCACTGGCGGGCGTACCGGCAGCGGACATTGACGTCGCGGATGGCTGGCTCGTGCACAGATCCCAGCGTGGCAGGCGGTTACGCGTGGCCACCGTCGTGGAACAGCAGGCTGTTGCGATCAGCGGGTCTGCCGAGCTAGAGAGAGGAGCCGAGAAAGACCAGTACGCCATGCACTCCTTTGGCGCGGTGTTTGCCGAGGTGCGGGTCGATGCTGATCTCGGCCGTATCCGCGTGCCGCGCATCGTCGCCAGCTATGGAGTCGGCCGACTGCTCAACGCGAAGACCGGCAAGAGTCAGCTGGTCGGCGGCATCGTCATGGGGGTGGGGATGGCTCTGCTTGAGGAGAGCCTTCTCGACCGCGCTACGGGGCGCTTCGTCAACGCGAACCTCGCCGACTACCACGTGCCGGTGAATGCGGACATCGGCTCGATCGAGGTCGCGGTGGTGCCGGAAGAGGATCGGTGGGTGAACTCCGTGGGTGCCAAGGGTATTGGCGAGATCGGCATCACCGGGGTCGCCGGAGCGCTCTGCAATGCGGTCTACCACGCCACGGGGCGTCGGCTGCGCTCGCTCCCACTCACGCCCGACAAGCTGCTCGCAGCCGAACGCACCTGAGCACCCGACCGCCGGCGGCCGCAGCCGCCGGTGCCGGGTGGGTGATCAGCTAGGACTTGCCGCCCTTCTGACCTGCCTTGCGGGCACGCTCCGGGTCGTTGGCGAAGTTGCCGCGGTTGTCGCTGCGGCTGCCGCCCTTGCGGCCGCCTTCTCCGGATCCGCCGCTGTCACCGCCCGAGCCGTGACGGCGGTCTTTGTCCTCGTCACGCGAGGGTTGGTGATCGCCCGGATTGGGTCCGGAGTGTTTGCGCTCGTCGGTCTGATTCTGCGAGTGCTGGTGCTCGCCACCGGGATTGTTCGACATCAAGTCTCTCCTGGATTGATCGGAGAGAACACCTTAGGCGCGGGTCGCTGCAAAAACTGTCACGCACCGGGGCGGTCCGACTGTAGGAGTTTGGCGACGCTGCGGTCGCGCCCGAGTAGCGCTACCTCACAGGCCGACGGGTCGTGAATCCACTCGGGTCGGCGCCACCGCGGCGGCGTCGTCCCGGCCCTCAGGCGCTGCCCGCCTGGACGCACGCTGCCCGGGAGTCCCCTGATTTGCGCCGTCAGAGGCCGCGTCGGATACCGCGTGCGCGTCGGGGGAGCGGCGCGGGGCGTCGGTCGCGCGCCTTCCTGCGACCGGGTCCTGATCGGCGACGGGCTGCAGCCGCAACGGCACCCTGGAGCGGGCTGCCAGGTGCTCGGCCAGAGGACGCCAGACGAGCGCGACGTCCACGTCGCCGCTCACAACGGCCTCCACGATGGTGGCCTGCCGTGTCGATGGCGACTCGGTGTCCAAGCGGAAGGTGCGTACATTGCGCGCCAGACCGTGTGCAGCCAGAGCCGCCGCGGGCGGCGAGTATGCGACGTCTTCGGCCGCCACCACCCCGATCGTCAGGCGGCGCAGGCGCGGGTCGTCGAGCGACAGATCTCCGAGCGCGCGGCGGGCTCGGGTTACGAAAACGTAGTTTGCCCGCGCGCTCGAGCTCGCCTCGGCAGCAGGCCCGCCCGCGCAGGACTCAAGTTGCGCATCACCCAGGTGGCGGGCCGCGATCTGCGGCCGAGGAGGGCCTCCGGCACCGGGGTTGAGCGTATCACGACACACGACGCGCGCCTGCGCCGCCGTGCCGAGCACGGTGCCGAGCAGCACACAGACGGCGAGGGCAGACGCTCGCATGGGAAGTCAGATCCCGCCCATGAGCAGGAGCACGATCAGGACGATCACGACGAGTCCGACACCGCTGCTCGGGTAGTACCCCCAGCCGCGGCTGTAGGGCCAGGTCGGCAGGGCGCCAATCAGAACCAACACCAGCACGATGAGCAGAATCGTAACCATGGCTCTCCCCGTAGTCCGACGGCCGCGTCAGCGTGCCCTAGCGTGAGCTGCGCTTCTTCGGCACCTTCTTACCCGCACGACGCGCTTCGGACAGGCCGATCGCGATCGCCTGCTTGCGACTGGTGACCTTCTTGCCCGAGCGGCCGCTGCGCAGCTTTCCCTGCTTCATTTCCTTCATGACACGCTCGACCTTGCGACCGCTTGCCTTGCTGTACTTGCGTGCCATGCCGCCTCCGCTGATCGCCACGAGTGTCCGGTGGCTGAGCACGCTAGGGTCATGACGCGACGGATTCTGTAGGAACAATCTGCGTCACTGGGTCGGTATCCGCCGGATTGCGCTGACGTCGCTGTCGGGCGCGCCGAGCGCGCAGCGCGGGTAGGCGGCGGCTGACGTCACAACACAGAACTAACAAGCTGTGCTGCGCCGGGCGCGATGCTTATAAGGGTGGCAACACTGGGGATGGCATTCATGAAAACACTACTCTTGATTGGCCTGCTGGCGATTCCAGCGGTCGCGCTGACAGCGTCCAAGGATCCGGACACCAAGTTCTATACGACGCTCGCCCAGGGTGGCCTCAACGAGGTGGACCTGGGCAAGCTGGCGCAGCAGAAGGCCAGCGACCCGAAGGTGCGCGACTTCGGCGCGATGATGGTGAAGGACCACAGCGCGGCGAACGAGCAGCTGAAGTCACTCGCCGCGTCAAAAAACATCAAGCTGCCCGATCACGTGAGCTCGACCCAGGAAGCGGGCAACGTCAAGCTGGACGTGCTCACGGGCAGTGCGTTTGACAAGGCCTACGTCCAGAACCAGATCACCGCGCACCAGGATACGGTGAAGCTGCTCAACAAGGAGATCGCCTCCGGGCGGGATCCGGACGCCAAGGCCTTCGCGCAGAAGGTCCTACCGACGGTCAATTCGCATCTGCAGGCGATCGATCAGATCGCGGCACGGCAAGGCATCGCGCCCTGAGCGGGCAAGGAGACAGAGATGGGTCGCGGAATTCTCTTGTGGCTGTTGGGAGTGCCGATCCCGGTGATTCTGCTGCTTGCCATGTGCACGCACCACTGAGGCGGGCCCATCACTCGTGACTAGATCTTGATCGCCCAGATGCCGGCGAGGACCGCCAGCGTCACGAAGATCAGGACTCCATTCACGATCACCAGCACGGACGTAGGAATGCGGCGAACGTCCGTCTGCGGTGGCGGCGGGCCGGGGTTTAGTTCGCGCCAGACACCGGCCACCAGGCAAAAGATGCTGAACAGCACGAGCGTGGAGCCGATGAGGCTGCCCCACCAGCTCGGCAGCAGCCCGGCGAGCACCGCTTTCGCGCCACCGCCCGCGACCAGGGCGGCGAGCGCCGTGCGGACCCATGCTGCGTACGTGCGCTCGGCGGCGAGCACGTTACGATCCGCCGCCAGCACCGTATTGCGGTCGACGCTGCGCTCCACCTGGGCAGCGGAGCGCTGCAGGTGCGCGGCGCTCTCCTGAACCTTCTCGGCCTCTCGGGCCAGATGTGCGTCTTTGTCGGCCATCGTGCTGATCCCCGGGCGCCGCTCGCCCGCTGAAGACACCCAGAGGTCGATCCGTCAGTCCGCCCGCGCTCTTCGGCGGGCTTGCGCGGATCAGTGATAGATTTCCGGGCAGCTCATTCTAGAGAGCCCGTGCATGCAGCATGGCACATCCGTTGCCGTTTTCGTCTCGCAGCTGGTCGTGCTGCTGGCGGTCGGGCGTGGCATGGGCGAGCTGATGCAGCGCATGGGGCAGTCACCGGTGGTCGGGCAGATCATGGCCGGGATGCTGCTGGGTCCTTCGGTGTTGGGAACTCTCGCGCCCGAGGCCTTCCACGCGCTGTTTCCGGGCTCGGCGACCCAGACGGCCATGCTGGACGCGGTGGCGCAGCTGGGCATCCTGCTGCTGCTGCTGCTCACCGGCATGGAGGCTGACCTGTCGGTGTTCCGCGAGGCGCGACGTCCGGCGATCAGCATCTCGATGAGCGGCATCGTCCTGCCGTTCGCGTGCGGTGTCGCGGTGGGGCTGCTTCTGCCGCCGTCCCTGCTGCCCAGTCCCGAGAAACGACTGATCACCGCGCTCTTCCTGGGCACCGCCCTGTCGATTTCCTCCGTCAAGATCGTCGCCCTGGTGGTACGCGACCTCGGATTCCTGCGTCGCACCGTGGGTCAGGTGATCATCGCCGCGGCGATCCTCGACGACACGATCGGCTGGATCATCATGTCGGTTACTTTCGGACTGGCGCTGCGCGGCACGATCGATCTCGCGAGCGTCGGCCAGAGCGTCTTCGGCACGTTGCTGTTTCTTACCCTGAGCTTCACTCTCGGGCGACGGCTGGTCTTCAGGATCATCCGCTGGTCCAACGATCACTTCCAGAGCGAGCTCGCGACGATCACGACCATACTGGTCGTGGCCCTGCTCATGGCGTTACTCACGAATGCGATCGGCGTGCACTTCGTCCTCGGCGCCTTCATCGCCGGGGTGCTGGTCGGCCAGTCGCCCATTCTCACCAAGCACATCGATTCGCAGCTGCGCGGGCTGATCGTCGCGCTGTTCATGCCCGTGTTTTTCGCCACGGCCGGCCTGAGCACCGACCTGCGCGCGCTGGCGCGGCCCGATCTGCTGCTGCTGACGATGGCGCTCATCGGCCTCGCGAGCATCGGCAAGTTCGCGGGGGCCTTCCTCGGCGGGCGCCTCGGGGGGCTGAGTTATGCCGAGTCCTTTGCCGTCGGCTGCGGCATGAATGCCCGGGGGTCGACCGAGGTCGTGGTGGCCTCGATCGGCCTGTCGATGGCGGCGCTCAACCAGCGCCTCTACACAGCCATCGTCGCCATGGCCGTCGTAACCACCATGGCCATGCCGCCGATGCTGCGCTGGGCACTGCGCCGCCTGCCGATGAGTCCTGAGGAGCAGGCGCGCATCGAACGCGACGAGTTCGAAGCCCAGGGGTTCCTGAAGCACGTGGAGCGCCTTCTGCTCGCCGTCGACGCCTCGCCGAGCGGGCACTTTGCCTCGCGCCTGGCCGGCCTCATCGGCGGAGTACGCCGCCTGCCGACGACGGTGCTGCACCTGGAGGATGCGAACCGACCGTGGCACGGCCCCACAAAGGCCCAGGCGCAGCGCTCCGCGGCGGCACTGAAGGCGAACTTCGAAAAGGGCGACGCCGCCGCCCAGGCACCCGCAGGTGAAGTGGAGGTCCTGACGCGCAAGCAGCCCACCAGGGATCCCGAGACGGCGATTGCCGAGGAGGCCAAGCGCGGCTACGGGCTGCTGATCATCGGCCGTGAACCCGCCGCCAGCGCCGACAAGTTCGATCCTTCGATCACGCGCAGCGCCCAGGACTTTGCCGGCCCGTTCGCCGTCGCCATCGCGCGTGGCGCGCACCGGGACGGCGGTGAGGGCCCCCTGCGAATCCTGGTTCCGGTCACCGGCACACGCATCTCGCGCCACGGCGCCGAGGTCGCCGTCGCTCTCGCACAGGCCTCGCACGGCTCGCTCACCGCCCTGCACTTTTCCCCGGCTCGGCCGCGTGCCCTGCCCTGGCACAAGCGCTTCGGGCGCGCGATCGCACCGGGCGTTGCCGCGCGCGCGGCCATCCAAGAGATCGTCGAGCTGGGCGAGCACTATGGCCTGAGCGTCACGGGCGAGATCAGGGTGGGCGGCAATCCCAAGGAAACCATCCTGAGTGCCGTGCGCCAGGCAGATCACGACCTGCTGGTGATGGGGGTCAGCCCGCGTCCCGGCGAGGAACTGTTCTTCGGCGACGTGGCGGGCGCGATACTCGCGGACGCCAGCTGCTCGCTGCTGTTCGTCTCCGCCGAGCCGCCCGCGGGGGCACGTTCCGGGGCGGCGGCAGCGGCCCCGCTCGCGCGTCCGCGCGGGTGAGATTGGACAGCACGGTACAAACACACCAACCTATGTCCTCACCGCACTCTCCGGCCACGAGGCACCGCCATGAGAAATCCAACGATGCGCTCACATCGCGTGCATGCAACTGACACCAAGCGGCGCGCCCTGCTCAGGTCAGCCATCGGCGCGCTGGTCGCGGGAGGCTGCGCCGCGGCCGGACTCGGCGGCACGCAGCTCGCCTTCGCCGCCGCGCTCACCCAGGAGGAGCGCGACCAGCTGACTCCGGACCAGGTGCTGGCACGGCTGCGCGAAGGGAACGAGCGCTTCCGTACTGGCAAGATCGACTTCCACGACTACCTGGCACAGAAGCGCGCCACTGTCGCCGGCCAGTACCCGGCGGCGGCGATCCTGAGCTGCATCGACTCGCGCGCGCCCGCCGAGATCATCCTCGACACCGGGCTCGGCGAGACCTTCAATGCCCGCATCGCCGGGAACATCGCCAACGATGACATCCTCGGCAGTCTCGAGTTTGCCTGCGCGGCCGCGGGGGCCAAGCTGGTCGTGGTCATGGGCCACACGGCCTGCGGCGCCATCAAGGGTGCTATCGACGGGGTGCAGCTCGGGCACCTCACGGGGCTGCTCGAGAAGATCAAGCCGGCCGTCGCGGCCACCCGCTACTCGGGTGAGCGCAACAGCAAGAACGCACAGTTCGTCGACGCGGTGGCGGCCACCAACGTGCAGCGCACGGTTACGGCGATACGCCAGCAGAGCCGCGTGCTCGCCGACCTCGAGAGCCAGGGCAAGGTGAAATTCGTCGGCTCGATGTATCACCTGAGCGGCGGACAGGTCGAATTCATGACCTGAGACCCCAAGCGCATGCCGCTGCGCCACCTGCCGACGTGCGTGCTGCTGCTCGCGGCCCTGCCGGCGCTCGGCCAGTGGCAGGACTACGAGCGCATGACGCGCGAGTCGCTCCTCGCGACGCTTGCGGCCACCCCGCCCGGCCGTGCGCCCGAGCTCAGGGCCAAGAACTGCGCCGAGCTCGATCTGCGGGGCGTCGACTTTCGCGGCGCGAATCTCTCCGCGTCGGTGTTCAACGGCGCCAACCTCGCTCACGCACACCTTGAGCACGTGAATCTGACCGTGGCCTTTCTGGAGAAGAGCGATCTGACGGCGGCGCTCCTGGAGGGGGCCGTGCTCTTCTCGGTGCAGCTGGCCGACGCACGCCTGCCCGGCGCCGATCTGAGCGGCGCGCGCCTCATCGGCAACCTGCGCCGTGCCGACCTCACGAATGCCAACCTCGCGCACGTGCAAGGCGCGGCGGACATGAAGAACCAGTCCATGGGACTGATGCGCACCGACCTGACCAGCGCGCACGCCGCGGGCGCGGACTTCTCGGCCGCGGACTTCTCGCGCGCCGACTTCAGCTTCGCCGACCTGAGCGGCGCGCGCCTGATCGGCACCAAGCTCGTGCGCGCGGATCTCGGGGGGGCGACGCTTGCGCATGCCAACCTTACCGACGCGGATCTGCGCGAGGCGCTCTTGATCGACACCGACTTCTCGCATGCCGATCTCACGCGTGCCGACTTTACCGGCGCCACCTTCCGCGGCACCCGCGGGCTCGAGACCGCGAACACCGCCGGCGCACGCGGCCTGCCGGACGGCGCGGCTCAGTGACGGGCGGCCCCGCGGAAGCGCTCGCGGTAGGCCGCCGGGGAGACGCCGAGCACCGAAACGAAGTTGCGGCGCAGACTCTCCTCCGAGCCAAAGCCGCAACGGCGTGCGATCTGGCTGACCTGCAGCGGCGTCTGCTCGAGCTTCTGGCGCGCCGCGTTGATGCGCAGCTGCCGCACGTACTGGCCCGGCGAGACGCCCGTGGTGGCGACAAAGTGACGGGCGAGATTGCGCTCGCTCATCGCCGCGCGCGCGGCGAGACGCCCGACGGACAGATCCTCCTGCAGGTGCTCGAGCATCCACAGTTGCAGATCCCTGAGCGCACCGTCCTCGCTGAACTGGGCGGCGAGGTGATCGCTGAACTGTGACTGCCCGCCGGGCCGCTTGAGGAACAGGACCAGCTCGCGCGCCACCGCGAGCGCCACCGGCGTGCCCCAGTCCTCTTCGAGCATCGCCAGCGCCATGTCCATTCCGGCAGTGACACCGGCGGAGGTGTAGATGGCCCCGTCGCGGATGTAGATCGCGTCGGGGCAGACCGCCGACCCCAGCACGCCCCGCAGCTCCTTGAGGTGCGCCCAGTGAGTCGTCGCGCGCCGCCCGTGTAGCAGCCCGGTGCGCGCGAGCAGAAGCGCCCCGGTACAGATCGAGCCGAGGCGCGCGACGCGCGGCGCCATGGCGCGGAGCCACTCGAGGAGCGCGCCGTCTTCCCCGAGTGCTGCCTGCCCGATGCCTCCGGCGATCAGCAGGGTGTCGGCGCTGCGGACCTGCCGGTAGGCCCGTTCCGCGACCAGGCGCATGCCGGAGGAGGTGGCGAAGGCTCCGGCGGCCGGAGCCACTATCTCGACCCGGTAAGCGGTCTCGCGGCTGACGCCGTGATCGCGGATCCAGCGAGTCGCGCGCCCGAACACCTCCAGGGGACCGGTGATGTCCAGGATCTGGGCCTCGGGGTAGCCGAGCATCACGACGTGATGAGGCCTGCCGCCCTTGCCGCTCGCTGCCGCTGCCATATGCCTAGGAGGTTGCAGTCGTCCGGTGAAGGCTCAAGGGAATCGACACGTGTCCGCCGGTCACCCTGCCAGAGATGGTGTCGCGCGTCATCTTGCCGGAAAAGGTCAGCGGCCCGTCGTGCGCCGGCAGGATCAGCGTAACCCGCCCGGACTCCATGCGCACTTCGACCGGCTCCCCGAAGGTGCGCTGCGCGGGCACGTCGATCGTACCGACGTACTGGCCGTCCACCCGGGCGAGGTGGAGCGTCACGGCGAGCTGCGGCTCGCTCTTCGGGTACTCCGGCAGCAGCACGCCCTGCCAGTGGCTCGTGGCGTCGCGGTAGGCGAGCGGAATGGTCGGCTCCACGAGGCGCGGCTCGCCGTTGCCGGCATTGGTCTTCCAGCCCTGGCCCTGGTACTCCATGTCGTCGGCCGTCGCCTGGGCCGCCGGCGTTCCGAAGTATTCCGCGACCACGTGCAGTGCCGCGTCGATCCCGGAGCTGAGGCCCCCGGCAGTCAGGATGCGTGGCGCCGCCTCCACGTAGCGCACTGAGCTGCGCACGGAGATGCCGGGATACTGGTTCGCGAAGCGCTGCAGCGAAGCGTGGTGGGTCGTGGCAGACCGGCCCTCGAGCAGGCCGCTCTCGGCGACCCGGAACGCCCCGGTGCAGACCGAGAGGATGAGTGCGTGCTCGGCGTGCACCCGCCGCAGCCAGTCCGCGAGCCCGCTGGCGCCCGACTGCGCGCCGACGACCACGACGTCCGGCGACGGCGCATCGGCGAAGCTGTAGTCGGGCGTGATGGTGAGGCCCTTGCGGCCCCCGCCGCTGGTGTGCACCGGCTCGAGGCTGGCCGCGACCGTGTAGAGCTCGAAGGGCATGCGGGTGCCAGCGGAGTCAGTGATCATCGCGTCCTGGAACACCTCCCAGGGGCCCGCGAAGTCGATCACCACGGCGTGCTCGCTCAGTACGAACGCGACACGGATCGCCCGCCCCTGCGGGGGAGTGAGCTCAGCCGCGGTCAGCGACGAGGCGGCCAGTGTCAGGGCGGCCGCTGCCAGCAGCGTGCGGATCATGGCGGGTCTCCGGTGGGGAATCTGCGCCCACGGTAGCGCCGATTGCGGCCGCCGGAATGACAATGGACCCACATTTTCGGCCAGCGGCCGGCGGGCGCGCCACCCGCCTGCGCCGCCGCCGCCGCGGCCGGCTACTGCTCCGTGAACACGTACTCGTGCTGTGCGTCGCGCGCGATCAGGGTGCGCGGCTTGGCACCCGCGCCGACGACGAACTCCAGTCCCTGCACGTTCGGCGAGATGGTGATGAAGCTCGTCGTACCGTCGTCGTTCTTGCGCGAGGCGACCTCGCTGCGCAGGTTACCCGCGGTGAAGATCAGCTGCTTGCCCTGATGCGCAACCAGCACGCGCCCGAGCGTGTCGTTGTGGTATTTCCCCGCGAGCGCGGCACTCGCGGCGGCGTCCGGCGGCACCTGCAGCCGCTCGCGGTCCTTGGCGCGCTCGGCGTCGAGCTGTGTGGCGCTGGCCGCCAGTGCCGCCGCCGCCTCCGGCTTGCCGTCGAACAGCAGCTCGACGAGTCGCCGGGCGAAGGGCGCGCGCAGCGCGAAGCCCGGCGACGAGTTGGTGAGGATGACGGCGCCGACGTTGTAGTCGGGCAGCCAGAGCATATCGCTGTGGTAGCCCTCCAGATCGCCGCCGTGGTGCACGACGGTCACGCCCCAGCGCTTGTCGATGATGAGGCCCATGCCGTACTCGACGCCGTCGCTCACCGCAACGTTCGGCTTGCGTCGCTCGAGAAGGTTCTGCTCGGACACCAGGCGCGAGCCGTCCGCGAGCTTGCCCTTGGCGAGCTCCATCATCACGTAGCGGCTGAGGTCGTGGGGGCTGGTCCATGCGGCCCCCGCGGGCCGCAGCGGAATGATCGTGTAGTTGAGCGTCATGTCCCCGCGCACCAGATGGCCGTCGATGTCGATGTCATGCGGGCGCGCCCAGTCGCCCTGCATGGCCTGCGGGTAGTCGAACGTGGTGCGGGTCATCCCGAGTGGCGTGAAGATCCTGCGCTGCATGGCCTCGTCGTAAGCGTGGCCGAGCTCGACGTTCGGGAAAGCGGTGGTGCCACCGATGAAGCCGGCGGCGCCGGCCATGAGATTGCTGTACTGAAAGACCTCCCCGAACTTGCTGGTCGGCTGCATGTCGGCGAGGCGTGCGACCGCCGCCCGCGGCGTCTCGTGCGGATCCTGGAATATCCACTCGAGATCCTGGCGGGGCATGCCGGTGCACGCGCACACCAGGTCCTTGATCTGCACCTGCTGCGTGGTGGCGGCGTCCCCGAGCCTGAACGACGGATAGGCCTCGGTCACCGGCTCGTCCCAGCGCAGCTTCTTCTCATCCACAAGTTCCGCGAGCAGCAGCGTGCTGAGCGCCTTGGTGTTGGAGGCGGCCATGAATAGCGTGTCCGCGTCGATCGGCTCCGGCGCGCCGAGCTCGCGGACGCCGATGCCGCCTTCGAACACCACCTTGCCGCCGTCGATCAGGCTGAAGCCGACACCGGGTACCTTGAGTTTCGTCATGCCGTCGGCGACGAACGCCTTCATCGTCGCGATCATCTGCGCATCGATCGGATGCGCCTGGCGGCCGGCAAAGCTCTCGCGCTGGTAACCCTTGGGTCGGAGGCTGTTGATCGCGACATTGAGCGGGCCGGCGCGCTTCTCGCGCGTCGCCTCGCTGGCGCGCAGCATGCCGACCAGCCAGTGGTTATTGGCACGCCAGGCGAAGGCCGCGATGACGAGCTTCTCATTCGGCGAGACCTCGTAGTCTACGAACTCGCGCTGCTCCCAGCCGTCGCGTGGGCCGGCCGGGGTCGCGACGTGCACCGCGCGCTTGAAGCTCGGGTCGTAACTCGACCAGGCGGCCGCGACCGCCGCGCTCGCGTCCTTGGCGTCGACGTCGGTGAGGCCGAGCGTCAGGTCGGTCTCGGGCGGACGGATCTCGAGGACCGGACCGCGCTGGGTCGCCGTCCAGCCGGGGGGGAGCGTGAAGGTCGTGCCACCGGCGGTGGCCCGCGGGGTCCCGGCCTCCTTGGGAGCCGCCGACGTCGACGGCGGGTCGTCAGCCCGGGCCGGGCCGTGCAGCAGCAGGCCGGCCAGCAGCAGGAGCGACAGAGTGATGCGCATGTTGATCCCCGCGGGCAACCCGCACGATGAGTGTTTGTTGGTGTCGCGGCGCACGCGCACCGCCCTGCGTCTCGGGCAGGTCCTGAGGCTC
This sequence comes from Steroidobacteraceae bacterium, assembly GCA_036270915.1. Lineage (GTDB taxonomy): Bacteria > Pseudomonadota > Gammaproteobacteria > Steroidobacterales > Steroidobacteraceae > 13-2-20CM-66-19. Next base: position 16,367 of record DATBBQ010000104.1, read on the forward strand.
AACAATAGCGCACGAACCGCGGCCCTGTCTGCCCGGGTCGGCGCCGCGCGCCGTGCTGCTACAGAGGGGCGCGGGTACCGCGCCCGCTCGCGAGGGCGCGCTGATAGGCTGCATCCGCCAGCGCCAGATCCTGGGCGGCTATGCCGAGGGACTTGTAGACGGTGACTTCGTCGGCGCGCGTCCGGCCGGGAATGCGCCCGCTCAGCACCTCGCCGATCTCGCCGCGCACGTGCTGCCCCGCGCGCGCCCCTTCCGCTCCCACCGCGGCATACAACTCCCCGGCCTGCGCTGCGGCCGACGGGCGAAAGTCGACGAAGTAGGCGGACCTGAGGACCAGCGCCTCGTCGGCCTCACGCGCCTCGACGATGCTCGCTCCGACCAGATTGACGTGCGCACCGGGGACGACCCACTCGCCCTTGAGGATCGGCTCGCGCGCGGCGGTGACCGTACAGACGATGTCGGCACCGTCCACCGCGTCGCGTGCCTCGCGGGCCACCTCGATGTCGAGCTTGAGGTCCGCGCCCGCGCGCTGCGCCAGCCGTCGCGCCTTTTCGGCATCGCGGCCCCAGAGGCGCACGCGGCGCAGGCGGCGCACGGCGGCGAGTGCGTGCAGGTGCGCCTCCGCCTGCTCCCCGGTGCCGAGAATCGCCAGGTCATCCGCCTCGGCGCGCGCGAGCGCGCGGGTTGCTACGGCACTGGCCGCCGCGGTGCGCATGCTCGTGATGGTCGCGGCGTCGAGCACCGCACGCGGCAAGCCGAGCTCGGGGTCGAAGAGCGCGACGATGCCGCAGTGGGAGGGCAGACCCCGGTGCGGATTTTCGGGAAAGATGCCGATCAGCTTCACGCCGATGCGTGCCGGGGAGTCGAGGAAGCCCGGCATCCAGCCGACCAGATTCGCGGTGCCGGGAATCTTCACCCAGTTGCGCAGCGGCAGGATCGCGCCACCGGAGGAGACGATGCGCATCGCCTGATCGACGATTTCGACACACTGTGCCATGGAGACGAGCGCGCGGATATCGGCACCGCTCAGCACCAGAAGTTCAGCCCGATCGCCCGCCTCGTGCATGCGTGTCTCCTGCAGATCGCTGCAACGGGATTGTACGCGCTCGTCTGCTGCTCGCCTGTTCGCGTCGGCCGGCCGTGGCCGCGCTAAAGCGCTTTCTCTCCCAGACGCTGCGCCTCGCCGTCCGGGAGCACCGTGGCGGCAGCGCGCCCGCGGACCGCGAGCCAGTTCAGCGCGGCGCTCCCGATCGTGGCGAGCAGGATCAGCGACTGGCTGAAGTCGACGCCCGCGAAGAGCGCCAGGCAGATGAGCACGCCGAGTGAAGGCAGCAGCGCACCGCCCGGCAGCCGGACGAGCGCAGCCGCGGGCTGGCGCCGGCGCAGCACCGGCACCGCGACGCACACGCCAGCGTAGTACGAAAGGCGCGCCACGGCCGAGAGAGTCACGTTCCAGGAAAAGCTCGCGCCGAGCGCGAAGCCCCACACGAGGAGCGCGAAGACCAGCACGGACACGTACGGAGTGCGAAAGCGCGGATGCACGCGCGCGAAAGAGGCGAAGAAATCCCCGCGCTCGGCGAGCGCGAACAGGCCGCGCGGGCCGGTGAGGAGGTTGGCGCTGAGGTATCCGTACACCGAGACCAGGGCGCCGACCGCGATCAGCGAGGCCCCCGCCGGACCGAGGATGACGCGCGCGACGTCGGCGAGCGGCCGCTCGCTGTGCGCCGCGTCCGGGAGCGCCGCGATCACGATGTACTGCAGCAGGGTGTAGAGAACCGTCAGGATGATGAGCGCGACGAAGAGCGCAAAGGCCGCATCGCGGCGCGGATCGCGCGCCTCGCCCATGGGGTTGAGTGCCGCCTCGTAGCCGCCGTAAGCAAAGAGCAGCAGCAGCATTGCGCTCAGCCACTCGTGCGCGCCGGGATGCGCGGCCTGAAGGGGCACGTGCGGGTGCAGGGCCAAATAGGCGACCCCGGCCGTCGCCACGAGCGCGAGCGCGGCGAGCTTGCCGAGGACGGAGATATTGCCTACGAGGGTGCCGGCCCCGACGCCGCGGTAGTTGATGGCGGCGAGCGTGCCGATGAAGGCCGTGATGACGATGAGTCGCGGCAGGGGCTCGGTCGCCTGAGGCCAGAACTCGGCGAGATACACCACCAGCAGGTTGACCGCCGCCGCACAGGCGGTGAGCCGCCCGAGCAGCATCAGCCATGCGACCTCGATGCCTGCGAGGCGACCGAACGCGTGCCGCAGGTACAGGTACGTGCCGCCCGTCTCGCTGAACTGCGACGCGACCTCGGCGTAGCAGGCGATGATCACGCCCATGCCGCAGCCGGCCAGGAGCACCGCGAGCGGGCTCACTCTCCCGAGCAGGCCGGCGACGACCGACGGCAGCCCGAAGATGCCGCTGCCGAGAATGCTGTTGACGGCCAGTGCTACCATGCTCCAGCGGCCGATGACGCGCAGCAGTGCGGAGTGCGGACGAGAGGGCGGCGGCTGAAGCATCGCGCCCTTGTACCACAAGAGCCGCCGTCA
>DATBBQ010000105.1:0-22190 GCA_036270915.1 Steroidobacteraceae bacterium
CACCGACCGTCTGGTTCACCACCGGGAACACCCTGAAGTGGGGTCCGGTGTCAGGCCCAGAAACTCGAGCACTCGCGCGAATTCGCGCAAAGGATCGGCGAAGAACTCCTCAAAGATCAGGAACTGGCACTGCGTTCGCGGCACCTGCGCCAACAGCCGGCGCACCTGCGGTGCGTAGCGGTAGAGCGCCCCGTATTGCAGGTGATCCGGAAACGGCCAGCGCGATGGCAGGTGCTGACCTCCACGGCGCGGCTCTTGCAGGCGCCAGGCCTGCTCAAAATCGGAAACGTCCTCGAGCTCGTAGCCCCACTGGAACGCGTGCATCGAGCGTGCCGCCTCGACCGGGTCGCGCAGGATCGCGATCATCTTGGCGGCGGCGTTGTGCGCCACGATGTGAGCGACCGCGACCTGCGAATAGAGGTACAGCACGGATGCCTCGCCGGTCAGCGCGCCCCCTCGGGCGCCGGAGAAGAGCGCCTCGTAATCTGCCAACGTGGCGACGTGTCCGTACCGGGGCAGGTCAGTGCAAAAGTAGTTCGGCTCCTTGCTCTCGGGCGTGAAGACAGCCGGATGCGCCGTCACGTAGCGAAACAGCGCGGTGGTTCCGCATTTGGGGGCGCCGACGATGAAGAAATCCGGCTTAGGACTCATGCAATGCGTCGGCTCCTGCGCTTGATCGGCATCGGGTGAACAGTCACCCGCGCCTGGCGCGCACCGGCAAGTCGGTCGGCCGGCGTCTGCGCCAGACTAGCGTACGCTCAGGCGGTAGGGCTACGCTGACATCGCAGCCTCGCCCCGCGCCGGTAGTCGCAGCTGAAGAAGTCCGCCAGATGCGGCGCCGAAGTCGGGCGGCCCGGCTCGCTACCCCGTCCCGTTAGCGTAAGCTTCAGCCCCGGGCGGGTGCTTAGCTCAGCTGGTAGAGCGTCGCCCTTACAAGGCGAATGTCGGCGGTTCGAGCCCGTCAGCACCCACCAAGTCCGTTGCAACAATCGGTTGTAACACTGCAGAGCGTCGGCGTCCTTGCCGTGCGCCCAGGTCCGTGGTGTCGTAGGCGCAAGGAGGCGCCCATGATCACCCGCATCTGGCACGGACGAACCCCGCGTGAGCGCGCGGACGAGTACTCGGCCTTCCTCACCCTGCGAGCGATTCCGGACTATCGCGGCACGGAAGGGAACCTCGACGTCGTCATCCTGAGGCGTGACGAGGGCGAGGTCAGTCACTTCCTCACCGTGACGCGCTGGGAATCAGAAGCCGCCATCCGCGCCTTCGCCGGCGACGAGGTCCTCAAGAGCAAGTACTACGCGGAGGACAAGGAATTCCTGCTTGAGTTCGAGCCGGAGGTGCAGCACTTCACCGTGGTGGCTTCGGCAACGGCCGGCTAAGGACCGACGGGATACCGGGTTCCCGGAGGAGTCGGGCTGGCAAAGGGCCGGGCGACTGGCAGCCGCCCGGCTGTGCCCCGCAAGGTGCTAGTCGCGCGCCACCTGCATCACCGGGCCGTGGGCGCCGGCGATCTCCTTGGCATAGGCCGTCAGCTGCGGCCGGTCGATCTTCGTCACCGCGTCCGAGGTGCTCTTCTGGACGCATGCCTTGTAGCGTGAGGCCCGCGCAACGTCGCGTCCGTCGAGCGGGGAACACACGTCGCGGGCGGCCTGCGTAACACGCACATAGAGGGCCTTGGCGCCGGCCGGCTTGGTCAGGTCGAGGTCGGCGTAGCGCACAGTCATCGTGGGAGGGTCCTGGGGCGCACCGGCTAGCGCGAGCTGTTGGGTCAGGGTCAGCGAGCCGAAGAGAATGAGCGTCGTTAAGCGATTCATGGCAGTCTCCTGTTTGAACGAATCTTGTTTCGCTGAAGGTGCCGTCCTTGCGGGACGGGGTCTGGCGTTGCGGGTTCAGACTGAGACGGCGGGGGCCACCACTCCATGGACCGGAGCTGGTTGAGTGCTGAATTAACTCTGATCCAACTCTGATCTCGGTGGGCAAAGGCAAAATCCGCTTCGACGGGTGGGTACTGGACCCCGAATCAGGGGATCTGGAGCGTTCCGGGACGCGACTGCGGTTGCAGGAGCAGCCGGTCATGCTCCTCAGGGAGCTCGTCGCCCACGCCGGGCGCGTGGTCACGCGCGAGCAGCTGATCGCGCTCCTTTGGCCCAAGGGCGTCGTGGACTTCGATACCGGCCTGAATACCGCCGTGCGCAAGCTCCGCAGCGCCCTCGGCGATACCGCCGAGACCCCGCGCTACATCGAGACCCTTCCGCGCCGTGGCTATCGCTTCATCGGTTCCCTCGATACGGACCCCGGGGAGCTGCCCGCGGCGGCCGCGCCCGCCGATCAAGAGGAGCCAGGCGACGTTCCTGCCCCGGTCCCGGTGCCGGAGGCGCCGCCGAGCGCGGCCGCGGCCGATTCCGGCCCTGTAGCGGAGCGGGGGCCTTCTGCGTCGGCCCCCGTACGGGAAGGGGGCGGGCAGTCGACCGCCCGGTCGGAAGGCTCCGGCGGGCTCAGGCGGTCGCCGTGGCTCGTGGTCGCAGGCGCGGCAGCCCTCATCGCCGCCGGGGTCACCTGGTTCGCTTTTTCACGGGGGGCGGCGTGGCGCGACCCCCTCTCCAGCGCCCGGGTGGCGCGGCTGACTGACTGGCCTGGCACGGAGCAGGCGGCGGCCATCTCGCGTGACGGCAACTCGGTAGCCTTTCTCGCCGATCACACGGGGGCGACCGATGTGTGGGTCACGCAGCTCGGGAGCGGCGATTACCGCAACCTGACCGAGGGCAAGATGCCCGGTCTCCTCAACCCCTCGATTCGCTCGCCCGGGTTCTCGCCGGACGGTTCGCTGGTCACCATGTGGACACGCGTCTCGGACGGCTCGCGGACAGAGGACGTCAACATCATGGCCGTCCCTGTGGGCGGGGGTCCGCTGCGTCTCTACCTGCCCGAGGGCGCCGAAGTCGCCTGGTCGAGCGACGGCCGGCGCATCGTCTACCACACGAGCGCCACCGGAGACCCGCTGTTCGTCGGCGAGCTCCCGCCCGGGCAGGCGCGCATGCTGTACGTCGCGCCCGTCGGCGTGCACTGCCATTTTCCTCTGTGGTCCCCGGATGACTCCTTTATCTACTTCGTGCGCGGCGTGCCGCCGGATCGCTGGGACGTGTGGCGCATACGCCCGGCGGGCACGGATCTTGAGCAGATCACGCACCACAACTCCCGCGTGAGCCACCCGGTACTGCTCGATAGGCGCACGCTCCTTTATCTCGCCTCCGACGCCCAGGGCGTCGGGCCGTGGATGTATGCGATGGACCTCGAGAAACGCGAGCCGCATCGCATCGGCTTCGGTCTTGAGCGCTATACCTCGCTTGCCTCGAGCGCGAACGGAGCGCGCCTGGTGGCCACGACGGCCCGTTCCAGTTCGAGCCTCTGGCACGCAACGCTCGGCCCTGCCGTAGCCGGCCCGGCGAGCGCAACGCGGGTCGCGGGTGCCGAGTCAGGAGTCGCTCCGCGCACCGGCACGGATTTCCTTCTCTATGTCTCCTCGCAGGCGGGCCGGCCCGCGATCTGGAAGCTCTCGGGCGGCCGCTCGCGCGAGCTGTGGAGCGGGGAGCCCGCGAGCCTAGTCGGGCCGCCCGCCATCGCCCCCGACGGGCGCCGCATCGCCTTCACCGTGACGTCCCGCGAGCGCTCGCGCCTCTACATCATGGACAGTGACGGCGCCCACCCGCACAGCGTCGGCGAGCCGCTCGCGATGCGTGGCTCGCTCGCCTGGTCACCCGACGGCCGCTCGATCGTCGTCGCGGTGCTCTACGAGGGCGAGCCGCGCCTGACTAGGCTCTCGCTCGAAGGTGCGGCGCCCTACACGCTGGTCAACGAGTATTCAGTGGACCCGGTGTGGGCACCGGGCGGGCGCTTCCTGCTCTACTCGGGCGCCGATGTCGGGATGACGTTTCCGCTGCGCGCCGTCGGTCCCGAGGGCCGCCCCTATCCGCTGCGGACCCTGGTTCTGACGCGCGGCGCGCGCCGCGTCGTCTTTCGCGGCAACGACCACGAGATCGTGATTCTGCGCGGGGAGATCGTCCACAAGAACTTCTGGGCGGTCGACCTCCTGAGCGGCGCCGAGCGGCAGCTGACCGAACTCGGCGCCGACTTCGATGTGCGCGACTTCGACGTCTCGGCCGACGGCAGCGAGCTCGTCTTCGACCGAAGCGCCGAGAGTTCGACCATCGCGCTCATCGAGCGCGGTCACTGACCTCGCGCACCGCTCAGAAGCGGTAGTTGGCCCCCAGCCACAGCACCGTCGAGTTCGGGGCGTTCTCGATTCGGATGCCGTCGTACTCAAGGTTCACATTCAGGTGACGGAAGAGCGTCACGCCGATTCCGCCGCCATAGATGAAGTTGCTGAAGCGGTGGCTTGACTCGATCACCTGGCTGCCCGGCTGGTTCAGATTCACCTGCAGGTTCGAGTCGTACCAGAGCCATCCGGCCTTGGCGAAGAGCTCGATCGGGCCCGCCGGCAGCGTGCCGACGAGGAACGGAGCGAAACCGGTAAGGTGGGCGCGGTAGTTGCCGTCCGAGCCGGTGGCCTGGAAGCCATCGTTGGGGTTACCGAGATCCATGTAGTCGGCCTCGATGGCCCAGTAGGGCGAGAAGCGATAGCCGACGTCGATCTTCCAGGCGTTGTCGGAGGAGTGCGTGATGTCGCTCACCCCCTGCGTGACGTCACTCAGGCTGTCGATGCGGTAGTCGAAGCGACCCCATCCCCCGCCGACGTACGCGCCGCTCGGCGTGGTATAGGCCCACGGATAGTTGCTACTCGTGTCATAGGTGTCGGCGCGCGCGGCGGACATGCCGCCCGCGGCGAGGAGTACTGCGACCGATGCTAGGGCAAGGGACTTGAACATAAGAAACACTTCCTTGTGCAACTTCGGTACTGAAGTCCGCCGCGCACCTGTGCGTCATGCACCCGTGCCACGGCCTGGACACCTGCATCCTCCGGGGGGCGGTGCGCCGGCAGCTATAGTCCGTGCCGCCATAGGTCCGTAGGACGCGCGGAACGCGGCGGCGCGGGGTGCCCGGCAGACGCGGGACGACACCTACAGTGTTCGTAAGCGCGTGGCCGCGCTATCGTTCGCAGCTGGCGGATCCAGACGGAGCGCGTTCGATGTGCAGGTTATGTGTCCATTTCTCGGCCGCGCTCGCGCTGATCATCGCGTACGCCGCGCCGGCCGCCCCGCCGGTGACCGTGATCACCGGCGCGACCGTGATTCATCCGGAGCTCGACGGTGCCGCCGCCGTCACTCCCGGCAGCGCCATCGTCATCTCCGGAGATCGCATCACGAGCGTCACCGCGGCGAACAAGCTGCGCACGCCGCGCGGCGCGCACGTGATCGACGCGCGCGGCAAGTGGGTGATTCCGGGGCTCATCGACTCGCACGTGCACTTCTTCCAATCCGGCAACCTCTACACGCGGCCGGACGTCATCGACCTGACCGCCATCGTTCCGTACGCACAGGAGGTGCAGAGAAACACCGCGCGGCTGCCGCTCACCTTCAGGGTCTGGCTCGCGAGCGGCGTCACCGGCGTCGCCGACGTCGGCGGACCGTTCTGGAACTTCGACGTGCGCGCCGCCGCGCGCTCGAGCGCCGCGGCTCCGCGGGTGGTGGTGGCCGGCCCCCTGATCTCCATGGTCTCCAGGCCGCAGCTCGACCTCGGCGACCCGCCGATCATCGAGATCAAGACACCAGAGGGCGCGCGGGCGCTCGTCGAGCGCGAACTCGCCCGGCAGCCTGACTTCATCAAGGTCTGGTACATCCACCGCCCGGGTGATGACCTCGCCGCGCAGGAGGCCATCGTGCGCGCGACCGCCGAGGCCGCGCACGCGGCCCACGTGCGCCTCGCGGTGCATGCCACCGAGCTCGTGACCGCTAAATCGGCGCTCAGAGCGGGTGCCGACTACCTGGTGCACTCGGTTCAGGACGTGCCTGTCGACGAGGAGTTCCTTAAGCTCGCGCGCGAGCGGCACGCGCTCTACTGTCCGACGCTCTTCGTGTTCACGAGCTACGGCTACGCGCTCTCGGGCACGTGGCGGCCCACGGAAGCCGAGCAGCGCCTCGCCGACCCACAGATTCTCGCCGCCCTGCACATGCCCGACCCGTTGCCGACGACGGTGCACCTGCCCGAGCGCGTCGCCAAGCTCGTCAGCGATCATCGCGCGCCGGAGCTGCCGCTGGTGGCCATGCAGAACCTGCTGCGCGTGTGGCAGGCGGGCGGCATCACGGTCGTCATGGGGACCGACGCGGGCAATATCGGCACGGTGCACGGTCCGTCCGTGTTCCGCGAGATGGATCTCATGGAGGGTTCCGGGCTGACGCCCCTGCAGGTGCTGCGCTCGGCAACCGTGAATGGCGCGGCGACCCTCGGCAATCCCGACCTGGGGACGATCGCTCCTGGCAAGTTGGCCGATCTCGTGGTGCTCGATGCCGATCCCCTCGCGGACGTCGCGAACCTCAGCCACGCGAGCCTCGTGTTCAAGGGCGGGCAGGAGTTCCGGCCACCGGAGCTGATGGGCGCGGTGCACTAGCGCGCGTGCCTTCGCCATGAATGCGCCACGCCCCGCCTTCGCCAGCAGCGAGCTGCGCGGCGTACAGCGCATGCTGCGCGAGACGACCGAGGTCCTGGCGCGCGAGCTCGTGCAGCCCGGCGAGCGTGCGCCGGACTGGTCGGGTGCCGAGTGGGCGGTGGCGCGCGCCGCCACGGTGATGCACGGCATCCCCGCGCTGCTCGCCGGGCGCCTGCACTGGCGCGGACCGGGGGACTGGACGGACTTTCTCGCCGGGCAGCGGGCGCAGATCGTCGCGCGGCTCGAGCGCATCGAGGCGCTGCTCGCGACGATCGACCGCAGCGCACGTCAGGCGGCCGTCGGCCTCATCGCCTTGAAGGGAGCCGCGCTGCACGCCCGCGGCATCTACCGTGCCGGCGAACGCCCGATGGCCGACGTCGATCTGCTCGTGTCGCCGACTCAGGAGTCGCAGGCGCGGCGGCTCATCGAGGGGCTCGGATACCGCGAGGCGTGCGCGACCTGGAAGCACCGCGAGTTCCACCCGTTGCACCAGGTTCAGCCCGCCGCCAGCTTCGGCGAGGATGCGGGCAATCCGCTGCGCATCGAGCTGCACGCGGGCATCCGTGAACGCCTGCCGCTGCGCTTCGTGGACATCTCGCCACTCGTGATGCCACACGAGGCGCCTCCCGGGCTGAACGACTACCCGAGCACCGGGGCGCTGCTGCTGCATCTGCTGCTGCACGCCGCCGGCACGATGATCAACCGAACGCTGCGCTTCCTGCACCTGCACGACATCGCGCGCGTGGCAGCGCGCATGACGCCCGCGGACTGGGACGAGATGTTGCGGGCGGCGCGGCGTACCGCGGACCCCTCGCTCTGGTGGACCTTCCCGCCGCTCGCCCTGGCGCACCGTTATCACGGCTGCATGCCGCCGGAGGTACTTTCGCGCACCGCGGCCGGCTGCTCGCCCCTCCTGCGCCACCTCGCGCGCCGGCGCCTGCTCTCGGACGTCTCGCTCTCCTACCTGTGGATCAGCGCCTTCCCGGGCATCGAATGGTCGCGCTCAGTCGGGGAGGCCGGCAGCTATGCATGGGTGCGCCTGTTGCCGAGCGCCGAAACGCGCGCGGCGCGCCGCGGCTATGCGGCGGCGCAGCCGCTCGTGAGTGGCGAGGAGTGGGCACAGACCTCGCAGTCACGCCGCATCGCGCGTTACCTCATCTCGCGGCCCGCGCGGCAGGAAACGGTGCAGCCGGTGCTGCGCGCGCTCGAGCGCTGGGGATGACCGGCAGGCGGTGCAGGAGCGCCGGCTATCAGCCGAAGCTCGCGGCCAGCATCGAGATCGAGCCGCCGGTCATGCCGCTCACGGGAAAGCTCACCTGCTCCGCGGCGTGGCTCGCACCGAGAACGTAGAGCAGCGGCAGGTAATGCTCGGGCGTCGGTACCGCGAGGCGCGCGTCGGCGCCGAGGGCGCCGTAGTCGATGAGCGCGCCGTCGCGGCGCGCCGCGAGACTCCCGCGCACGTGTTCCTCGAAGCGCACCGCCCAGTCATAGGGCTCCCGCGGCTGTCCCCAGCTGTAGGTGCCGAGGTTGTGCACCACGTTGCCGCTGCCGAAGACGAGGATGCCCTCCTCGCGCAGCGGTCGCAGCCGTGTGCCCAGGTCGTAGTGAAAGCGCGGCGTCTGCCGTGCGTCGATGCTCAGCTGCACGACCGGCACGTCCGCGCGCGGAAACATGTGGCACAGCACGGACCAGGTTCCGTGATCAAGGCCCCACGCCTCGTCAGCCGACACCGGCAGCGGCCCGAGCAGCTCCTGCACGCGCGCGGCCAGCAGCGCGTCGCCGCGCGCCGGATAGGAGACCGCGTACAGCTCGCGCGGGAAGCCGCCGAAGTCATGGATGGTGCGCGGTGCGCTCATCGCCGTGACCGCGACCGCCGGGACGTACCAGTGAGCCGACACGGAGAGGATCGCCCGCGGTCGCGCCGGGCGCTCGCCGAGCTGCGCCCAGGCACGCGTCCAGTCGTTCACGGCGAGCGCGTTGAGCGGACTGCCGTGCCCGACGAACAGAGCCGGCGCTCGCTCGCTCACGGCGACGCCGTCTGCGCCGCGAGTGTCTGCACGGCCGCCTGGGAGAGCCGCCCGCGCAGCGCGATGCGCTCGCTTACGCGCGTGACGTAACGCACCGCGATCTCCACCCCACCCGGCACCGGGCGCAGCGCCACCGACGGGTCCGTGGACACGGCCGTGCCGCGCTCTCCGCGCGAGGCCGCCTGCCACTCCGCCTGCGCCTGCGCGGTGCTCTGCGAAGTCGCCGCGACGACTTCCTTCTGGATTTCCTCGGCGACTTTGTGCGAGTCGCGTCCGTAAGGCACCGTAACGGTCAGCTCGTCCCACAGCCACTGCCCGGAGGTGGAGAAGTTGAAGTAGTGTCCCTCGATGGCGTACGCGTTGGTGAAGGTCACCTGCCGACCGGTCGGGTGGCCGGCGTCGGTCCAGTTGCCGGTCTCGCGCAGCACCGTGTGGAACATGCCGAGTTCCACCACCTCGCCGCTGACGCCGTTGATCTCGACCCAGTCGCCGATCCGGATGCCGTTGCGTCCCATGAGCACGAACCAGCCGATGAAGGAGACGATGAACCCCTTGAGGGCGACGGTGAGGCCGGCCGTGGCGAGGCCGATCATGGTGCCGAGCTGGCTGGGGCGGCCGACGAGCACGAAGACAATGACGAGGATCCCGACCACCTGCAGCGCGACGCCTACGACGCTGCGCAGCGCGCCGAGCTGGCGGCGGTCAATGATCGGCGCGCGCGCGATCAGTCCACCCACCCAGCGGTCGGCGTACAGCAGCACGAGCAGCGCCGCGAGGATAATCGCCGCGCTGACGAGGCAAGCGTGCAGTGCGGCGCGCTCCTGGGTCGCGACGACGTCGGCCCACTTGGCGTAGACGTCGGCGAGCTTCCTGCGCGTGGTGATGCGCTGATCGCGCAGCGTGAGACGGCGCTGGTCGGCGGCCGCCTGGCGCGTGATGGAGAGAAGCGAGGGAGGCGATGCGCCCGGCCCGCCGGCGCCGGCGCCGGCGGAAGTTGCGGCTGCGCCGGCGGTTGCGGCTACCCGTGCGGGCAGGGGTGGTGTCAGGCCGAGCTCGTCTGCCGCCTCGCCGACTCCGCCGAGCTGATGGCGCGTGCTCGCCACTTCGGCGGCGAGCTTGTGGCGCGTCTGCAGGAGTTGCTCCGCGCTCTCGCTCGCGCGCTGCTGAGCCTCGAGGATCCAGTGTCGCTTCTCGCGCAGCGCCCACCACTGCCGCACCTGTTCGACCATCCCGTGAAGGATCGAGACCGGGCTCGCTGGCTTGACGGTTGGGGGCGCGGCCGCGTTCTTCTCCGCGGCGGCGTGGTCGGCCTCTGCCAGCTGGATGCGCTGGTGCACGTTGCCGCCGGCGTCGAGGAGGTCGTGCTCGGCTTCGGCGACCTCATCCTGCTGCAGCTCCAGCTGCGACTGTGCGAGATCCAGCTGGTCCTGCAGCCCCGGTTTGTCCGCCTCCGAGGCCTTCTCCAGCTGCGTCTTCAGGCGATTCACCTGATCAGTGGAGGTGGCGAGCTGCTTTTGTGCGGCGGTGAGGCGCGCCTGGATCTGCTGGGCTTGGTCGCTCAGTACCGGGGGGTGAACCTCAAGGTGACGCAGGGCACCACTGAAGGCGAGGTCGAGCTCGTGGTCGGCGAGCTGCACGGCCTGCTGCGCGAGCGGTTGCTCCTCGGGCGTGTCCGCGAGGCGCGCGAGCCGCTGCGCGGTGATCAGCGTGTTCTGGTCGATCACCGGCACGACGTTGGTGTTCGCCGCGTCCGCGGCCCTGAGTACCGGCGTCGGCGCTGCGGCGGTGTGCCAGAGCCCGTACAGCGACGCGAGCAGCAGCGCCGCCAACACGGCGGCCACGATCTTTTGCAGGGCGCTCATGGCCCTATGATGCCACGCGTCCGATCGATGGCGCCCGCGCGTCGGCGCGCGCCCCGCCCGGCTGCAGGCGTATCCCGTCAGGCCGTGGGCGCGGCGGTGGTCTGATACTCGATCGGGAAGCCCTCCTCGCGCCAGCCGCTCATGCCACCGATCATGATCTTGACCGCACGCCCGAGACGCGCGAGGCGCAGCCCCGCGCGCTGGGCGCCGTTGCAGTGCGGGCCGGAGCAGTAGACGACAAAGAGCGTCCCGGCCGGGTAGGGGGCGAGGCGTGCGGTGGTGATCTTGGCGTGCGGCACGTTGATCGCTGCGGGAACGTGTCCGCGCGCGAAGAGCTCCGGCGAGCGCACGTCGAGGAGCACAAAGTCCGCCTCCGGCCCGCTGGCGGCGTGCACGTCCCAGCAGTCGGTCTCGAAGGTAAAGGCACGGGCGAAGTGCTCGTGCGCCGCGGCGCTCTCGGCCGCGGGCACTTCGCTGACCAGGCTTCTCATGTGAGTCTCACTCCCTGTGTGACGACAGGCCCCGAATTCTCGTCCCGGCGGCCTCACGCCGCCAGTGGCGTAAATGCCATGTTGCGTTAAGATCACGCCATGGGGCACAAAGTGATGGCTGTGGCCTACGACGGGCTGTGCACCTTCGAGTTCGGCTGCGTCGTCGAGCTGTTCGCGCTGGCGCGTCCGGAGCTGGCGGTCCCGTGGTACGAGTTCGCGGTGTGTGCCACCGAGCGCGGCCCGCTGAGCGCCGCGGGCGGCATCGAGGTGCGCGTGCCGTACACGCTGCGCCTGCTCGAGGGCGCCGATACGATCGTGATCCCGGGCTGGCGTGCGATCGAGGAGCCGCCGCCGGCCGCGCTGCTGCGCGCACTGCGCCGCGCCCACGAGCGCGGCGCGCGGCTGTGCTCGATCTGCTCCGGGGTATTCGTGCTGGCCGCCACGGGGCTCCTCGACGGCCGGCGTGCCACCACCCACTGGCGCTACGTCGCGCGCCTCGCGGCGCGTTATCCCCGCATCCGCGTCGAGCCCAACGCGCTGTACGTCGACGCCGGGCGGGTGCTCACCTCGGCCGGTTCCGCGGCGGGCCTGGACATGCTGCTGCACCTCATCCGCAGCGACCACGGACCGCAGGTCGCGAACCAGGTCGCGCGGCGGCTCGTCATTCCCGCACACCGCGAGGGCGGGCAGTCACAGTTCGTGCCGCGTCCGGTGGCCGCCGACGAGCGCGGGCGCCTCGGCCGCCTGTTGGATTTCATCCGCGCGCATCTCGGCGCGCCGCACTCACTGAGCGCACTCGCCGCGCGCTCCGCCATGAGTGAGCGCACGCTGCAGCGCGAATTTCGCGCCGCGACCGGGCAGGCGCCGTACGAGTGGATCGTGGGCGAGCGGATCGCACGGGCCAAGGAGCTGCTCGAGAGCACGCGCCTCAGCACCCAGGCCGTGGCCGCGCGCGTGGGCCTCGGGAGCGCGGAGTCGTTGCGTCACCACTTCCGGCGGCGTGTGGGCACGACGCCAGGGCAGTACCGGCGGCGCTTCGCGCACGCGCGCTAGCGTGCGCGAAGCGCTGCCTCAGAAGGCGAAGTACGGGCCCGCGCCCGCAGGCGTCGTCTGGTTCTCGATCGCCTGGTACACGTTGCGCCCGTAGAAGTACGGCAGTCCCAGATCGAAGGACCGGTGGCTGGTGTCGAGGCTCGGTCCGGCGAGGACCGGCACGGCGAACAGGGTGAGCGGCGGGGTGATGAACGGGTTTGCGTCGGCGACCGTGAAGTTAGCCGTCACCGTGGTCCCGCCGACGCCCATGAGTGTCGCGCTCAGGTTCTGCGCCGAGCTCGGGCAGAAGAACTGGGCGTCGTTCTGGCACACCGTGAGAGTGCTGTCGTCGAGGAAGTTAATGTTGGACCCGCTGTCGATGTACCCCTGAGGAAAGCTGGTGCCCTTGTAGTTGGCGCTGATGAAGCCGCTGCCGTCCTCGAAGAGCACGGTGGCACTGCCGAGTCCGTTGTTGCCCTCGGTGCCGATGCCGAACACCAGCGCGCCGGTGACCCCGCTCGTACCGCCGTTGCCCACCGCGGGTAGTTCGACGATCACGCCGTTGTTGTCGCTGCCGAACAGGGCCACGGGGTTGGGCACCTGCTGGGCGAGGGTTGCGGAGGCGTCCGCGCAAGTCGCGGGTGTCGCGCAGGTGTAGTACGCGCCCGTGATGCCGTTGCCCACCTCATTCTCGCAGGCAGTGCCGCAGTCTTGCAGGAACGGGCCGACCCCGAGGATGCCGTTGGCGCCGAACGCCGCCACCGTGTCTTCCACCTTCGGCCCCTCGCTGAGGCAGGTGCTCGGCACGGTGTAGCCCTGGGCGCCGATCACCTGGATATTCACCGCCGAGAGAGTCTTCTGCGAGTCATGGAACGAGACGTCCGCGACCGCGACCGGGCCGAAGCTCACGCCGTCGGCGAAGGGCAGACACTCTGCGATCGTCATGCCTCCGTTGGTGGTGAGAATGCCGAGCGGCAGATTCGGGATGACCTCGTTGAGGATACGCAGCCCCGAGGAACCGGTGTCCACTTCGACGTGATCGACCTGCACGCAGGTGGTCGTGTTGTGAACGCAGACGGTCAGGGTGATGAAGGCGGTATTGAGCGACTGCACCGGACCGCCGTCGACGGTTAGCGTCTCGACATTGGGCGGGCCCGGGGTGGCAATCTGTTGCGTGGGCGGAGGCGGCGGGGTGTTGTTAATGCTGCCGCCACCCCCACCGCCGCAGGCCGCGAGCAGGGCGAGCGGAGTCAGGGCCAGAATTAAGAGCTTGCGCATACTTTTCGGCTTTCCTTGGCGGGCTGGGCGGCTACTTGATGTCGGCGACCGAGACATTCTGCGGCAGCATGCTCGGTATCCAGGCGCGGCCGGAGAAGGCACGCATGCGCCCGCTCCGCTGCACCACGAGGCCGGGCTCGTTGATCAGCTGCTGGCGGTGGTTGTGGCTCGGATAGACCGCCGATGCCGCCAGGTATTGCTGATAGTAGTTGCCGAAGAGTTGCTCGAGGTTCGGGTTGAACGGCCCGTTCCAGCTCACCGCGAACACAATGCCGCCCGGGCCCGCGTACTCGCGCACGACGGTGCCGGCTGGCGTCGTCATCTCGTGCACGGAGTAGTTGGCGGCGGCGGCGGTGTGCACCGCGGCCTTCATGCGGGCGGCCTCACCCGGTACGGTCGTGACATCACCCCCGAGCGCCGCCAGCGCCGGCGTGGCGAGGGCGGTCAGGAGCGTCGAATGGAGCAGAGAGCGAATCAGCGTCATGCTCGGTATCCCTTATCCTTCTCGTGCGGACATTGTGCCTTACGGAACGGGGGGGCGCGCAGCCTGTCTTAGCTTGGCGACGCACCGGTCGTGGTCCCGCAGCGGCCCCTGCAAAAGGCAGCGTGCGGAGTACAGTTTGGTTGACTTAAGGGCGGCGCCGCAGGCTCCGGGGCGGCGATTTACGTGCGCTACCGGACATAAGCGAAACTGCTTGTAGGCTTATTGATCAATCCGTTAGGATTCGCCCCCCAAATTCGGAGCGGTAGTTCAGCTGGTTAGAATACCGGCCTGTCACGCCGGGGGTCGCGGGTTCGAGTCCCGTCCGCTCCGCCAGTTCCTTTCCATAACACACGACCCAGAACATGCTTCAGCAGATCGGAGACGCCCTCAAGGGTCGCACCGGCCACAAGTGGCTCACCTATGCGGTCCTCGGAGCACTGTCTTTGGTGTTCGCCGCCTGGGGTGCCTACGGCATCGTGAATCTTAGCGTCGGCGGCGCGAATTACGCGGCCGAGGCGAACGGCGACAAGGTCTCCCTGGAGCAGGCGCGCAATGCCTGGCTGCGCCAACAGGCACGCTGGCAGCAGCAGCTCGGCGGCGTGGAGTTACCGGCGGACCTGCGCAGCAGGCTTCAGGACCAGACGCTCGAGGCGCTGATCCAGGACGCGCTCCTGCAACAACGTACGCGCTCCCTGGGCTACCGCGTCGGCGATGCGCAGCTGCGCGAGGCCCTGCGCAGCCTGCCGGCATTCCAGGTCGAGGGTAAGTACAACGCCGAGGCGGCCAAGGCGGCACTGCTGAACGCCGGCATCAGCGAGGAGACCTTCGCCGATGAGCTGCGCAGGGATGTGCAGCGCACGCAGCTCGAGGGCGGCGTCCGCGGTTCGAACTTCATCACCCCGCAGGAGCTCGCGCGGCTCGTTGAGCTACAGGACCAGGAGCGCGAGGTGCGCTACGCGCTGCTGCCCGCGGAACGCTTCGCGAGCGCGGCGAAAGTCGACGACGCCGCGCTCGCCGCCTACTACAAGGCGCACCAGGCGCAGTTCATGACGCCCGAATCGGCACATCTGCAGTACGCGGAGCTGCGACTCGAGGCGCTCGCCGCGCAGCAGACGATCAGCGATGCGGATCTGCACGCCGCCTACGAGAAGGCCAAGGATCGTCTCACCGTCCCCGAAAAGCGCCACGCGCGCCATATCCTCATCACCGGCAAGGACGACGCGAGCGCCAAGGCGCTCGCCGAGCAGGTGCTGGCGCAGGCCAAGGCCGGCAAGGACTTCGGCGAGCTCGCCAAGCAGTACTCGCAGGATCCGGGCTCGGCGAAGAACGGCGGTGATCTCGGCTGGGCGGAGCGCGGCAGCTTCGTCGCGCCGTTCTCGGACGCGCTCTACGGCATGTCGGTGGGCGAGATCAAAGGGCCCGTGAAGACGCAGTTTGGCTACCACATCATCCGCCTCGATGAGATCGCCCCGGGCAAGGGGAAGTCATTCGATGAGGCGCGTGCCGACCTTGAGGCGCAGCTGCGCCGCAGCCGGGCGACAGACCGCTTCGGTGACGTCCAGGAGCAGCTGCAAACGAAACTCGCCGAGCCGGGCGCGGATCTCACCGCGCTCGCCGAGCAGTACCACCTGCAGCAGGGCGACGCGCCGAACTTCCTGAAGGGCGCGGGCGGAGCGCCTTTTGGTCCCGCCCCGCAGCTGCAGGAGGCGGTGTTTGCCGACCCGCCGCTCGCCGCCGGACATATCGGCGGTCCGGTCCTGCTCGGGGACGATCGCCTGGTGCTCTTCAAAGTGCTCGACCACCACCGCCCGCAGGAGAAACCCCTGAGTGAGGTACGCGAGACGATCGTCGCCGCGCTCACCAAGGAGCAGAGTAGCCAGGCGGCCCTCAAGGCGGCCGAGAGAGCGCGCGCGGAACTCGATTCGGGTACGGCGTTCGACGCCGTCCTCGCCCAGTACCGCCTGAGTGCCGATCCGGCGCATTTCATCGCTCGCCGCGATCCGTCCGTACCGGCGCCGATCCGCGAAGCCGCCTTCGCCGTGCCGCGCCCCGCGGGCAAGCCCGCCTACCGCGCCGTGGCCCTCAGTGATGGTTCGGCCGCGGTGCTCGACGTGACGGCCGTGCGCGCGCCGCCCGCGAAGGACCCCAAGGCCCAGTACGAGCGCGGCGTCGAGATAGCGCAGCGGCAGGCCGAGGAGGAGGTCATGGCCTACGAGGCCGAGATGCGCCGCACGGCCAACGTCAAGAAGAACCCCAAGGCGTTCGAGTAGCCCGCGCGGGCGGGCTTCCGTACTAGCCCTCAGCCTCCAGCGGGAAGTTCATCCCCACGCTGCTGAAGCCGCTGTCGACGTAGAGGATCTCCCCGGTGATGCCGGCCGCGAGGTCCGAGCAGAGAAAGGCTGCCGCGTTGCCGACGTCCTCGAGCGTGACGTTGCGCCGCAGCGGCGCGACCTCTGCGACGCGGCCGAGCATCTTGCGAAAACCGGGTATCCCCGCGGCGGCGAGCGTCTTGATCGGGCCGGCGGAGATGCCGTTCACGCGGATGCCCTTCGGCCCGAGATCCGCCGCCAGGAAGCGCACATTGGCTTCGAGGCTCGCCTTAGCGAGCCCCATGACGTTGTAGCCGGGGACCGAGCGCACCGCGCCTAGGTAGGTGAGGGTGAGCAGTGCCCCGTTACGGCCGGCCATGAGGGGATGGGCGCGCTGCGCCAGTGCGGTCAGGCTGTAGCTGGAGACATCGTGCGCGATGCGGAAGCCCTCGCGGCTGGTCGCCTCGATAAAAGTGCCGGTGAGGGCCTCGCGCGGCGCAAAGGCCACCGCGTGCACGACGATGTCCAGCTCGCCCCATTCGCTCTTCAGCAGCGCGAAGGCGGCGTCGCTCTGCACGTCATCGGTCACGTCGAGCGGCATCGTGAGGTGCGCACCCAGGGAGTGAGCGAGCGGCACGACGCGCTCCTTCATCTTGTCGTTCACGTAGGAGAAGGCGAGCTGCGCGCCCTCACGGTGCATCGCCTGCGCGATGCCCCAGGCGATGGAGCGGTCGGTGGCCACCCCGACGATGAACGCGCGCTTGCCGGCGAGAAATCCCATGATTGATCCTCCCGGGGCGATTATGCCGGAAAGCCGGCCTGCCAAGGACGCGCCCTGGGCGCGCTAGCCGCGGTGGCCGCCGAGGTGGATGCGCAGCTTCTGGCCGGGCTTCAGGTGCGAGCCGGAGCTCAGCCCGTTCCAGGCGAGGATCTGCGTCGGGCTGCACTGGAAGAGGTGTGCGATCTGCGCGACGGTGTCGCCTTCGCGCACCGTATAGGTCAGGCGCCGCGCCTTGTGGTGCGCGGCGGAGCCGGTGCCGGTGGAGAGCTTGATGCGCTGGCCCGCGCGCAGCTCGTCATCCGGGTGCATGCCATTCATCATCGCCAGGGTATTGACGTCCATGCCGTGGCGGCGCGCGATGGTCCAGAGCGAGTCACCGTGGCGCACGACCTGCACGTGGGCGCGATGCGAGGTGCGACCCTTATTATCGAACTGGGCGGCAGCGAGCATCACCTTGGGTGGCAGTTCACTGAAGGTGGTCGGAATTCGTACCTCGTCGCCCACGGTCAGGCGGCCGGTGGGCAGATCGTTGAGTTCACGGATCAGGGCGACGTTCGTGTGGAAGTGTTTCGCCACCGAATCCACCGTGTCGCCGCGTTTCACCGTGTAGCGCGTCACGCCGAGGCGCTGGTCGAGCGTCAGCTGCTCGAGGTTTTCGCTGAACACGTCCGCGGCATCCACGGGCACCAGCAGGAAGTGCGGCCCGCTCGGGTCGGTGGCGAAACGATGGAACGCGGGATTGAGTTCGTAGACTTCCTCGGGGCTGATCCCGGCGATCTCCGCGGCGAGCTTCAGGCTGATCTGGCTCTGCGTTCCGACCCGCGCGAAATACGGCTGGTTCGGAATCGGGCTGATGGTAAGACCGTAGGCCTCGGGGTCCGAAACCAGGCGACGCATGGCCAGCAGCTTCGGCACGTACGCGCGCGTCTCGCCCGGCAACCACAGATCCCAGAATTCGACGCTGCGCCCGGCGGCCCGGTTGGCCTCGACCGCGCGCTCGACCATCGCCTCGCCGCAGTTGTAGGCGGCGATCGCGAGCAACCAGTCGCCGTTGAACTCATCGTGCAGGTACTGCAGGTAATCGAGCGCCGCACGGGTCGACTCGGTGATGTCGCGCCGGCCGTCGTACCACCAGTCCTGCTTCAGACCGAAACGCGAGCCGGTGCCCGGGATGAACTGCCACAGGCCCGACGCACGCGCGCGCGAGTACGCGTAGGGCTCGAAGGCGCTCTCCACCACCGGCAGCAGCGCCAGCTCGAGCGGCATGTTGCGCTCTTCCAGCTGGGTGACGATGTAGTAGAGGTACAGGTCCGCGCGTCCGAAGGCACGCTGCAGGTACTCCGGATTGGACGCATACCAGCGCAGTTGCTGGTCAACCGCCTTGCGGTCGGCTCCGTCCTCGAGTTTGAAACCCGCCCGCATGCGATCGAAAAGATCCCCGTACTGCGTCGGAGTGAGTCCGGCGACCTGAGTGGGGGCCTCCGCGGCAGGCTCCGCGGGGGGCGCGAGCGCGCCCGTAGCGGCCGCGATCGCCCAAATCGGTACCGGCGGACTTACCGGGGGCGCGGCGGCTTCCGCCGGCGTGGGCTGCGGGGTCACCGGGGCGGCCGCGTGCGCGGGAACCTGGGACTCGTGGGGGGTGCGAGCGGGATCGTGCGCGCAAGCGGCAAGACCCAGCAGAATCAGGCTGAGGAATGCGTGACGCGTGTCTCTCAGCGGGGGCGTCGTCAAGTTCCGTACCCTCTGTCGCCGTGCTACTTTCCCGCGCGAAGGGCACGGGTCCTTAGTACCTAAGGACGCTACTGCTTCAAGGGCGCGAATTTAACCGGTAATTTCACACTATTGCCAGCACTTCTGTTGTGCCAGTTCGCACTTCACGTATTGCCGACCGTGACACGGCACTCAGCGCCTGGTGGCAATCGCCTCTCGGCCGGGGGCTCCTTGCCGCCGAGTCCGAGCTGTTGAGCGCCGCGCTCGAGGACGTCTTCGGCTGGGAACTGCTGCAGATCGGCGCCTGGGGCAGCTCCCGGGAACTGCTCGCGGGCAGCCGCGCCCGTCGCACGAGCCTGGTCGCGTCGCCGGCGTTTCCCGGCGGCGCGGACATCCTCGCGCGGCCCTCGCAGTTGCCCGTGAGTGGGGACTGCGTCGACGCCGTGCTGCTGCCGCACACCCTGGAATTTGCCGCCGACCCCTACGCGATCCTGCGCGAGGCCGACCGCGTGCTCGCCGGCGAGGGCCAGCTCCTCGTCCTGGGCTTTCGCCCCTGGAGCCTCTGGGGCATGCGGGCTCGCTGGAGTCGCGCGGGCTTCCCGCCGGGGATGCGCCGGATCCTCTCCGAGCGGCTGCTGCGCGAATGGCTGGTCCTGCTCGGGTATGAGCTGGTCATGGAGCAGCGCTACCTGTACCTCGGTCCCTGGAGCCGCGGACTTTCTGCTGGCGAGGGCACCGGACGCATGCTGCGTCCCGGCCTCACCTACCCATTGCCAGGCGGCGCCTATCTGCTCAAGGCGCGCAAGCGCGTCTACACGCTTACGCCCATCCGCCCGCGACTGCGCGAGAAGCCTGCGGGTATCGGCGCGCTCGTGAAACCGACGACGCGTACTCAGGCGTGATCGAGATCTATACCGATGGCGCCTGCCGCGGCAATCCCGGACCCGGCGGCTGGGCGGCGCTGCTCATCATGGGTGAACACAGAAAAGAGTTGAGTGGCGCGGAGGGCCTCACCACCAACAACCGCATGGAGCTCACCGCTGTGATCCGCGCACTCGAGGCACTCAAGCGGCCGGTACAGGCGCGCGTGTACACCGATTCCGAGTACGTGCGCCGCGGCATCAGCGAGTGGCTGCCGGGCTGGAAGGCACGCGGCTGGCGCACCGCCGACCGCAAGCCGGTGAAGAACCAGGACCTGTGGCAGCGTCTCGAGGAGCTCAACGCCGGTCATCAGATCGAATGGCACTGGGTGCCGGGGCACGCGGGCGTGCCGGGCAACGAGCGCGTCGACCACCTCGCAAACGCGGCGATCGACAGCCTCCGTGACCAGTCGATGCGGTAGACTCGCGCGATCATGCGCCAGATCATCCTTGACACCGAAACCACCGGTCTGGAGCCCGAACTCAACCACCGCATCATCGAGATCGGCTGCGTCGAGCTCGTGGATCGGCGCACTACCGGACGTACCTTCCACCGATATCTCAACCCGGAGCGCGAGATCGATGACGGCGCACTCGCCGTGCACGGTATCTCGCGCACCGAGCTCGACGGTCAGCCGCGCTTTGCGCAAATCGTCGAGGAGCTGCTCGCCTTCCTGGCCGGTGCCGAGCTGGTGATCCACAACGCCGCCTTCGACGTCGCCTTCTTGGACGCGGAGCTCGCGCGTCTGCCTGGCGCCCCGCGACAGATCGGCGCGAGTTGCCAGGTACTGGATACCCTGGCGCTCGCGCGCGAGCTGCATCCGGGACAGCGCAACAGCCTCGACGCCCTGTGCAAGCGCTACTCGGTCGACAATTCCGCGCGCGAGCTGCACGGTGCGCTGCTCGACGCGCGCATCCTCGCGGATGTCTATCTGGCGATGACCGGCGGTCAGGGAGCCCTCGCGCTCACTGACGAGGCCCCGATGCACTCCAGTGAACGCGCGCAGGCCGCGCGCCTGCCAGTGCGTACCGCGGTGCCCCTCACGGTGACCGCGGCGAGCGCCGAGGAGTTGCTGGCCCACGAGACCATGCTCGCCCTCATCACCAAGGTGAGCGGCGGGCGCTGCGTTTGGGCGCTGAGCGAGACGCGCGAGGAGGCGGCGACGGCCCGCGCGCCCGGGCCCGAGCCGCAGCGTTCGAGCGCCTGAAAGAACAAGAATGATTCCAGAGATCAGAAAGTGCCGTATCGGCGTCGTCGGCCTTGGCTACGTCGGCCTGCCGCTGGCGGTCGAGTTCGGCAAGCACTACCAGACCTTCGGCTTTGACGTGAAGGCGCAGCGCATCGAGCAACTGCGCAGGGGACGCGACATCACCCTCGAGGTGGCCCCGGCCGAGCTGCGCGCCGCACGCCTGCTCACCTTCACGACCGAGCTGAAGAAGCTCTCGTCCTGCCAGGTATACATCGTCACCGTGCCTACGCCGATCGACGACTACAAGCGCCCGGACCTCACCGCGCTCATGCGCGCGAGCGAGACGGTCGGCAAGGTCCTGCACCGCGGCGCAGTTGTGATCTACGAGTCCACCGTGTACCCGGGGTGCACCGAAGAGGTCTGCGTGCCGATCCTCGAGCGAACCTCGGGGCTGAAGTTCAACCGCGACTTCTTCGCCGGCTACAGTCCGGAGCGCATCAACCCGGGCGACAAGGAGCACCGTCTCACGACCATCCGCAAGGTAACCTCGGGCTCGACGCCCCAGGTGGCGGACTTCGTCGACCGCCTGTACGGATCAATCGTGACGGCGGGCACGCACAAGACCTCGAGCATCCGTGTCGCTGAGGCGGCCAAGGTCATCGAGAACACCCAGCGCGACGTCAACATCGCGCTCATCAACGAGCTGGCGCTGATCTTCAACCGTCTGCAGATCGACACCGAGGAGGTCCTGAACGCCGCCGGCAGCAAGTGGAACTTCCTCCCCTTCCGGCCCGGACTGGTGGGCGGGCATTGCATCGGCGTCGACCCGTACTACCTTACGCACAAGGCGCAGGAGGTCGGCTATCACGCCGAGATGATCCTCGCCGGGCGCCGCCTGAACGACAACATGGCGCTCTACGTCACCGGCCAGATCATCCGTCTGATGGCGAGCAAGCGCATCCACGTCAAGGGCTCGCGTGCCCTGGTGCTCGGCATGACCTTCAAGGAAAACTGTCCTGATATCCGCAATTCCAAGGTCGTCGACGTGGTGCGCGAGCTCGGCAGCCACGGTGCCAAGGTCGACATCTACGACCCCTGGGCGGACGTGAGTGAGTGCCGTCACGAGTACGCCCTGCGACCGCTGCGCGCCCTCAAGCAGCGCACCTACGACGTCGCGGTGATCGCCGTAGCGCACCGCCAGTTCCGCGAGCTGGGCGCGGCCGGCGTGCGGCGGCTGTGCAAGAAGAATCACGTCGTGTACGACATCAAGCACGTCTTCGCAGCCGACGAGGTCGACGGACGGCTATGAAGATTCTCGTGACCGGCGCCGCGGGCTTCATCGGCTCGCACACGGTGCAGCGACTGCTGAGCCGCGGTCACGAGATCGTCGGTATCGACAATCTCAACGAGTACTACGACGTCACCCTCAAGGAGGCGCGCCTCGCGCGCCTCACCTCGCTGCCGCACTTCCGTTTCGAGAAACTCGACGTCGCCGACGAGCC
>DATBBQ010000106.1:0-6839 GCA_036270915.1 Steroidobacteraceae bacterium
CGAAGATGAAGTCGTCGGAGTTGGCGAGGAGCGGCAGCGCCATCAGCGCCTCGCGCGAGAAGGCGCGATAGCCGCTGTGGTATTCCGAGAGCTTGGCGCCCACGAGGAGGTTCTCGAACGCGGTGAGCGCGCGGTTGGCGACGTAGCGCCAGAGCGGCATGCCGCCCGGCAGGCCCGGCTGGCGCGCGCCGCCGAGGATGCGCGAGGCGAGCACCACGTCGTACACGCCCCACGCGAGCATCGAGGCCATCGGCGTCACCAGCCGCGGGTCGTACTGGTAGTCGGGATGCAGCATCACCACGATGTGCGCGCCGCGCGCGAGCGCCTCGGCGGGGAGCAGGTCGCCGAGCAGACAGCGCACGACTTCTGGGGGGATCTGCGCGACTGCCGGCTCGCGCCCTTCACCGGACCGGTGCTGTGGCGGGTGTCGCTGCCGCCGCACGCCGCCCCGCTGCCGATCCCCGCCGCACCGCTCATCGACTGGGGCGGCGCGCTGCGCTGGTACGCGGACGTTCCCGCCGGGACCGACGTGCGGGCACTCGCGCGCGCCGCCGGTGGCACCGCGGCCTGCTGGCGCGGCGCACCACCGGGTGAGCGGTTCCACCCGTTGCCCGAGACGCTGGCGACGCTGCACCGCCGCCTCAAGGGACGCTTCGATCCGGGCGGGCTCTTCAACCGCGGACGGCTGCTCGCCGACCTGTAGTGGTTGCGGCGAGGCGCGCCGGCGGCGCGGTCTGCGATCTGGCGCCCGGCTAACGCCTCGTTCAAGATCGCCTCATGAAAAAACTGCTCGCCGGGGCGCTCGGCGCCGGACTGGTCACGCTCGCCTTCGCCATGGTCCGCCCGGTGTTTCCGCCGTGGGGCGTGACGCTCACCTACATGGATGCGAACGTTCAGCCCGGCATGGATTTCTTCCGTTACACCAACGGCAGCTGGCTGAAGGATGCGGTGATCCCGCCCGACCGCGTCGCGGCCGGCATCAACCTGGAACTGGATAAGGGAAACGAGCAGAAGCTGCGCACGATCATCCGCTCGCTCGCCGCAAAGCCGGCCGGCGCGCTGAGCGCCGAGGAGCGCAAGCTGCTCGACTTCTACAATACCTTCGAGGACACGGCCGCGATCGAGCGCGCCGGGCTCGCCCCCGTGCAGGGTGACCTTGAGCAAATCGCCGCGCTGAAGAGCCTCGCGGACGTGGCCGCGTTCATGGCTGCCCCTGAGACGCGCACGAGCGGTCCGGTGCGCACGGTGATCGACATCGACGAGAAGAACCCCGACACCTACATGGTGCGGCTGTCGCAGTCCGGGCTCGGCATGCCCGACCGCGACTACTACCTGCTCGATGAAAAGAGCCTGGTCGAGACGCGCGAGGCCTACAAGAAGTATCTCGCCGACATGCTCGCCGTCGCCGGGATCAACGATCCGGGCCGCGCCGCCGCGATATACGCGCTCGAGGCCAAGATCGCCGAGGCGCACTGGCCGAAGGCCGAGACGCGCGACGCCGACAAGACCTACAACCCCATGAGCCTCTCGGAGCTCACTCGATTCGCGCCGCAATTCCCGTGGAGCGCCTACTTCGCGGCGGCCGGGGTGTCCGCACAGACACCCAAGGGCGAGCGCACCGTGGTCGTCGCCGAGCAATCGGCGTTCCCGAAGCTCGCGGCGATCTTCGCCGAGACGCCGGTGCCCGTGTGGCGCGATTACCTGACGGTGCACTACCTGCATACACGCGCCGACTACCTGCCGAAGAAGGTCGACGACCTCGACTTCGCCTTCTACGGCACGGTCATCGACGGGCAGCGGCAGCAGCTGCCGCGCGACATCCGCGGCGTGCAGCTCTTGGACCAGGAGATGGGCGAGGCGCTCGGCAAGCTCTACTGTGCGCGCTACTTTCCGCCGCAAGCGAAGGCCAAGATCCAGCAGCTGGTGGCGAACCTGCTCAAGGCCTACGAGGGCGACATCCAGTCGCTGTCCTGGATGACGCCGGCGACGCGGGCCAAGGCGCTGGACAAGATCCGCGCGTTCTACCCCAAGCTCGGCTACCCGGACAGCTGGCGCGACTATTCGGCGCTGGCCATCTCACGCCAGGACCTGGTCGGGAACGTGCGCAACGCGAAGGCCTTCGAGTGGCACCGGCGCCTCAGCCGGCTCGACGAGCGGGTCGACCGCGGCGAGTGGTTCATGACCCCGCCCACCAACAACGCCTACTACAACCCGACGCTTAACGAGATCGTCTTCCCGGCCGGGATCCTGCAGCCGCCGTACTTCGACCCGAACGCGGACGAGGCGGTCAACTATGGCGCGATCGGCGCCGTCATCGGCCACGAGATCAGCCACGGCTTCGACGACCAGGGAAGCAAGTACGACGCCGGCGGGCGCCTGAACAACTGGTGGACGGACGCGGACCGCCAGGAGTTCGACGCGCGCACCGCACGACTCGCGCAGCAGTACGACCAGTACGAGCCGCTGCCGGGTCTGCACGTGAACGGCAAGCTCACCCTCGGCGAGAACATCGCCGACCTCGCGGGCATCGTGATCGCCTACAAGGCGTACCGCATCGCGCTCGGTGACAAACCGGCTCCGGTCCTGAACGGCTTCAGCGGCGACCAACGCTTCTACATCGCCTACGGGCAGAGTTGGCGGGAGGTCTGGACCGACGGCCTCACCCGGCGCCTCGTGCTGTCAAACCCGCACAGCCCGTCCATCTACCGCGTGAATGGCGTGGTGCGCAACGATAACGCCTGGTACGCGGCCTTCCCGCAGGTCAAATCGGGGGACACCTATTACCTGCCGCCCGATGAGCGCGTCGTGCTCTGGTAGGCGGGTGATGCCTAGGCGGCGGACTCCGCGGCGTGCGCCTGCGCCATCTCCCCCATGCTCGTGAAGCGGAAGTTGTAGACCGGGGTGCCCTCGGGCGGGCGCGTCGCCCCCCAGCCCTCGCGCTCGTGCCGACGGTCGATCCACGCGGACTTCAGTCCCGCGGCCTGCGCAGGCGTGTGATCGTGGTAGAGGCTCTGCGCCGTGTGCAGGATCTGCCGCGGCCCGATGCCTAAGCGTCCGACCGCCTCGATCAGATAGCGGAAGTTACGCGCGTCGGGCTTGTAGGAGCCGATGTCCTGCGCGGTGCAGATGAGATCGAAGTCCACCCCGAGCTTGCCGTTGCTGGCGGCAAAGCTGGCGCGATCGACGTTGGAGAGGATCACGAGCTTGTAGTGGCGCTTGAGGTAGCGCAGGGCTTCGGCCGTATCCGGAAACGCCGGCCACTGCGGGATCGAGCGCCCGAACGCCTCGTGCGCGGCGCCGTCCACCTTCACCTCCCAGTCCTCGGCGAGCTGGCGATGCACCTCGGCGAGCAGCTGCGGGTAGAGCATCGCCGGGGTGAGCGCCTGCTGCGCCGCCTCGTGCCGGCCGAACTGCGCGAGCACCTCGTCGCGCCGGGAGCCGAGCTCGGCGCGCGCCAGCAGCGGCTGCAGTGCCGCCCACAGGCCGCTCTCCCAGTCGACGAGCGTGCCGTAGCAGTCGAAGGTCAGCGCCTTGAAGTCGTGCAGTCTCATGCCTCGCGCCTAGAGGGTGAGCGTGCCGCGCGCGATCTCGATCACCTCGCCGCTCACGAAGATCTGCCGCTCGGCGTCGACGCGCAGCCGCAGTGATGAAGGCCGGCCGACGTACTCGCCCTGGGCGATCTCGTACTCGCACGGCAGCTCGCGCCCCATGGCGAGACACCAGCCGCCGAGATTCGCGGTGGCCGACCCGGTGGCCGGATCCTCGGCTGCGCCCGAGCCCACCGGGAAGAAAAAGCGCGAGAGCAGACCCGCTCCGGAGGGCGCGAACACGTAGGCCATGCTCTGACCGAAGCTGCTCTTGAAGGAGGCGAGCAGGTCGGCGCGCACGCGCGCCCGGCGCACGGCCGCCTCACTCGTGAGCGGCACGATCATCTGCTCGGTGCCGGCGTTGACCCACAGCGGCCGCTCGCCGATGTCGCCCGCCTCGACGCCGAGCGCGGCGGCGAGCGCGGCGCGCGGCTCGGAGACCTCGCGCCAGGTGGGGGGCTTCGCCTGCAGCGTCCAGCGGTCAGCGCGGGCGCGAACGGCGATGATGCCGGCCGGCATCTCGAGCGTCAGCTGATCCCCGCCCAGGCCCAGCGCGCGGCACACGTGCGCGGTGCCGAGCGTCGGGTGCCCCGCGAAGGGCATCTCGTAGCTCGGGGTGAAGATGCGCACGCGGGCGCTGGCACGCTCGGAGGGCAGGATGAAGGTCGTCTCGGACAGATTGAACTGCAGCGCGAGCGCCTGCATCCTAGGGGCATCGAGCGACTGGGCGCGCTCGAACACGCACAGCGGATTGCCGCTCAAGGGGGCGCCACCCTGCGTGAAGACGTTGACGATGCGGTATGCGTAGCTGGCCATCGCGTCCGCCAATTCTATCCCTAAGGTGAGATGAGCACAGCATGGCGACCGAGTTACTCTTTCGCGAAGACGCCTATCTGAAGAGCGCACGCGCGCACGTGCTGGTGTCCGGCGAGCGCGGCGTCGAACTCGACCGCACCGTGTTCTATCCGCTCGGCGGCGGCCAGGCGGGGGACTGCGGTGCGCTCGTGCGGGCGAACGGCGAGCGCGTCTTGGTGAGCGACACGCGCAAGGGCGAGAGTGCCGATCGCGTGCTGCACGTGCTCGCCCCCGGCAGCCCGACGCTCGAGGTGGGAGAGCCGCTGACGCTCGAGATCGACTGGGAACGCCGTCACCGCCTCATGCGGCTGCACACCGCACTGCATCTGATGTCGTGCGTGATCACCGCGCCGGTGACCGGCGGCAATATCGTTCCGGAGAAGGCGCGCCTCGATTTCGACATCGACCTGAGCCGGCTCAACGCCGAACACATCGAGCGCGAGACCAATGCCCTCATCGCCTCCGCGGTCGCCACCGAGACCGCCTGGATCACCGACGCCGAGCTCGACGAGCAGCCGGAGCTGGTCAAGACCATGAGCGTGCAGCCGCCACGCGGCGCGGGGCGCGTGCGCCTGCTCAGGATCCCGGGCATCGACCTGCAGCCCTGCGGCGGCACGCACGTCGCCAACACCGCCGAGATCGGCGCCATCCGCGTCGTCAAGATCCGCAGCGAGGGCAAGCACAACAAGCGCGTGGAGATCACGCTCGCCACCGGCTGAGGCGCGCGGCGCCGTCAGCGATAGCGGCTGAGCTCGATTCCGTTGCCCACCGCCAACAGCACCGACGTCATGCCGGCCGCCTCGCGCACGCGCTCGCGGTAAGCCTGCGCGTGCGCTCTTGCGCTCGAGGGCTCCAGCATGTTGTCCGCGACGACGAGCGCACCGTCCGCCAGCTTCGGGTGCAGCGTCTCGAAGACGGGCACGTACATGTCCTTCCACAGGTCGATGAGCACGAAATCAAACGGCCCGCTCAGGCGCTTCAGGGAGGCGAGCGCGTCGCCGATCTCGAACTGCACGTAGCCCTCGAGCGCCGCGCGCGCGAGCTGCGCGCGCGCGTACTCGGTCTTCTCGGCGCGCAGCTCGAGGGAGGTCACGCGCCCGCCCACCACGCGCGCACCTTCCGCGAGCCAGACCGTCGAGTAGCCGAATGAGCTTCCCACCTCGAGGATGCGCTTGGCGCGAGTCTGCTTGATGAGAAGGTTCATGAGCCGCCCGGTCGCGCGGCCGACCGGCAGCAGAAGCTCATCGCGGCGCCGTCCGAGCTCCTCGGGCGGCAGGCGCTCGAGGAGCTGCTCCTCACGCCGCGCTCGTGCCTCGTAGTCATCCAGCACCGCCCATACCGGGGCGTCGAGTGCACCAGGGTCCTGCATGTGGCTGCTCCTTGCGGCCCGCCGGGGCGAGCTCGGTAGGCGATCATAAGCCGCGGAACCGCCTCGCAGGCAAGCGCCAGCGCGCGGCTGCCCTCGTTGGCTAACTGCCAGGCTTTCCACGTAGGATCTGCCTCCGTGAAACCCGCTCGCCTCGAGGCCTTCACGGACGGTGTGATCGCCATCGTGATCACGATCATGGTGCTCGAGTTTCATGCGCCCAAGTCGGGCGATCTCGCGGCGCTGCGCGAGGAGGTGCCGATATTCCTCGCCTACCTGCTCTCCTACGTGAACGTCGGCATCTTCTGGAACAATCATCATCACATGCTGCACGTGAGCGAGCACATCAATGGGCGCGTACTCTGGGCGAATCTCGGCCTGCTCTTCTGGCTGACGCTCGTGCCCTTCGTCATCCGCTGGCTCGACGAGGCCGGCTTCGAGCCGGCGCCCACCGCCGCCTACGGCGTAGTGCTCGCCTGCGCGGCGGTGTCATACCTCATCCTGCAGAAGCAGCTCGTCGCCTGTAACGGCGGCCCGGACTCAAAGCTCGCGCGCGCCCTGGGGAGTGACCTCAAGGGCAAGCTCTCACTGGGCCTGTATCTGACGGCGATCGCGCTGGCGTTCGCGCGTCCCTGGCTCGCGATCGCGCTGTACGTGGCCGTGGCGCTCATGTGGCTGATCCCCGACCGGCGCATCGAGGCGCTGATGCCGCGCTAGCCGCATCCGACCGCGCGCTACCTGAAGACCACCGTGCGCCCGCCGTTCAGGAAGATGCGCCGCTCGGTCGCATAACGCACCGCCGAAGCGAGCGCGCGCCGCTCGGAATCGCGACCGGCCGCGACCAGCATATCGGCCGTGTAGCCGTGATCGACGCGCTCGACGACCTGCTCGATGATCGGGCCCTCATCCAGATCGTGTGTCACGTAGTGCGCGGTGGCGCCGATCAGCTTGACCCCGCGGTCGTGCGCGCGTGCGTATGGCTCCGCGCCGGCGAAGGCGGGAAGGAAGGAGTGGTGGATATTGATCACCGG
>DATBBQ010000107.1:0-50460 GCA_036270915.1 Steroidobacteraceae bacterium
AGTGGCACCGGTGCGAGCGCTAGTGGCATCAGTGGCACGGGCCTGAACGGCATTAGTGGTACTGGTCACAGTGTCAACGGCATCAGTGGCACCGGCGCGAGCGTTAGCGGCATCAGCGGCACCGGTCACAGCGTCAACGGCATCAGTGGCACCGGTGCGAGCGCTAGTGGCATCAGTGGCACGGGCCTGAACGGCATCAGTGGTACTGGTCACAGCGTCAACGGGATCAGTGGCACCGGGGCCGCTGCCGCACACGTGAAGTAGCTGCGGATCGCCGAAAGATCCGAAGGCATAAGCGATTTACCACCCGAGCGCGCGGCCGCGGTACGACGGAGACCACGATGCGCGCTCGCCGTGCGCCTGCGGTCGGCGAATCAGTTCGCGCGCCTTCCCGAATCCTAGCCCAGCTCGCATCAGCACTTCTGACTAGGGGAGTTGCTGCCAAAGCATTTGGCGATATGGCTCGCCTAGCGCTTGTTGTTGAGGCTGCTAAGTCTGCAACTTTCAGAAACGGAAGAATCAACTACTCAAGAGTGGCTGCTCGAACCGGACTACCGCGTAGAGTGGTGCGGAGGCTTCTCCTTTTTGAGATTGACAGTCGCCTGGCAGCGTACGAAACGCCTCTTTACAAGGTAAAGAGTGGCTGGCTCACGGACCGTCGGTATCTTGATCGGCGGGGACGTCCAGTGCCCCTCAAGATGACCGGAGCCAATCCCTCGTTCGCCAGTCTAGTTCGTGAGTACGGAGGAAACCTACCCTACCGAGCCGTGTTCGAGGAGCTGAAACATCTTGGCGTCGTGACTCGTGACGCCGATGGGTTGTGTTCGCTAAGGCACAAGGCGGGCAAATCACCAAAGCGTGCCCAGCGGTCGGGTGTACGCGTGGAACCACGGCAGTCCCCACGCGCCCCCCGACGCGGTGGGCGGTAGTCATGGCGCTTTAGGTTTTGCCAACTCGTCTCTTAGCGCTTTTCTCAGAATTTTGCCGACGTTCGTTTTTGGCAACTCGGTGCGAAAATACACGTGTCTGGGAACCTTATAGCCCACGAGCGATTTGCGGGCATGGTCGATGACCTCTCTTTCGCTGAGGCCCGGGTCTTTGCGCACCACGAACAGCGCGACCGCTTCTCCGGAGTGCTCGTCGGGTTGTGAGACGGCCGCAGCCTCGAGAACACCGGGATGGGTGACGATCACTGATTCCACCTCGTTCGGATAAACATTGAATCCAGAGACCAGGATCATGTCCTTCTTCCGGTCCTCGATGTACACGAATCCCCGTTGGTCCATGTGACCAACGTCGCCGGTGCGCAGCCAGCCACCCGGTACCATCACCTTTGCGGTTTCTTCGGGCTTATTCCAGTAGCCCTTCATCACCTGGGGGCCGCGCACGCAGATTTCCCCGTTCTTGCCGATCTCGAGGTCATTGCCTGCATCGTCCTTGATGGCGATTTCGGTCGAGGGCAGCGGTAGGCCGATCGAACCATTGAAGTCTTCGTTACTGGGATTGATCGTCGCGGCGGGCGAGGTCTCCGTGAGCCCCCAGGCCTGAGTCAGGGTGTTCCCCGTGGCCTTCTTCCAGCGTTCGGCCACGGTGGCCTGTACTGCCATCCCCCCGCCCAGGGTCACCTTCAGACCGCTGAAGTCGATGCGCTCGAAGCCGGGCGAGTGCAGTAGCGCGTTGAAAAGCGTGTTCACGCCGCTGATGTAGTTCGGCGGATGGCGCACCATCTCCTTGATGAATGCGGGCAGGTCGCGCGGATTAATGATGAGTACGTTGGTCCAGCCGAGACGTATGAACACCATGCAGTTACCGGAGAGCGCAAAAATATGGTACAGCGGGATCGCTGTTATCAGCACTCCGGGGGCGTCCGTGAAGGCCCTGCCGATCCAGGAGGCCGCCTGCAGCACGTTAACGCTGATGTTGCCGTGGGAGAGCATGGCCCCCTTGGCGACGCCGGTGGTACCCCCGGTGTACTGCAGGAAGGCGAGGTCCTCCGGACCGATGTCGACCGAGGCGAGAGTTGTCTGACGGCCGCGCGCGAGAGCCTCGCGGAAGGTGATCGCCCCCGCGATGCTCCAGAGCGGCACCTGCTTGCGCACGCTGCGCACGACGTAGTTCACGATCGAGGACTTCGGAAAGGGCAGCAGTTCGCCCACCGAGGTAACCAGGACGTGCTGCACCTTCGTGCGCGGCAGGACTCTGGCAACCACGTGCGCAAAGTTCTCAAGCACCAGGATGCCCGTGGCGCCTGAGTCCGTGAGCTGGTGCTCGAGCTCAGGCTCGGTGTAGAGCGGGTTGGTGTTCACCACCACGAGCCCGGCACGCAGGACGCCGAAGAGCGCGATCGGATACTGCAGCGTGTTGGGCAGCATGATCGCAAAGCGGTCCCCCTTGCTGAAGCCGACCTGCTGCAGCCAGGCAGCAAGGGCAGCGCTGCGCTCGTCGAGCTGACGGTAGGTGAGCTTTGCTCCCATCTGGGTAAAGGCCACGCGGTCTGCGTACTGCGCACACGCCCTTTCCAACAGCTCCTTCAGCGTCCGCAGCTGCGTGGGATCGACCTCGGCGGGCACGCCCGGCGGGTAGGAGTTGAGCCAAATCTTGTCCATCATCGTTCTTTAGGATTCTTATTGAGGAGCGGTTTCAAGTACGGCCAGAGATTGTCGAGTACCGCGGGCTCGCCGGCAGCGTTCGGGTGCATGCCGTCCTCCTGCATGCGCGCGGGGTTGAGCGCGACGTCCTTGAGCAGAAATGGCACCAGGGGCACGCTGAACTGCTGTGCGAGCTCCGGATAGACCTTGGCGAAGTCCTCACTGTAGCGCGGCCCGTAGTTGGGCGGCATGCGAATGCCCACCAAGAGCACCCGTGCCCCGGCGGCCTGCGACAGGCGCAGCATCTGCGCCAGATTGTCGTGCATGGCCTTGACCGGCAATCCGCGCAGCCCGTCATTGGCGCCCAGCTCTAGGATCACCACCGCAGGCCGGTGCAGCTCGAGTGCGCGCGGCAGGCGCTCGAGGCCGCCCGCGGTCGTCTCCCCGCTGACACTGGCGTTGACGATCTGGTACCCGTACCCTTGTGCCTGAAGTCGCTGCGCGAGCAGCGCAACCCAACCCTGCTCCGACCGGATTCCATAGGCGGCGCTCAGGCTGTCGCCGAATGCCAGGATGGTACGGTCGGCGGCCACCGCGTTCTGGAGCGCGATGAATACCGAGCTGATCAGCAGCGCCCAGAAGGCGACGCCGCGCGACAACGTTCTCAAAGCTGAAGACCTCTCAAAGCAGGTTAGCAGTCCGGAAGGTTCGCTGACTATTGTGGACGGGGTCTCCTTCGCCATCGCCGGCGGCGAGTCCGTCGCCGTCACCGGCCCCTCCGGAGCCGGCAAGTCCACGCTCCTCGCGCTGCTCGCCGGCCTCGATGTGCCGACGCGCGGCCGGGTACTGCTCGCGGGCCAGGACCTGACACGTCTCGACGAGGACGGCCGCGCACGCCTGCGGGCGCAACGCGTGGGCTTCGTGTTCCAGTCGTTCCATCTCATCCCCGCGCTCACGGCGCTCGAGAACGTCATGCTGCCGCTGGAACTGGCGGGCCTGGCGGATGCGCGCCGGGTCGCCGCACAGACCCTGCGCGGCGTCGGGCTCGAGGAGCGCACGGGGCACTACCCGCGCCAGCTCTCCGGCGGGGAGCAGCAGCGGGTCGCCATCGCGCGGGCCTTCGTCACGCGCCCCGCGGTGCTGTTCGCCGACGAGCCCACCGGCAATCTCGACACCGCCACGGGCGCGCGCGTGGGCGAACTGCTGTTCGAGCTGAATATCCAGGCGCATACCACGCTGGTGCTGGTGACGCACGACCGCGCGCTCGCCGCGCGCTGCGCGCGCGTGCTGCACATGGAGCGGGGGCGCATCGCGTGAGGGTGCTGCGCCTGGCGCTGCGCACCCTGGCGCGCGAATGGCGCTCCGGGGAGCTCGGCGTGCTGCTGCTCGCGCTCACCGTGGCCGTCGCGGCGCTCACCGGGGTCGGCTTCCTGGTGAGCCGCGTGAGCGCCGCGGTCGCCCTGCAGGCGAGCGAGGTGCTGGCGGCGGACATCCGCCTCGGCTCCCCGCAGCCGCTCGCGGAGCAGTACTTCAGTGAGGCCCGTAGGCGCGGCCTCGCCGCCGCCCGCAGTACCTCGCTGCTCTCGGTGGTGTTCAACGGCGAGGCGAGTCAGCTGACCGCGGTGACCGCGGTGACCGCGGGCTACCCGCTGCGCGGGCGCGTCCTGACCGCCGACGAGCCCTTCGCGCGCGGCACGCCCGCAGCCGGTATCCCCGCGCCGGGAGAGGCGTGGCCGGATTCGCGCCTCCTGATGGCGATCGGCGCGCACCTTGGCTCGCAGCTCTCGATCGGCACGGCATCGCTTCGCGTCACGCGCGTGCTGATCTCCAAGCCCGACCAGGGCGGTACGTTCGCCGAGCTCGCGCCGGCGCTCCTCATGAACTCCGCGGACCTGCCGGCCACGAACCTCATCCAGCCCGGTAGCCGGGTGAGCTACGCAGGGCTGTTCGCCGGCGAGCGCGCCGCGGTCGACGCCTTCAAGGCGTGGCTCGTCGAGCACAAGCGCGCCGGCGAGCGCCTGCGGGACATCACCGAGGCGAGTCCACAGGTGCGCAGCGCGGTCGAGCGCGCCGGGCGCTTCCTGAGCCTCGCGAGCCTCGTGAGCGTGCTGCTGTGCGCGATCGCGGTCGCCATGGCCGCGCGCCGCTACGTGCACCGGCACCTGGACACGATGGCGCTCCTGAAGACCCTAGGCGCGACCCGGGCCTTCACGCTCGGCGTCGCGGTCCTGCAGCTGCTCGCACTCGCACTCCTCGCCGCGCTCGCAGGCTCCGCCGTCGGCTTCCTCGCCCAGGAGTGGCTGCTGCGCACGATCCGCGGCCTGCTCGCCGTCACCGACCTGCCGCCCCCGAGCGCCACGCCGCTCGCGGTCGGCTTTGTCACGGCGGTCGCGGTGCTCGCCGGCTTTGCGCTGCCGCCGCTCCTGCAGCTCGCGCGCGTGCCGGCGCTGCGTGTCCTGAGGCGCGACGTCGGGCCGCCGCCGCCGCTCGTGCTGCTCGCCTTTGGTCCCGCGGTCGCGGTCGTGCTCGGCCTCATCTACTGGGTCGTGCCCGAGCGGCGGCTGTTCCTGTACTTCGCCGCGGGACTTGCCGCGTTCGTGCTGCTGCTGGCGCTCGCGGGGCTCGCGCTGGTGGCGCTCGCGGGACGGCTGCGCGGGCGCGTGGGCATCGCCTGGCGCTTCGGGGTCGCCAACCTCAGCCGCCGCCGCGCCGAGAGCGTCGTGCAGCTGGTCGCATTCGGCACCGGCATCATGGTGCTGCTGCTGCTCGCGATCCTGCGCGGCGACCTGAACGGGGACTGGCAGCGCACCCTGCCGCCGAACCTGCCCAACTACTTCTTCGTAAATATCCCGCCCGGCGCGCGCGATGAGTTCGTGCAGTTCCTCGCGCAGCAGGGGGCGCGCACCACCAAGGTGCTGCCCATCATCCGCGGCCGCCTCACGGCCATCAACGACAAGCCGGTCGAGGAGCCGCGCGGCGGGCACGCCAGCGAGGAGAACTTCGCCACCCGCGAGCAGAACCTCACCTGGTCGGCCGAGCTCGGCGCCGACAACCGCATCGTCGCCGGACGCTGGTGGACGGGCGCGGACTACGGCAGGCCGCTGGTGTCGCTCGCGAGCGAGTTTCAGGAGTCCCTCGGCGTGCAGGTGGGCGACGAACTCACCTTCGACGTCGCCGGCGAGACGATCCAGGCGAAGGTGGCGAGCATCCGCAAGGTGAAGTGGGACACCTTCCAGCCGAACTTCTTCATCGTGTTCGTGCCGGGCGTGCTCGACAAGGTGGCGGGCACGTACATGACGAGCGCCTATTTCACCCCCGGGGCCGGCCGCTCACTCGCGCAGCTCGCGCACCGCTTCCCGAGCGTCTCCATCTTCGACATCGATGAGCTGCTGACGCGGGTGCGCGGCGTGCTCGATCGCGCCGCGCTCGCCGTGCAGAGCGTATTCGTCTTCACGCTGTTCGCGGGACTCACGGTGCTGCTTGCCGCGGTGCAGTCGAGCCGTGACGAGCGGCGTTATGAGAGCGCGATGCTGCGCACGCTCGGTGCCAGCCGCACGACCGTGGTGCAGGGGGTGCTCGCCGAGTTCACGACGCTGGGTGCGCTGTCGGGCGTGCTCGCAGCGCTCGGCGCCTCGCTCGCGGCCTACTTTCTCACCACGCACTGGCTCGAGCTGCGCTACGCCTTCGAACTGCTGCCGTGCCTGGAGGGCGTGGCGGGCGGCGCGCTGCTCGTGGCCGCCGGTGGCTGGCTCGCGACGCGCTCGGTGGTCAATCAGCCTCCGCTGACGACGCTGCGCGCCTAGGGAGCGCGCGCGGCGATGCCGATCGTGATCCAGGAGTCCGGCTCGGGGTCGCCACGCCAGTTGAGACCCTCGATGGTCAGCTGGTAGTTGCCCGGGCCGAGCGCGGAGCTATTGAGCGCGACCCGCAGGTGCCCGTTGGAGTCCTTGACGAGGTTGCTGATCACCGCGACGCGTCCCTGGTCGGCGCGATCGATGGTGACGCGGTAGATGTGATACGGCGAGCGCGACTCGTCGATCTTGAAGTCCGCGAGCTGCGCGCCGGCGACCGCGCCGCCGATCGTAATCGCCGGCGAGTTGGAGGCGCCCGTACGGCTCGGCACGAGGCGGATCTCGCGCGTGCTGGTCGCCGGGTCGAGCGGCCGCTCGCTCACCTGCTTCTGCAGCTCCGTGATGCGGTGGCTCTTCGAGGCGCTCGTGCCCGTCAGGACTGCCAGCGACATGCCCAGCAGTCCCACCGCCACCGCGAGCGCCAGTGTGACCTGCGGCTTCTGCCACGCGGGTCGCGGGGCTTCCTGCCAGGGCTCGGGCTTGCCGGCCGCCTCGAGCAGACGCAATCCCGCGTTCACCCGCTCCGGCAGCCCGATCTCGTCGAGGATGTCCGGGTGCCGGGCGCAGAACTGCTCGAACTCGGTCGCGCCCTTTAGCGGCAGCCGGCCCGAGAGGTAGCGCTCCACGATCTGATTGCGCGCGATGGAGTCGCGGTCGAGCGGCGCCGAGGAGCCGGCACCACCCGAGGTGGGGGCCGGCGGCGCGGCCGCGGCGGGGGTCGGCGTCTTGCCCGGGGCGGGCTTCGCCGGAGCGGGCGCGACCACGCCGGAGGCCTTCGCCTTCGCGGGCGCCGCCGCGGCGCGGGCGCTGGTCCAGCTGGCGAGATTCTCGGCCGGCGCGGGGGCGGCCTTCGGTTTTGCGACAGGAGCCGGGGCCGGCGCGGGGGCGGCCGGGCGCGGCGGTGCCGGAGCGAGCGGCGGGGCCTTCTCGGACCGGCGGCCCGCGGCGGCGAGCTTGTGGGCCGCGGAGCTCAGCGATGCGGTCTTTGCGATCGGTACGCGCGCCTCGACGCGAGGGGCGCTTTCCTTCGCGGGGGCGGCACCCGTCGAGGCGGAAGGCGCCGACGGGGTGAGAGTCGGCGCCGGTGAAGTCGGCAGCGGCCTCGGCGCAGGCGGCGGAGGCGGGGGCCTCGTCAGCAGTTCCTCGACGACCGCCGGATCCTCGAGCAGCTCGAGTTCGGGCGTCGGCGCGGGGGCGGCGGGGCGCGCTTCGGACTTCGGCGCCGCGCTCGGGAGCGTGCTCACCGGGCCGGCGGGCGCGGGGTCGGCCTTGGGCGCCGGGGTCAGCGCCGGCACCTCGGCCGTCGCCAGGAGAAGCGCCGCGGGATCCAGGAACTGGATGCTGGTCTGCACGGGGTCCTTCGACTCCGCGCCGGCGGCGGGCGCGGCCGCCAGCACCGGCGGCGCCGGCAGGGGCGCTGCGCGCTGTGCGGAATCCAGGGGCTCCTCCACCGGCAGATCGGGGAGCAGTTCCAATGGCGGTCGGGACGCGGCTTCCATACGTGGACATATCTTTGCAACGCGCGGCAACGCCTGCGTCGCGATGGCTCACAGATCAAAAGGAGCCGTCCGGTACGGCGTGACGCACGTCTCAGTTGCACGCGGCGCGCCCGGGGACGGACCTGCATCACGGCAAATTGCCGGGCCGGCCGGGCGGGTGGGACTAGCTGGCCGAGCCGGAGAGGAAGTACTCGACCTTGTCGCGGTAGGTGCGGGAGAGCTTGAGCTCATGCCCGCCCTCGAGGGTGAGGAAGTACTCCCCGTTCATGTGCGCGCGCAGGCTCTTCACCAGGCGCAGGTTGACGATCGTCGAGCGGTGCACGCGCTGGAACAGGCGCGGATCGAGGAGCTCCTCGAGCTCCTTCATCGTGCCGCGCAGGATGTGGGTGTCGCCGCCGGCGTGGATGCACATGTAGTCACCCGCCGCGTCGATCCACCGGATGGCGGCGACGGGCACGCGTACCGTCTCGCGTCCTTGGCGGATCGGCAGAACCTCGGGGCGGCGTCCCTCGATGGCCTTGCGCCCGTGCTCGAGCAGCTCATCGAGCACCAGCTCACCGCATCCGGTGATCTCGGCGATGATCTGCATGAGCCGGTCACGCTGGTCGGCGGCGCTCTTGGCACGCACGTGCTCGCGCACGCGCATGAGCGCCGCCTCGAAGCGCACGTCGTCGATGGGCTTGAGCAGATAGTCGACCGCGCGTGCCTCGAAGGCCTGGATGGCGTACTGGTCGTAGGCGGTGACGAACACCAGCACCGGCAGGGATGCCTGCGGCAGGTGCGCGAGCACCTCGAAACCGGACATGCCCGGCATCTGGATGTCGAGGAACACGAGGTCGGGCTTGTACTGCTGGATGGCGGCGAGCGCCTCGCGGCCATTGGCGCACTGCGCGACGATCTCGAAGTCGCTCGCCCCGCGCAGTCGCAGCTCGATACCGCGCCGCGAGAGGACCTCGTCGTCGACGATGATGGTGCGGATCTTCATGCGTGCGCACCGCGCGGCAGGCTCGCGGGAAAGGTCTGGCGCTCGCGCGCGCTCTCGGTCGGGACCTCGGCCGTCTCGAGCGGCAGCGCCATGTCCACGCGCAGCCCCGGGCGGCAATTGGCCACCGAGAAGCGGCAGTTCTCGCCGTAGAGCACCGCGAGGCGCTCGCGGGTGTTGCGCAGGCCGACGCCGCGGCGGTCGCTCGTCTGCGTGCCCTCGCGCAGCCCCGGTCCGTCGTCGCTCACCGCGAGCTCGAGCCAGCCCTCGCGCGTGCGGCCCTCGATGCGCACCGTGCCCCCCTCCTCGCGCGAGGAGACGGCGTACTTGAGTGAGTTCTCGAGCAGCGGCTGCAGCAGCAGGCTCGGCACCAGGGCATCGAGCGCGGGCCCCTCGACGGCGTACTCGAGGCGCAGCCGCTCGCCGAAGCGCAGCCGTTCCGTGCCGAGGTACAGCTCGAGCGCCTCGAGCTCCTGGCGCAGGGTCACCTTCTTCATCGGATCCTGGTCGAGGGTGTAGCGCAGGAATTCCGACAGGCGCGTCACCGCATGGTTCGCCTTGCGGTTCTGGTTGTCGAGAATCAGCGTGGAGATGGCGTTCAGGGTGTTGAACAGGAAGTGCGGGTTCAGCTGGTAGCGCAGCATCTTCAGCTGCGCCTCCTGGGCGAGCGCCACGGCCTTGAGCATCGCCTCCTCCTGCTTGCGCTGCGACTCGTAGAACTTGATCCCGAAGTACAGGACGCTCCAGCAAAGCAGCAGGTACGTCGAGGACAGGACCCCGCCAAAGACCTGCAGGGGGTTGTGCGCCTCCCAGCTGGGATCGACGTAGTACTTGTAGGAGAAGTTGATGATGATGCGCAGCGCGAGCGCGGTCACATAGCAGGTGATGAGCACGGCGACGATCATCTCCCGCGGCCGCTTGCTCCACAGCCCCCGGTAGATGTAGCGCATCGGGGCGGAGAGCAGGAACCCGCCGATCGCGGAGTTCACGATGACGTGCGCGTAGCTCGCCGGCTTGTCGTAGGTCAGCGCCCCGGCGTACTGCGAGATGCCGTAGGCGGCCCAGCCGGCGGCGTGCAGGCTCCAGAAGAGCACGTTGCGGTTGGAGCGGAACTGGTCGAGCGTCGGCATTTTCATGGCGCTGCCACGAAGCTTAGGCCATTCGGCTCGCCGTGCGCCGGGTAACTGGCCGTGCCGCGGCCTCGCCTCGTCGCAGGACGGGGCGTGGGCGCCGCGCGCGGCGGCCCGTCAAGGCTTTGATTTGCGGTTAGATCTAGCGGGGCATGGCCATCGCCGTGATCCCGGTCGGATCCGGCGAGCTGGCGAGGGAGTCGAGCGGCTGCGCCCGCGCGAGCGCCTGGCCCTGGGCGAAGTCGCAGCCGATGGCGGTCAGCCATTGCAGCGCGGCCTGCGAATCCACCTTCTTGGCCGAGCAGTGGATGCCGAGCACCTTGGCTGCCTGCACGGTGGCCACCACCATCGCCTGGGAGAGCTTGTCCTTGAGCGCAGAGGAGGTGAGCTTCGGGTCGATCTTCACCAGCCGCAGCGCCTTCGAGCGCAGGAGCGGCAGCACCTGCGAATCGAAGGAGAAATCATCGACGACCACCCAGGAGCCGGCCTTGTCGCACTGACCGATGAAGCGCTCGACCTGGGCGCGCCGCTGGGTGCAAAGCGCCTCGGTGATCTCGAAGCCGAGCGTCTCCGCGGCGATGCCGTGAGTGTTGAGCAGGGCGGCGGTCTTGTGCGCGAAGCGCTCGTCCT
This sequence comes from Steroidobacteraceae bacterium, assembly GCA_036270915.1. Taxonomy (GTDB): domain Bacteria; phylum Pseudomonadota; class Gammaproteobacteria; order Steroidobacterales; family Steroidobacteraceae; genus 13-2-20CM-66-19. The sequence goes on from DATBBQ010000107.1 coordinate 10,681, forward strand.
CGAGGGTCGCGATCGAGAGGTTCACCGTGAAGCTCGTGGGCTGGGAGCTCCACGCGGCGCGGTGGGCCGCGAGCCAGCCGATGAGCCGCTGCAGGACCAGGGCGTCGAAGGCGGCCGGGTCGCGCTGCACGGTGGCGCTGCGAGCCAGCACCTGGAAGCGGCGGGTCTGGCCGCCGGCGCGCAGCTTCGCGAACGCCAGCAGCTCGAGCGTCAGAATCGGATCGTTGGCGGCGGCGACGGCGGCCGCGGCGGGGACGGCCGGCGCGAGGCGGGGGGCGACGCTCGCGCGCGCGGCGGGAGCCGGGCTGCTCGTCGGGGCTTCGCGGGCGGGCGGCGCGACCGGCGCGGCCGCCACGGGAGCGGGTGCGAACCGCGGGGCCGTCACCACCCTGGGTGGCAGGGGGGCGGGCGCTGGCTCGGGGTCGAGGTCGAGCTCCACGAGCTCGGCCAGCTCGTGATCGGGGTCCGGTTCCGGCTGCGGCTCCGGCTCGAACTCCGGCGCCGGGGGCTCGGCGGGCGCCGCGCGGGCGGCGGGTCCGGAAGCCGCGGGCGGGGAGTCGGAGAACAGGTCGAACTCGAGGATGTCGTCGATCTGCTCGGCCGAGATGACCGAAGCGACGGCCGACACTGCAACCGGCGTGACGACCGGCGCGGCCGCCGCGGCGCGCGGAGCCGGTACCGCGGCGATCGGCTGGGTGACCTCCGCCTCGCTCGCGAACTCGAGCACCGGGATCGAGGCCGTGCCGGTGCCGACGCGCGCTTCGGCCGGCTTCAGCAGCACCGCCAGGCGCTGCATGATGGCGCGCACCGGGGCCGCGAGCATGCGTTCGAGCGTGTCATCGCCGATCGACTTGCGGTCGGCGAGGATCATGGCGATACCGACGGGCTCGCCCATCGGGGCGCGCACCGGCAGGAAGAGTGCGAGCCGCCCGTCCTCCAGGCCCATCTCGTGAGCCGGGAGCGAGGAATCGGCGGCGAGGACGGCGAGCGCCTCGGTAACCAGCGAGTGCTCATCGGGGCCGAGCGCGCCTTCGCTCAGCCACAGCACGTTGGCCTCGTGATCGCAGAGCGAGAGCGAGTGCAGGCGGCGCGTCGGCAGGGCGTCGCGCAACTGCTGGCCGAGGGCTTCGATGGTGAGCGGGACGGGCGCCGGCGGAGACGCGGCCGGGGTCGGCCCCGGCGGCGCCGGAGCAGGGGTACGCTTGGCCGCTTTGAATAGCAAGGAGACTCCCCGTCCTCAGGAAATGCGCGGGCGCGCGGCGCCCGGCTTGGGAAGAGAGAGTGGCAGTGCGCCGTCCCTGGCGCCGTGAATTCCCTCGCGTTCTGTTCGCAAAAGGGCGACAGCTTACGCGAGGGGATTTGTCATATTAATCGCCCGCGGATCTACAGCTCGCGGCCGCCGCCGACGAAGTCACGCTTGCCCAGTTCCACGCCGTTGTGGCGCAGGATGTTGTAGGCCGTCGTGACGTGGAAGAACACGTTGGGGATCGCCCAGCGCTCGAGGAACTCCAGTCCTTTGAACTCGAACGTGCGCTCCCCGGCCGGCACCTTGACGTCGCGCGTCTCGGAACCCTCGAGCGCGACCGCGGGTACGCTGCGCAGGTAATCGAGCGTGCGCGCGATGCGCGCGTGCAGCTGCTCGAAGCTGGTCTCGTTGTCCTCGAAGCGCGGCGGCTCCTGGCCGGCGAGGCGGGCGAGGGAGTTCTTGGCGATGTCGCACGCGATCTGCACCTGACGCGTGAGCGGCAGCATGTCGGGCGCGAGGCGCGCGGCGAGCAGCACGGCGGGGTCGAACTTCTTGTTCGCCGCGTGCGCCGCCCCCTTGCCGAGGACCCAGTCGAGGTTGTGCAGGATGTTGGCGAACAGGTCCGCCGAGAGGGCGTGCATCGAGATCTTCATTGGGGGTTCCCTTTCGTGATTTCCGTCGTGAAGCGGTGGGGCCGGGCATTCTAGTCCGGCGACATCTGGCGCGCCTGCCTCCCGGGTGAAACAATGGTCTCCCTCAGAGGGGATATTGGGGCGGCACATGAACCTGATATGGGCTCCGGCGCAGCTCGCCATGCTGGCGAAAGTGGTCGATCTCAACGGCTTCTCCGCCGCGGCACGCGCGCTCGGCGTGCCGAAGGCCGCCGTCAGCCGCGCGGTCGCGGACCTGGAGCGCTCCCTCGGCGTGCGCGTGCTCGAGCGCACCACGCGCCGCCTCGCACTCACCAACGCCGGCCGCCTGATCTACCCGCACGCGCGACGTGTGCTCGAGGAGACCGACGCGGCGCGCGCGGCGATCGCGCGCCTGCAGTCCCCGCAGGCGCGACCGCTGCGCGTGGTCGCCGATCCCACCTACGGACGCGTGCTGCTCTCGCCGCTCGTGCCGCGCTTCCTCGAGGCCTTTGCGCACGTGCCGCTGGAAGTGGCGCTGGACGCCGAGCAGCTGGCGGACGGGGCGTGGGACGTCGCGATCCGCACGCGCCCGCCCGAGGGCGGCGCGGTGGCGCAGCGCCTGCTCGGCGCACCGCCGGCGCTGCTGTGCGCGACGCCTGGCTACCTGCAGCAGCGCGGCGCGCCCGTGCGCCCCGACGAGCTGCGCACGCACGACCTCCTGACACCGGATGCCGCGGAGCTGCCCGAGTTTCGCCTGCACCTGACTCGCGGAGCGCAGCGTGCCGAGGTGCCCCTGACGCCCAAACTCGCGGTCGACGATCCGGCGGTGCTGCACGCGGCCACGGCCGCCGGGCTCGGCATCGGCCTGCTGCCGGAGTTCCTGTGCCGCCAGGGGCTCGCCACGGGGCGCCTGAAGGGAGTGCTGCCGGAGTGGAGCGTGCCGGCGGCGGCGCCGCTCTATGCCCTGTATCCGGAGGCGCTCGAGTCGGATTCGCGGGTGCAGCAGTTCGTCGACTTCCTGGCCGCGAACATCGTGCCGGCGCTCGCGCCCCCGCCCTCGGCGCGGGCCCAGCCTGCTCCCGGGTAGGCTCGCGGCGGACTCGCTACACTAGCCAAGCCGGCCGCGTGCGGCGGCCGCCGCCCCGGCAGACACGGACCAGCCATGTACCGAGCCCCCCTGCGCGAGATGCGCTTCGTGCTCGAGGAACTCCTCGACACGGGCACGCTTGCCGCCTGCCCGGCGTTCGCCGACTACTCCTGCGAGCTCGCCCGCTCGGTGCTCGAGGAGGCGGCGCGCTTTGCCGAGACGGTGCTCGAGCCGCTCAACCGCCCGGGGGACCTCGAGGGGGCACGCTGGACGCCCGAGGGGGTCCTCACCACACCCGGCTTCAAGGAGGCCTATGCGCAGTTCGTCGCCGGCGGCTGGCCGGCGCTCGGCGGCGCACCGGAATACGGCGGGCAGCGCGTGCCGCGCGTGCTGGCCACTGCCGTGGCGGAGTTCTGGGCTTCCGCGAACCTCGCCTTCAAGCTGTGCCCGATGCTCACGAGCGGCGCCGAACACGCGCTCGAGCTGTGCGGCTCGCCCGAGCAGAAGCGCCTGTACCTGCCGAAGATGGTGAGCGGGGAGTGGACCGGCACCATGGTGCTCACCGAGCCTCAGGCCGGCTCGGACCTCGGCCAGGTGCGCACGCGCGCCGTGCCCGAGGGGGATCACTACCGGCTCTTCGGCCAGAAGATCTTCATCACCTGGGGCGACCACGATCTCACCGCCAACACCGTCCACATGGTCCTCGCGCGCATCGACGGCGCCCCGGCCGGCGTCAGGGGCATCACGCTCTTCATCGTGCCCAAGCGCATCGTGAACCCCGACGGCACGCTCGGGGCGCGCAACGAGGTGCGCAGCCTGTCTATCGAGCACAAGCTCGGCATCAACGCGAGCCCGACCTGCGTGCTCGCCTTCGGCGAGAAGGACGGCGCGATCGCGTACCGTGTCGGGGACCCGGGGCGCGGGCTCGAGTACATGTTCATCATGATGAACAGTGCGCGCCTCTCGGTGGCGAGCGAAGGCTACGCGGTCGGCGAGCGTGCGTTCCAGCGCGCGGCCGAGTGGGCGCGCACGCGCGTGCAGGGCAGACCGCCGGTGCCGCAGCCTGCCGGTCCGCTGCCGATCATCAATCACCCCGACGTCAAGCGCATGCTGCTCATGATGAAGTCGCAGACCGAGGCGTCGCGCGCGCTCGCGTTGTACACGGCGCTGCAGTTCGACCTCGCCGAGTGCGCCGGGGACGCGACGCTGCGCGCGCGCGCCGTGGCGCGCGGGGAGCTGCTGACGCCGATCGTCAAGGGATGGTGCACCGAGATCGGCAACGAAGTCGCTTACATCGGCGTGCAGGTGCACGGCGGCATGGGCTTCATCGAGGAGACGGGCGCGGCGCAGTACATGCGCGACGTGCGCATCACCACGATCTACGAGGGCACGACCGGCATCCAGTCGAACGACCTGATCGGGCGCAAGCTTACGCGCGATGGCGGGGCTGCGATGACGGCGCTGATCGATGAGATGGAGGCGAGCCTGCGGGATGCTCCGGGCGCGGGACCTGCGGCGCCGGTCGCGGAGGCCTCGCGCGCGGCCCTCGCCGCGCTGCGCGGCGCGACCACGGCACTGCTGCGCACGCTTGCCTCGCGGCCGGATGCCGGGATGGCGGTCTCGGTGCCATACCTGAAGCTCTGCGGCTACGTCGCGGGCGGCTGGCTGCTCGCGCGCTCGGCGCTCATCGCCGCGGGCGAGCCCGACGCCGCCGAGCGCGAGTTCTATGCGGCGAAGCTGCACACCGCCGCCTTCTACGCCGCCCAGGTGCTCCCCCTCGCGCACGCGCTCGCGCGCGTCGTGACGGACGGCGGCGCGAGTGTCGTCGCGACCGACGCTGCGCTCATCTAGGATCCCGCCGGCACGACAGCACCGCGGACGCGTGCGAATATGCGCCGCGATACCCGCCCGAAGGCTTAGGATGAACCGACGCGAGCTGCTTGCCGCGGGAGTGAAGATCATGGCTGCCGCCTCCGTGACGCGCGCCGCCGCCGCCGACACCGCGCCGATCCGCCGCAGGATCCCCTCGAGCGGCGAGGAGCTGCCGCTCATCGGCCTGGGCACCTCGGGGCCCTTCGAGGTCGAGGACTCCGCGTCAGCGCTCGCGCCGCTGTCCCGGGTGCTCGCGGCTTTTTTCGACGGCGGAGGCCGCCTCATCGACACCTCGCCCATGTACTCGAGCGCCGAGCGGGTGCTCGGGGAGCTGCTGACGCCGGGGATGCACCAGCAGGCCTTTCTCGCCACCAAGGTATGGACGCGCGGGCGCGAGTCCGGCGTCGAGCAGATGACGCACTCGGCCGAGCTCATGAAGACGCAGCGGCTGGATCTCATCCAGGTGCACAACCTGCTCGACCTCGACACTCAGCTCGCGACGCTGCGCGAATGGAAGGCCGCCGGGCGCGTGCGCTACCTCGGCGTCACGCATTACACCGTGAGTTCCTACCCCGACCTCGAGCGGGTGATCGCGCGCGAGCGGCTGGATTTCGTGCAGTTCAACTACTCGCCCGTGACCCGCGCGGCGGAGCAGCGCCTGCTGCCGCTGTGCGCCGAGCGTGGCGTGGCGGTGCTCGTCAACCGCCCGTACGAGGACGGCTCGCTGTTCCAGCGCGTGCGTGGCCGGGCGCTGCCCGCCTGGGCAGCGGACGTCGACGCGACAAGCTGGGGGCAGCTGGCGCTGAAGTTCATCGCCTCAAATCCCGCCGTCACCTGCATCATCCCGGCGACCGGCAACGTGGAGCACCTCAGGGACAATCTCGCCGGGGGCCGCGGCCGGCTGCCGGATGCGAAGCAGCGCGAGGAGGTTGCCAGAGCATTCTCTTAGCAGCGGACCGCGGCGGCACGTGCGACTCAGCGTCGCAGGCGCCAGCGGGGTGGCTCGTTGAGATTCTCAAGAAACGCGCGCCGGTCCTCTTCCGACAGCTCTGCCCACGCGACCTTCCCGGTGTGCGTGCGGCGCAACTGTGCGTCGCTCACCTTGAGGTACGCGCGGCTGCGGCTTACCCAGCGCGAGGGCAGGCGCCGCGTGGCGTCCTTCTGCAGCAGGTCCGTCACGGCCCGGGCGATCAGCGGGTCGCGTGTCAGGTCACTGTGGGCCGCGCGCGCGTAGTAGCCGCGTACCGCGGGCAGCTCGGCACTCACGACCGGCACCGTGCCGTCCCCGGCGCGCGTGAGCGTGTAGAGGAAGTCATCGCCGCGCCGCGCGACGGCGGTGACCGTCTCCTGGCCGACGCCGGCGATGACGGCGAAGCGCGTGTCCGGCGGCGCGAGCCGGCCGCGGGCGGCTCGTGCGTCGGCGAGGAGTCCCGCGCGGGGCTGCGGCCCGGAAGAAGGCCACTGCGCGGCGGCAAACAGGTCCGGGCCGCCGCACGCGCCGTGCGGCAGCAGGTCGTAGAGACTCGGGAAGGTGCTGAACGTTTCCGCTGACAGCTCTTCCGCGGACGATCTGCCGTCGAGTCGCGCGACCTTACGCACGACGGCGTACGTGCCGCGCAGCGCTTGGACCGCCGCGAAGGAGCCGCAGTTGGGCGTGCCGAGCAGGATGAGCCGCACGACGTGCGCGCTCTCGCGATGCGTGAGCGCTGCACGACTGACCAGGCCGCCCATGCTGTGCGCCACCAGGGCGACGGGCGCGCGCTGGCGCGCGAGATGCTCGGCGAGCGCCCGTCCGAGCTCGCTCACGCCCGCTCGCCAGTCGTAGTCGTAGGAGTCCACCGCGAAGCCCGCGGCGCGCAGCTGCAGCCGCAGGCGCAGGTACGAGTGCAGCACGATGCCGAGCGGCACGATGCGCGCGCCCGGAAGGCGCAGGTTCCTCAGCCGACCGCGCTGGATGTCGATCGGGTCGAGCCACACGATGTCGTCGGGCAGCGGTCGCGCCCGCGCCAGACCGAGCTGTGACCCCATGATGCCGGGGACGATGAGCACGCGCGCCGCGTCGCGGGCCGCCGCGCGCCGCGCACGACGCGCGAGCGCGCTGAGCGCGCGGTACTCCGCGGCCCCGAAATATCCGACGAGTTCGTCGCGGCGCGTGCCGGCGCCGAGGTGCGCCTCCACCTCGGCGTCGCGCCAGGCGAAGCGGTCGTAGGGCGTGACGTGCTCGAGGGGCGAATCGCCCGGGCTCACGCGACACCGGCCCGGTGTTGTCGCGAGGCCGTCATGGTTCGGCGAGAGCCTTCACGTGCGCGGTGAGCGCGAGCGTGCCGCCGCCCTCGAGCAGCAGGACGAGCGGCACTTCGTCTCCCGCCTTCAGGGGGTGGGTCAGCATGTGCAGCATGACGTGCAGACCCTCCGGCGCGAACCGCAGCGTGGCGCCGGGCGCGATGCGCAGCGGCGTCGCCGGCCGCATCGTCGAGACGGCGCCGCTCAGCTTGGTCTCGTGGATCATGGCGTCGGCCGCGATCGGGGAGCGCACGCCCACCACCGTCACGGGTTCGGCGCCCGTGTTGCGCAGTGTCAGGTACACGGCCGCCACGTCGGTGCCGGGTGTCGCGCGCATCCAGGCGTTCTCGGCTGTGAGCTGCGCGGGAGCTGCGGCTAGTGCGCTCGCTAGCATCGCCAGGCAGGCGGGGAGGTACGCGAAGGGGTGTTTCAAGCGCTCGTCCGCTGCGCGCGTCGTCGGCTGGAGTGCGCTCGATTATGCCAGACGCGGCACGCCGCGGTTCGACTTGGGCAGTAACTCGCTCAAGGACCCGGTCGATTTCGAAGCTCGAAGTAGAAAGGTTGCCAGATGGCACCAGAGGGGTACAGGCAACCAAGATGCGGGACGCGCGTGAGGGCCGCTATTCGGGTTAACGCTGCCTGCGGTTACCGTCGACATCGATGAGGACAACGAGCCGATCAGACGCTGCCAAGTGCGGTTCCGTGATTACCCGGACGGCGCAGGCAGGGGCAAGAAGCCATCGGCCGGTCCGGCCGGGTCGATGATCATGGAGGCCTTGGCTACACGCGCAGGCGAGTTGTCGGTGCCAAGAGCCGATATCATCGCGGCAGTTGCCAGTCTTACCCAAAATCCCCCGGGGTACGGTACGTCTGTCTGTAAGACGTACCGACGTACCCCGGGATTGGGACAGAAGGGAAGAGAGACCCAAGGCCTTAGTAGGATGCGCGAGAACCGGGCTTATGCCGATCTGCAGGAAATGCGGACTAGAAACGAAATGGACCAGGAATCCGAACAACAAATGGATTCCCTTAAATCCTGATGGGTCCGCGCATTGGGATACATGCAAAGAGGCTGTGCGTAAGAACTGGACGCCCGACGAGGCAAAGGCCGCGATGGCTAAGAAGCCCCCTGTTGTCCGCAAAGGCAGGTCCATACACCTCTGGACCCGCCAGGACATTCCTCCCTGGGATGAGTCCCTGGGGAAGTTCCGGGACTTCACTCCCGAAGAGAAAGCTGCGGGGATTATCTGCGCAGCAGGTTAGACCGCGCAGCCTCAATTGCTGCGACGGGAAATGATTAAGCGCGGCCCTGCTGCGCCAGGCCGCCAGAGCCCACACTCAGCGCTTCACCGGGAGCGCTCCAACCTCTGGCCGCTGTTGCTCTGAAGCCTCAGTGCACCGGAACACGAGTACATTTCGGTCGGTCCATTGCTCAAAACCCCGTGGCGCCGCCAAACGCTGACGAGACACAGAAATGGCTTCGTGTAGCCAACCAAGGATTACCGTCAAATGCGTCGTTCGATGAAATGACTAGATTACTTGATCGGCACGCGCGTCGATGCACGCCCTACGCGAACCTCTATGGTGGGTATGTTCCGCAGACCGAGTTGGACAAGTGGCTACTCGCACGAAGGCTGTTGACTTGAGACGATGGGGACCAATACTTTGACGACTCATTTCCTGCGCCCCGGTTGAACTCCATGACCGCCCGCACCGATCGCTCGGAGCTCCCGGCCCTGATCGCGCTGTTTGTTGGCGCCCTCGCCATCGGCAGCTCGGGCATCTTCGTGCGCCTGTCGGAAACCGGGCCGACCGCGACCGCGTTCTGGCGTGGCGCGCTCGCGCTGCCGTTCCTCGCCCTGTGGGCCGGTCTCGAGCGCCGGCGCCAGCGTGTGCGCGGCGAGCCGCGTGCCTCGCTGCGCGATCCGCTGTTGGTCTGGGCGGGCGTGTTCTTCGCCGGTGACCTCGCGCTGTGGCACACGTCGCTTCTGCTCACCTCGATCGCCGCCTCCACGCTCGAGGCCAACTGCGCACCGCTGCTGGTGACGCTGATCGCCTGGGCGCTGTGGGGCGAGCGGCCGCGACCGGCGTTCCTCGTCGCGCTCGCGTTCGCCTTCGGCGGCATGCTGCTGATCCTCGCTCCGAAGCTCGGCGCCGGCGGCCACGCACTGCTCGGCGATGCGCTCGGCCTCGGCACCGCGTGTTTCTACGCCGCCTACCTCGTCGTCGTCGCCCGCCTGCGCACGCGCCACGGCACGGGCATCGTCATGTTGGTGAGCACGCTGGTATTCACGCTGCTGCTCCTGCCGCTCGCGCTGCTGCAGAAATTCCTGCCGGCGACTCCGTACGGGTGGTGGCTGCTCTTCGCATGTGCGCTCTCCGCGCAGGTCATCGGCCAGAGCCTCATCGCCTACGCCTTCGCGCACCTGCCGGCGACCTTCGGTGCGGTCGGCCTGTACGTGCAGGTGCTCGCCGCCGCGGTGTACGCCTGGCTGCTGCTCGGTGAGCGGCTCACGCCGGTGCAGCTGCTCGGCGCCGTGGTGGTGCTCCTTGCCATCGCCTTCGCCCGCAGCGCCGGGCGGCCGGCGGCCGCGGCGGTGCACCCGGAAGGCTACGCGCAGCGCGCGTCGATCCAGTCGAGCGCCCCGCGCCAGAGCGAGTCGCGGTGACGCGCGAAGAAGAACCCGTGGTGACCGAGGCGTCGTGCTCCGACCTCGGCGGGATGGCTCGTGCGCCGCTCGACCGGCGCGCGCCGGTAGGAGGCGAGTAGCGCCTCGATCGCGCGCGGCGTCGCGATCGGGTCGTCGCTGAAGCCCCAGGAGAGCAGCGGCGTGCGCACTTCCGCGAAGCGGCTGTCGGCGAATTCAGGATCCAGTGACGGCCCGAACGGCGTCGGCTGCAGGCACCATGCTCGCCACTGGCGAAACACCGCGGGCGGCAGCGGCTCGCCGCGCCACACGGCACCTCTGGGCACGTAGCCGATGCTCGCGAGCATCAGCGGACCGTACAGATGCCACAGCGCGAGCGCCAGGAAGCGAAACGGCACGAGCTCGTAGCGCCAGTAGCCACTCGAGACGGCGATCATGACGTGCGCCCGTGCGCGAGCCTCGTTGTCCATGGCCCCGATCAGCTGTCCGCCGACGCTGTGGCCGACCGTGACGAGCGGCAGGCCGGGACCGTGCGCGGCGAGGAAGTCGAGCGCCGCCGGCATGTCGAGGCGACCCCAGTCACTCATGCGCGCGCTCTCCTTGCTCAGGGGCGAGGCGGCCGAGGCACCGATACCGCGATAGTCGTAGATGAGCGTGTGATAGCCGCGCTCGGCGCAGTAACGCGCGAAGTCGCTATAGAAGGCGTGCGCGAATCCGGTCGCCGCGTTGACGAGCAGTGCGCCGCGCGGCGCGCGCGCGCCGAGCAGCATCCCGCTGAGCTCGCGCCCGTCGCGGGCGCGGAAGCGCACCGCCTCCGAAGCGCTCGGAGCGCTCACGGGACGTGCTCGGTGATCACCCGGCAGAGCGCATCGATGGCCGGCCCGCGCGCCGTGCTCTTGCGCCACACGGCGCCCACCTGCCGCGCCGGGGCGGGGCGGGAAAAGGGACGCAGCGCCACCCCGCGCGCGTTGCGATAGGCACCGCGGCCGGCGAGCTCCGGCAGCAGCGTGATGCCGGCGCCCGCGGCCACCATTTGCCGCAGCGTCTCGAGGCTCGTGGCGCGGAAATCCGCCTGCTCGCGCACCCCGACGCGCGCGCACACCTCCAGGGCCTGGTCGCGCAGGCAGTGTCCGTCCTCGAGCAGCAGGAGTCTTTCGTCCTTGAGGTCGGCCACGCGGACGCTGTGGCGAGCCGCGAGCGGGTGGCGCTCGGGCAGCGCGAGCGTGAAGGCCTCGCGATACAGCTCCCGTGCGGCGAGCCCGGCCGTCTCGACGGGGAGGGCGAGGATGCCGACGTCGAGCTCGCCCTCGTGCAGCTTCGTGAGCATCGCCGCCGTCTGGTACTCGTACAGCCGCAGTTCGAGCCGCGGCAGCGCCTTGCGCACCGCCGCGGTGACGTGCGGCAGCAGGTACGGGCCGATGGTCGGCAGCAGCGCGACCCGCAGTCGTCCCGCGAGCGGGTCGCGCAGGGTCGCGGCGAGCGCGATGACCTCCTGCGTGGCCTCCAGGATGCGCCTCGCCCGCGTGACCACCTCTTCCCCGGCCGGGGTGAGCGCGACCTTGTTCGGCGCGCGCTCGATCAGCTGCACGCCCAGGCTCTGCTCGAGCTTCTTCAGCTGCGCGGAGAGCGTCGGCTGACTCACGAAGCACCGCGCCGCGGCGTGCCCGAAGTGGCGTTCGTCGGCCACGGCGACGAGGTAGCGCAGGTCCTTGAGTTTCAGTTCCATTGGCTCGATATACCAAATCTATCGAATCGATCAGATCAATCGATTGGAATGCTACCACGGCGGACGCCACTATGGCGGCCACGTCACCCAGCGAGGAGTTGTGATCATGTCAGGTATCGGCCAGCAGTTTCCCGGGTTTGCGTTGACGGGCGTCGTCTCCAGCGACCCCAACAAGGCGTTCCAGTCCTTCACGCACGAGAGCTTCCCCGGCAAGTGGCGCGTCGTGTTCTTCTGGCCGAAGGACTTCACCTTCGTGTGCCCGACGGAAATCGCGGCGTTCGGCCGCCTGGACAAGGAGTTCCGTGCGCGGGACGCGCAGCTTCTCGGCGTGAGCGTCGACAGCGAATACGTACACCTCGCCTGGCGGCGCGACCGCGAGGAGCTGCAGAGCCTGCCCTTCCCGATGCTCTCGGACATCAAGCGTGAGCTCGCCGGCGCTCTCGGCATCCTCGATCCGCAGGCCGGTGTCGCGCAGCGCGCGACCTACATCATCGACCCGCAGGGCGTGATCCGCTTCGTGTACATCACCGACCTCAGCGTCGGTCGCAGCCCCGAGGAAGTGCTGCGCGTTCTGGATGCCCTGCAGACGGACGAGCTGTGCCCATGCAACTGGCAGAAGGGTGACGACACCCTCAAGGCGGCCTGACGTGAGCAGCCTCGAGAGCCTCCGCGAATCACTTCCGGGCTACGCCCGCGACCTGGCACTCAATCTCGGCAGCGTGCTCAGCCCCGCCGGGGCGCCGGGCCTGAGTGAGCGGCAGATCTGGGCGGTGGCGCTCGCCTGCGCCGCGGCCTCCGGCAACGCCAACTTCACGCGCGACGTACAGGCGCTCGCCGTGCGGCACCTGGACGCGGCGCACGTCAGCGCCGCGCACGCGGCCGCTGCGGTCATGGCGATGAACAACGTCTACTTCCGCTTCCTGCACCTGGTCGAGGACGAGGAGTACGCGAAGCTTCCGGCGCGGCTGCGCATGAACGTCATCGCCAGCCCGGGCATCGCCAAGCTGGATTTCGAGCTGCTGTGTCTTGCGGTTTCGGCGATCAACGGCTGCGGCGGCTGCGTTGCTTCGCACGAGCGGCAGCTGCGCCAGCACGGGCTCGCGCGCGAGGCCGTGCAGAGCGCGGTACGCATCGCCGCCACGGTGCACGCCGTGGCCCGGGTGCTCGCGAGCGTCGGCGGCGAAGGCGTCGTCGCTCGGGCGACGCGCGCCGCCTAGCCGATGGCGTACAGCTGCCCGTCGAAGCTGCCGAAGTAGAGCGTCGCGCCGTCGACGGTCGGCGAGGACAGCACGGCGCCGACGCTCATCATGCGCTGCGTGCCCGAGACCATGTCGTCGTAGAAGAAGTCGCTGAAGGCGGCCTCGTAGTTGGGCGTGCCGTCGGCCTTGGTGAGCGCCGCGCCATTCTGGCGCGCTCCGTCGGTGAGAAAGCTCCAGGCGACGGCGCGGCTCCTGAGATCGACGGCGATGAGCTTGCCCGCGTGTGAGCCGAGGTAGAGAGAGTCCCCGGCGAGCGCCGGGGAGGAAAAGAACGGCCAGTGCGCGAAGCTGAGCTCGAACAGCGGCGCGCCGCTCTTCGCGTCGAGGGCGTGCAGCAGGCCGCTGTCGGAGGTCGCGAAGTAGACGACCCCGTCACGCACGCTCGGTGAGCTGACTACCCACGAGCCATGCGTCGGGAAGGCCCAGCGCTTGGCGCCGCTCGCCGCATCCAGCGCATAGAGGTTCGAATCGCGGCAGCCGAAGTACACCACGCCGTCGGCGATCGCCGCCGAGGACTGAATGCCGACCTGGTTGTTGATGGCCGGATCCTCCCCGGTCTTGAAGCGCCAGCGCACGGCCCCGCTGCGGGCGTCGAGCGCGTAGAAATAGCTGTCCCAGCTGCCGACGTACACGACGCCGTCGGCGACGGCGGGAGAGGCGTGTACCACGTTGCCGGTCTTGAACTTCCATTTCAGCGCGCCGCTCGCGGCCTCGAGCGCGTACAGGTAGCCGTCGCCGCTGCCGAAGTACACCACCGCGTCGCTGACCGCGGGTGAGGACAGGAACACGTCGAAGGGATCCGGCATGACCTCCGTGGCCGGCTCCGCGCCGTGCAGGTGCCGGGCGCTGAAGCGCCGCTCGCCCTCGGTGGCGAACTGCCAGCGCTGCGTCCCGCTCGCGGCATCCAGCGCGTAGAGCTTGCCGTCGTAGCTGCCGACGTACACCAGGCCCCCGGCGACGGCCGGCGAGGAGCTCACACGGCCCTTGGTCGCGAACTTCCAGCGCACCGCCCCGGTGCGCTGATCGAGTGCGTAGACGTTGTGATCGTTGCTGCCGAAGTAGACCACGCCGCCGCTCACGGCCGGGCTGGAGAGAATCGCCGCGCCGGCGCGGAACTTCCACAGCACGCCGTGCAGCACGGGCACGCCGCCGCCGGGGTAGACGCCATCGTGGCGGGCGTCGGCGCGGAACTGCGTGGGATCGGCGGCCTGCGCAAGCGCGAGCGCCGTGATCATGAGGACCGCCGCCATGACTCGCATGTGACCCCCGTGTCGCGTGACAACCGGCGGGAAGATGATAGGAGGCAGTCCGCGGGGGTGGCGCTCGGCCCGTCGTGACGGGTGAGCGTCTCGTCGTGTGCCGTCCGGGGTACGCCTCAGGTGCGGGCCGCGATGGCGTGCGCGGCGAGCTGCACGGACTGCTCCAGCATCCGGCGCGCGTCGACGCCGGTGCGGTCGAGGATCTTCGCCTTGGTGGTGACCACCTGCAGCGCCCCGTTGAGAAAGCCCCAGAGCGCCATGGCCGCCACCATCGGATTGCCCAGGTCGGTGCGGATCGAGCCGTCGCGCAGGCCGGCGTGGATCACCTGCACGATGAGCTCGGTCATGCCGTCCCCGGCCGCCTGCACGGCGAGCTCGTTGGCCGGCACGTTCTCGCTCGTGCCCTCGCGCAGCTGGCAGCGGGCCATGATGTCGAAGTACACCGGGTAGGTCTCGGAGAAGGCGATGTACGCCCGTCCAAGCGCGATCACCTGGTCGAGCCCGCGCGGATGCTGGGACACCGCCTCATCGAAGCGCCCGCGCAGCAGCACCATGCCGCGCTCGCAGATGCCGTACATGAGGTCGGCCTTGTCCTTGAAGTACACGTACAGCAACGCGCGCGACAGCCGCGCCCGCCGCGCCACCTGATCCATGGTGAGCTCGTCCCAGCCCGCATGGGCGGTGACTTCCTCGGCGGCCGCGAGGATCTCGACGCGGCGGCGTTCTTTCTCTTCCTGGCGTCGTTCGGCGATGTAATTCATCATGAAACGAGCTTAGCTCAGGTGAATGACAGAGTGCCAACGAGTAGATTCCTCGCCACATTTTTGATCGTCTGGGGTGCCGGCGCGGCCCTCGCCGCGGCGCGGGTCGTGACCGACGACACGGGAACCCAGGTGCGGGTACCGGCCGCGCCGCTGCGGATCGTGAGTCTGGCGCCGGGTGCGACCGAGATGCTGTTCGCCGCCGGCGCGGGCCCCCAGGTGATCGCCACGGTCGAGTACTCGGACGAGCCGCCGGCGGCGCGCCGCGTGCCGCGCATCGGCGACGTCGCGGCGATCGACATGGAGCGCCTCGTGGCACTGCGGCCGGGCGTGGTGGTCGCGTGGGCCACCGGTGGCAACCCCGCGCAGCGCGAGAAGATCGCCACCCTCGCCATTCCCGTCTACGAGCAGCAGGTGGCGCGGCTCGCCGATCTGCCCGGAGCGGTGCGCCGCCTGGGCGAGCTCGCCGGCACGCAGGAGCAGGCAGGGCGGGCGTCGGAGGCGATCGCCGCGCGCCTCGCAGCCCTCGAGCACACCTACGGCGCGCACGGCGGCAGGCGTCCGACGGTCCTGCTGCAGGTGTGGAACCGTCCCATCTACACCGTCGGCGGGCGGCACCTGATGAGCGACGCACTCGAGCTGTGTGGCGCGCGTAACGTGTTCGGGGACCTGCCGGAGCCCGGGCCGATCATCGACACCGAGGCGGTGATCGCCCGTGATCCGGACATCATCATCGCCGCCGCACCCCCGGGAGAAGCCGCCGCGTGGGTCGCCGACTGGCAGCGCCTGACGAGCCTCTCCGCCGTGCGCCACGGCCGCGTCGTCGCCTTTGAAGACCAGGCGCTCAGCCGCCTGGGTCCGAGCGTCCTCGAGGCCACCGAGGCACTGTGCCGGACGCTCGCGCGCGTCAGTCGCGAAAGTTATTGAACTGCAGCGGCAAGGTGAGCTTCGCGCCGCGCAGCAGCGCGATCGCCGCCTGCAGCTCGTCGCGCTGCTTGCCGGTGATGCGCACCTTGTCGCCCTGCAGGCTCGCCTGCACCTTGAGCTTGGAGTCCTTGACCAGACGGGAGATCTGCTTGCCGGTCTCCTGATCGATCCCGTGCCGCAGGATCACCTCCTGCTGCGCCGAGGAGAGCGTGGTCTGCGGCTCCTTCACCTCCAGGCATACGAGGTCGATGCCGCGCTTGGAGAGACGGAGCTTGAGGATCTCGAGCATCTGCTTGAGCTGAAAGTCCACCTGCGCGTGCAGAGTGACGGTGAGGTCCTTGAGATCGAAGCGCGCGCCGCTGTCCTTGAAGTCGAAGCGCTGCGCGAGCTCGCGGTTGGCCTGGTCGACGGCGTTGGAGACCTCGTGGGCGTTCAGTTCGGAGACCGCGTCGAAGGAGGGCATGGGAACCTCGGGCGCCGTCAGCGCGTTTTCTTTTTGGGCTGCGCCGCGAGGCGGCGCCGGTGCCGGCGCACCAGCGCCATGAAGCGCGGCGTGGGGCCGACGTCCTCGAAGACCGGATCGCCTTGCTCGTCGCGGGCGATCACACGCGGTCCGGCGACGTAGGGCATCGCGGCCGCGATCTCCTTGAGCGCGACGGAGAGCAGCTCCGTGATCAGCTGCTCGGCGGTACGCCCCGGGAAGAGCTCAGCGAGGGCATCGAGGCGCGCCGCGTCATCGACCGGCAGACGCACGGGGTAAGTCCTGACGGTCCGGGGCGCCGCGGCCCGCTCCTGCCAGCTCTCGAGCAACTCTTTGAAGCTCACGGGATCACTCCGCCGCCGCCGCGCGGCCGGGCGCGCATTTTAGCGGCAAAAGCGCCCGGCGGGCGGCGCGGCTGACAGCCCGAGGCACGGGGGCGTAGCATCGCGGCATGCTCGCGAGGGTTCTGAAGGAGGGCGCGCCGCGCGTCCTCGACTACCGCTGCAGCGCAGGTCCCGCCGACACCCCGTTCGTCGAGGTGCACGCGGCCTTCTCGATCTCCTACGTGCGCCGGGGGAGCTTCGGCTGCACCACCCGCGGGCTCTCCTTCGAGCTCGTGCCCGGCGCGTTCCTGCTCGGCCGCCCGGGCGACGAATTCACCTGTACCCACGAGCACCACGGTGCCGGCGACGAGTGCCTGTCGATCCAGTACGACGCCGCGCAGCTCGATGAGCTCGGGCTCGCGAGCCGCGCCTTCCTGAGCGGCGCCCTGCCGCCGCTGCCGCAGTTGTCGCTGCTCGGCGAGCGCGCGCAGGCAGCCGCCGCGGACGGCGCGCACCTCTCGCTCGGCGAGAGCGCGGCGCTCATCGCCGCGCGGGCGCTCGCCGCGCTCTCGGGCGAGGCGCTGCCGGGGCTGCGGGTCACGCCGCGCGACCGCCGCCGCGCGGTGCGCGGTGCGCTATGGCTCGAGGCGCACGCGCACGAGGACCTCGACCTCGCGCGCGTCGCGCGCGCGAGCGGCGTCAGCGCCTTTCACTTCCTGCGGCTGTTCGCGCGCGTCACCGGCGTCACCCCGCACCAGTACCTGCTGCGCACGCGCCTGCGGCGCGCCGCCCGGCTGCTCGCGGCCGACGAGCGCCCGATCGCCGCCATCGCCTACGACGTCGGCTTCGGCGACCTCTCCAACTTCGTGCGTACCTTCCATCGGGCGGCGGGCGTCCCGCCGCGGCAGTTTCGGCGTGCGAGCCGCGGGCAGCGCAAGATTCTCCAAGAACGGCTGGACACGGCGACGTAGCGTGCGCGTCAGGCAGGCGATGCGCGTCTGCCGCAACGGCAGCGAAGGAGCCCGCCATGTACGATCACGTCGGCCTCAAGGTCAGCAATCTCGATGCGAGTGCGCAGTTCTTCGCCGCGGCACTCAAGGCGCTCGGGCACGCGGTGCTCGCGCGTGATGCAGCGGGCGTCGGCATCGGCCCCGAAGGGGGTGCGGCGGGTCTGTGGCTCGCGTCCGGCGGCGCGGCGGTGACGCCGGTGCACCTCGCGTTCAGCGCGCGCACGCGCTCGGCGGTGGATGCCTTCTACCGCGCCGGGCTCGACGCCCGCGGGCGCGACAACGGTGCACCCGGACTCAGGGCGGACTATGGGCCGAGCTACTACGCGGCCTTCCTCCTCGATCCGGACGGCAACAACGTCGAGGCCGTCTGTCTCAGGTGAGCGCCGCCGGGTGGGCGCGCCTGCGCGCCCGCTCGGCCTAGGCGAGCGCCTGCTCGGTGGCGCAGATGGCGGCCCGTGCGGCGAGCGCTGCCAGCAGGCACGTCAGGCCGGCTGGGAGCATTCTGTTCAACAGACTCATCGCGCCCTCGTCGTCATCCTACAAGTTGAAGACCGTCGGTCGTGTCAGTGGGTCACTGCCGGCGGGAACGGGATCGGCCGCGCGCGGTTAGCAGGCCCGCGCTCGCCCGCGGGGCAGCGCCGCGCTTGACGGGCGCGACGCGCGGCGGGGATACTGAACCCATGCCGCAGGTAACCGTCCGCACGTCGCGCCTTTGGTGGTGGCGCTCCTCATAACGGAGTGGGCTGACGGCTAGCTGTTTCTCGCGAGAGTAGACGACACCAGGACCCATCTCCGGAATGACCCCGGAGATGGGTTTTTTGCTTTTCTGACGGGAGAGTTGCGCGTTGCAAGCCGCCTTCGACATCGCCGGCGATCTCGACACGCCGGTCTCGGCGTTCGTGAAGCTCGCGCCGTTCACGCCGCGCTTCCTGCTCGAGAGCGTCGAGGGCGGCGAGCGTCTCGGGCGCTACTCGTTCATCGGCTTCGGCGACGCGCTCGAGGTGCGCCTGGACGAGGCGGGCCTGCTCGTCGGCGGCGAGCGCAGCGCGCCGCCCGCCGACGGCGCCGCGCTGCTCGCCTGCCTGCGCGCGGCCCTCGCGCGCGCGCCCCAGCCTGACAGCGGCGGGGCCGGCGTACCGCTCGCCGGCGGGCTGGTCGGCTACGCCGCCTACGACGTCGTACGCTACTTCGAGCGGCTGCCGGCGCGCACCGCGGCGGCGCGCCCGGTGCCGCTCATGCACTACGTGGCGCCGCGTTCGCTGCTGGTGTTCGATCATCTGACGCGCGGCATCATGCTCGTGCATGCCGGGGACGAGGCCGAGCGGCGCGCGCTGCGCCGCGAGGTGGTGGCGGCGCTGCGCGGCGCAGTGCCCGCCGCGGCGCGCACCGGGCGCTACTCGGCACCCGAGGCCGCCTATGCCCGAGTCGACTACCTCGAGGGCGTGCGCCGCACGCAGCGGCACATCGCCGCCGGCGACGTCTACCAGCTGGTACTCGCCAGCCGCTTCAGTGGCCGGCACGAGCTCGATCCCTTCCAGGCGTACCGGGCACTGCGTCTCATCAACCCCTCGCCCTACATGTACTACTGCGCGCTCGGCGACGTCGCCGTCGTCGGCTCCTCCCCCGAGGCGCTCGTGAAGCTCAACGGGCGCCAGGCCCAGCTGCGGCCGATCGCCGGCACACGGCCGCGCGGCTCGGACGGCGCGAGCGACGAGGCGCGCGCCGCGGAGCTACTCGCCGATCCCAAGGAGAACGCCGAGCACGTGATGCTCGTCGACCTGGCGCGCAACGACCTCGGGCGCGTGGCGCACGCGGGCAGCGTGCGCGTCGAGCCCTACCGCGCGATCGAGCGCTACAGCCACGTCATGCACATGGTGAGCGGCGTGCGGGGCGAGCTCGCCCAGGGGCGCGACGCGTTCGACCTGTTCGCCGCCGCCTTTCCCGCCGGCACGCTGGTCGGCGCCCCCAAGGTGCGCGCCATGCAGATCATCGACGAGCTCGAGCCGGTGAGCCGCGGACTCTACGGCGGCACGGTCGGCTACTTCGGCGCGCGCGGGGACATGGACCACGCCATCACCATCCGCACGCTGGTGTTCAGGGGCGACGAGTACAGTTATCAGGCCGGCGCCGGTATCGTCGCCGACAGCGTCCCGCAGAACGAGTACGAAGAAGTCCTCGCCAAGAGCGGCGCGATGGCGCGCGCCCTGGAGCTCGCGCAGGAGGGTCTGTGAGGCGGCATCTGCTCCTGATCGACAACTACGACTCCTTCACCTACAACCTGGTGCAGGCCTTCCTGGTGCTCGGAGCCGAGGTGAGCGTGTACCGCAACGACGCGCTCGGCACGGACGCCGCGCTCGCGCTCGCCCCCACGCACCTGTGCATCTCGCCCGGTCCCGGTACGCCCTACGATGCCGGGGTCTCCATGGACATGATCCGCGCCTTCGCCGGGCGCGTGCCGGTGCTCGGCGTGTGTCTGGGCCACCAGGCGATCGTCGAGGTGTTCGGCGGGCGCGTCGTTCGCGCCGATCGCCTCATGCACGGCAAGACCTCGCTCATCTCCCACGACGAGCGCACCCTGTTCGCCGGCCTGCCGCAGCCGTGCGAGGTGGGCCGCTACCACTCGCTCATCGCCTCCCCGGTGAGCCTGCCCGGGGAGCTCGAGGTGAGCGCGCGCACCGCGCAGGGCGAGATCATGGGCGTGCGCCACCGCACGCTCGCGGTCGAGGGCGTGCAGTTTCACCCCGAGAGCATCCTCACCCCCGAAGGGCCGCGGCTGCTCGGCAACTTCCTCGCCGCGGGCGGCGCGCAGCGTGCCACGCCCGTCGACTCCGGAGCCGGGCATGCCGCCGCGTGAGCTGCTCGCCCAGCTTTTTGCGCAGCGGCACCTGTCCGAGGCGCAGGCCGAGGAGCTGCTCACGCACCTGACTGACCCGGACCTGCCGCCGGCGGTCGGCGGGGCGATCCTCGGCGCGCTCGCCACCAAGGGGGCGGTCGCGGACGAGGTGCGCGGCTTCGCCCGCGCGATGCGCCGCCTCGCACGCCGCCCCGACCTGCCGGCGGGTCTGCGCGCCATCGACGTCGTCGGTACGGGCGGGGACGCCTCCGGCAGCTTCAACATTTCCACCGGCACCGCGCTGCTGACCGCCGCGTGCGGCGTGCCGGTGGTGAAGCACGGCAACCGCTCGGTCTCCTCGCGCTGCGGCAGCGCCGACGTGCTCGAGGCCCTCGGCCTGAAGGTGCCGCTCGATGCCGCCGCGGCGGCGGCGTGCCTGGCGGCGACGGGCTTCACCTTTCTCTTCGCCCCCTATTACCACCCCGCGACCCGCGCCATCGCTCCGGTGCGGGCCGCGCTCGGGGTGCGCACGGTGTTCAACATCCTGGGTCCGCTCGTGAACCCGGCGCAGCCGCCGCTGCATCTGGTCGGCGCCTACAGCCTCGAGGTCGCGCGTCTCATCGCGGAGACCTTCCAGGGCCTGCCGATCGAGCGCACCTTCGTCGTGCACGGCGCGGAGGGTTGGGACGAGCCGACGCCGATGGGCCCGTTCACGCTCTTCGACGTGCGCCCCGGCTCGGTCACGGTCAGCGTGCGCTCGCCGGGCGACTACGGGCTCGCCCCCTGCCGCGGCGCGGACCTCGCCGGCGGCGACGCCGCCCACAATGCGCGCGCGCTCTCCGCGGTGCTCACCGGGGGGGAGCGCGGCGCGCACCGCGACTGCCTGCTGCTCGGCACGGCGCTCGCGCTCGAGGTGGCGGGCGAGGCGCGTGACGCGCGCGAGGGTGTCGAGCGCGCGGCGGCGGCGATCGACGGGGGCGCGGCCCGCAGGCTCCTCGAGACGCTCGCCCGCCTGCCCGCTGCCGCGGCTGAGGTGTCACCGTGAGCGGCGATTTTCTCGCGACGATGGCGCGGGCGAGCCGCGAGCGCGTGGGGCGCGCGAAGCTCGAGCGCTCCGGGGCGCAACTCGAGCGGCTCGCGCGGCGCACGCCCGCGCCGCCGCCGCTCTTGCTCGACGCTTCCGGCTTCGACCTGATCGCCGAGCTCAAGCTGCGCTCGCCGGCGGCGGGCGCCCTGGCGGGGGCCGGGGTGGACGTCGCCGCGCGCGCCTGCGCCTACGCGCGCGCGGGGGCCTGCGCGGTGTCGGTGCTCACCGAGCCGAGCCGCTTCGACGGCACGCTCGGGCACCTCGCCGAAGCGAGCGCCGCGCTCGCGCCGCGCGCGGTCCCGGTGATGCGCAAGGACTTCCTCACCGACCCCTACCAGGTACTCGAGGCGCGCGTCGCCGGAGCCGCCGGCGTGCTCGTCATCGTGCGCATGCTGACACCCGCGGAGCTCGCCGCGCTCCTCGACTGCGCCCGCGAGCACGGTCTCTTCGTGCTGCTGGAGACCTTCGACGAGGCGGACATCGAGCGGCTCAACGAGCTCCTCGCCCGGCGGCGCGACCAGCAGGGACTGCTCGCCGGCGTCAATTGCCGCGACCTCGCCACCCTCGAGGTCGTGCCGGAGCGGCTGATCGAGCTCGCCGCGTCCCTGCCGCGCGGGCTGCCGCGGGTCGCCGAGAGCGGTATCGCGCGCGGCGCGGACGCGCGCCGCGCGGCCTCCGCCGGCTACACGCTCGCGCTCGTCGGCAGCGCGCTCATGCGCGGCGAGGACCCGCAGGCCCTCGCCGCCGAGCTCCTCGCGGCCGGGCGGGCCGCACGGGCCTAGCATGTGGATCAAGATCTGCGGACTGACGACCCCGGATGCCGTGAGCGCCGCCCTCGAGGCACGCGTGGACGCGATCGGCTTCGTGTTCTCGGACTCGGTCCGGCGCGTGACGCCCGACGAGGCGGCGCGCCTCGCGCAGGGCACGCCGCCGCGCGTGCTGCGCGTCGCGGTCACGCGCGACCCGACGCAGGCGCTCCTCGACGAGATCCTCGCCGTGTTCCGACCGGACGTGCTACAGACGGACGCGGACGATTTCATGCGTTTGCGCTTACCCGCGCCGCTGGCGCGGCTGCCGGTGCTGCGCGGCGCGCCGCCGCAGGGCGCCCGCCCGCCCGCGCGGGTACTCTTCGAGGGCGCGCACAGCGGCACCGGGCGGGTGAGTGACTGGCAGGCGGCGCGCTCGCTCGCCGCGCTCACCGAGCTCGTACTGGCCGGCGGACTCAACAGCGACAACGTCGGCGCCGCCGTCGCCGCCGTCGGCCCCTTCGGGGTCGACGTCTCCTCCGGGGTGGAGCTGCGCCCCGGCATCAAGAACCCCGCCGAGATCGTGCGCTTCGTGCTCGCCGCGCGCGCCGCCGGCGCCGTGCCCCGGAAGGAATCGCCATGAACGCCTCCGTCTCCCCCCTCGCGCCCGAGCGGCTGCTCGAGAACCTCATCGCCGGCCGCTATCCCGACGCGCGCGGTCGCTACGGTCCCTTCGGCGGCCGCTACGTGCCCGAGACCCTGATCCCGGCGCTCGAGCGGCTC
This sequence comes from Steroidobacteraceae bacterium, assembly GCA_036270915.1. Classification (GTDB taxonomy): domain Bacteria; phylum Pseudomonadota; class Gammaproteobacteria; order Steroidobacterales; family Steroidobacteraceae; genus 13-2-20CM-66-19. The sequence continues at coordinate 33,644 of DATBBQ010000107.1, forward strand.
GAGCGCGGCGTGCGCGAGCACCTCGAGGCCGCGGACTTCCGCGCGGAGCTCGCCGCGCAGCTCGCGAGCTGGGCCGGTCGCCCGACGGCGCTCACCTTCGCGGCGCGCCTCTCGGCGCGCTGGGGGGCGCGCGTGTACCTCAAGCGCGAGGACCTCGCCCACACCGGCGCCCACAAGATCAACAACGCCCTGGGCCAGGCGCTGCTCGCGAAACGCCTCGGCGCGAAGCGCGTCATCGCCGAGACCGGCGCCGGGCAGCACGGTGTCGCGAGCGCCGCCGCCTGCGCCCGGGTCGGCCTGCCGTGCATCGTCTACATGGGCGCCGTCGACATGGAGCGCCAGGCGCCGAACGTCGGCCGCATGCGCCTGCTCGGTGCCGAGGTCGTGCCGGTGACGAGCGGCGACCGCACCCTGCGCGCGGCGATCGACGAGGCGCTGCGCGACTGGGTCGCCGACCCCCTGGGCACCTACTACATCCTCGGCTCCGCCGTCGGCCCCCACCCCTACCCCTACCTGGTGCGCGAGCTGCAGGCGGTCATCGGCCGCGAGGCGCGCGCGCAGATGCTCGCCGCTACCGGGCAGCTGCCGGATGCGCTCATCGCCTGCGTCGGTGGCGGCTCCAACTCCATCGGCGCCTTCCACGCGTTCCTCGCCGACGCCTCGGTGCAGATCATCGGCATCGAGGCGGGCGGCCGGGGCGCGGGCCTGGGCGAGAACGCCGCGACCGTGGCCCACGGTCGCCCTGGGGTATTGCACGGCAGCTTCTCGCTCCTGCTGCAGAACGAGGATGGCCAGGTCCAGGAGACGCACTCGGTCTCCGCGGGCCTCGATTACCCGGGCGTGGGTCCCGAGCACGCCTTGCTCGCCGCGGTCGGCCGCGTGCGTTACGGCACCGCGGATGACGAGGAGGCGCTCGAGTGCGTGCGCGAGCTGTCCGAGAGCGAGGGCATCCTGCCGGCGCTCGAGAGCGCGCACGCTCTGGCGGGCGCGCGCGGCTGGGCGCGGCAGCACCCGGGCGGCACCGTCCTCGTGTGTCTCTCGGGGCGCGGGGACAAGGACATGCCGACGCTGCAGCAGACTCTCCTCAAGGAGGCGAACCCGTGAGCGGCGGGGAGCGTATCAGCGCGGCGCTGCGCGCCGGCGCGCGCGGCGGACAGCCGGCGCTCGTCGCGTACCTCACCGCGGGCTTTCCCGAGCGCGGCCGGTTCCGCGAGCACGTGCGCGCACTCGCCGGCTGCTGCGAAGTGCTCGAGGTCGGCGTGCCCTTCACCGATCCCATGGCCGACGGGGTCACCGTCCAGCGCGCGAGCCTCGCGGCGCTCGCGCAGGGTGTGACGCTGCGCTGGATCCTCGCCGAGCTCGCCGCCCTCGCGGGCCTCAAGACTCCGATCGTCCTCATGAGCTACCTGAACCCGCTCCTCGCCTTCGGTCCCGGGCGGCTCGCCGAGGCCGCGCAGCTCGCCGGGGTCGCGGGCTTCATCGTCCCGGACCTGCCGCTCGATGAGAGCGGCGAGCTCGGCGCGGCGCTTGCCGCGCACGAGCTGGCGCTCGTGCAGATGGTGACCCCGGTCACGGAGGAGCCGCGGCTCGCGGCGCTGTGCGAGGGCAGCCAGGGGTTCGTGTACGCGGTGACCATGACCGGTACCACCGGGCGCACCGTCGCCGTGCCGCAGGAGGTGCTCGGCTACCTCGATCGCGTGCGCGCGCGCTCGCAGCTGCCGGTGTGCGCGGGCTTCGGCATCCGCACTCGTGAGCAGGTGGCGCGCCTCGCCGGTCACGTGGATGGCGTCGTCGTCGGCTCGGCGCTGGTCGAGGTGCTCGAGCGCGGTGAGGACCCGGTCGCGTGGCTCGCGCGGCTGCGCGGCTCGTGATTCCTCAGGTCGCGCGCTCGCTGTCCAGGAACTTCATGAGCGCCGGGGCGTAGCGCTCACCCGCCACCGCCCCCTTGGGCACGGCCGCCTCGATCGCGGCGAGCTCGCCCGCGGACAGCGTGAGCTCGATCGCGCCCAGGGCCTCGCGCAGCTGCTCGCGGCGGCGAGCGCCGATCACCGGCACGATGTCCTCACCGCGCGTGAGCACCCAGGCGATCGCGAGCTGCGCGACGCTCACGGCCTTCGCCCCGGCCACTCGCCGCAGCGCCTCGACGAGCGCCAGGTTTCTCTCCAGGTTCTCGCCGGAGAAGCGCGGCGCGTGCCCGCGCCAGTCGCCCCCGCCCGCCGCGTCCTTCTTCCAGTGGCCGCTGATGAGTCCGCGCGAGAGCACCCCGTAGGCGGTGATGCCGATGCCGAGCGCACGGCAGGTGGCGAGAATCCCGTCTTCGATGGCGCGCGAGACGAGCGAGTACTCGATCTGCAGGTCGCAGATCGGGTGCACGGCGGCCGCGCGGCGGATGGTGTCGCTGCCGACCTCGGAGAGGCCGACGTAGCGCACGTAGCCGGCACGCACCATGTCGGCGAGGGCGCCGATCGTGTCCTCGATCGGCACCGCCGGATCCAGGCGCGAGGGGCGGTAGATGTCCAGGTACTCCACCCCGAGGCGCTGCAGCGAGTAGGCGAGGAAGCTCTTCACCGCCGCCGGGCGCGCGTCGTAACCGCCCCAGGCACCGGCCGGATCGCGCAGCGCGCCGAACTTGACGCTCAGCTGGTAACGCTCGCGCGCCACGCCGCGCAGCGCCTCGCCGATCAGCATCTCGTTGTGGCCCATGCCATAGAAGTCGCCGGTGTCGAGGAGCGTGACCCCGGCCTCGAGCGCCGCGCGGATGGTCGCAATGCTCTCGCCGCGGTCCGCAGGACCGTACATGCCCGACATGCCCATGCAGCCCAGGCCCAGCACTGAAACCTCAGGCCCCGTCGCTCCGAGTCTCACCCGTCTCATGTCCGATCTCCCCGCGCCGCGCGCTCCATTTGCCTCCCGCCCCCGAAAGCGACCATCCTCGCGGCTCCACTGCAGCAGGTGCGGGCCCCGTGACGGACACGCAGAGTCTAACCATCGCCGCGCGCTTCCGCGGCCCGCCGGCCTCCTCGAACGGAGGCTACTTCGCCGGCCGCGTGGCGACGCTCGCCGCGCGCACGCTCACGGTGCGGCTGCTGCGGCCCCCGCCGCTCGAGACGCCGCTCGCCCTCGTGGCGCTCGAGGGCGGCGGACTGCGGGTGCTCGGTGCGGAGGGGCCCGTGGGCGAGGCCCACCCGGCCGCGCTCGAGCTGCAGACTCCGGCATACCCGGCCTACCTCGAGGCCGTGGAGGCCTCGCGCCGCTACGCGGGTTTCCGCCAGCACCGCTTCCCGAGCTGCTTCGTGTGCGGCACGCAGCGCGTGCGTGGCGACGGGCTGCGCATCTTCGCCGGAGCGCTCCCGGAGCGCGGCATCGTCGCGGCCCCCTGGGTCCCGGACTCCTCCCTCGATGGCGGGGACGGCAAGGTGCGCCCGGAGTTCATGTCGGCGGCGCTCGACTGTCCCGGCTACTACGCGGTCGCCACCGAGGACCAGATGATGCTGCTCGCCGAGTTCACCGCGCACGTCGATCGCCGGGTGCACGTGGGCGAGCCGTGCACGGTCGTCGGCTGGGCGATCGAGGCGAGCGGGCGCAAGCACCTCGCCGGCACCGCGCTCTTCGACGGCAAGGGGGAGCTGTGCGGGCGCGCCCGCGCCCTGTGGATCGAGCCGCGCACCGCGCCGGCCTGAGGCTCTAGGCGCGCACGAAGCGCATCATGCTCTCCGGGTAGCGCGCGCCGGCGGAGGCGCCCATCGGGAACACGGCATCGATCGTCGCGAGGTCGCGTGCGCTGAGCTCCACCTCGAGCGCACCCAGGTTCTCGTCCAGGTTGCGCAGGCGGCGGGTGCCGGGGATCGGCACGATGTAGTCGCCCTGCGCGAGCACCCAGGCGAGCGCGAGCTGCGCCGCCGTGCAGCCCTTCTCCTGCGCCAGCGAGTTCACCTTCTCCACCAGGGCGAGGTTCTTCGCGAAGTTCTCGCCCTGGAAGCGTGGACTGAGGCGCCGGTAGTCATCGGCCGCGAAGTCCTCGGGGCTCTTCAGCGCGCCGGTGAGGAAGCCGCGACCGAGCGGACTGTAGGGCACGAAGCCGACGCCGAGGCGGCTGCAGGCGGCGAGCACCCCGTCCTCGGGGTCGCGCGTCCACAGCGAGTACTCGCTCTGCAGGGCGGTGATCCGGTGCACGCTGTTCGCGCGCTCGAGCGTCTCGGGGGAGACCTCCGAGAGCCCGAGGTACTGCACCTTGCCGGCGCGCACCAGCTGGGCCATCGCGCCCACGGTTTCCTCGATCGGCACCTGCGGGTCGACGCGGTGCAGGTAGTAGAGGTCAATGTACTCGACCTTCAGGCGCTTCAGGCTCCCCTCGCAGGCGCGGATCACCCGCGCGGGACTTGCATCGATGGCGCGCGCGAGGGGATTGGCGGGGTCGCGCACGAAGCCGAACTTGGTGGCGACGAAGGCGTCCTCGCGGCGCCCGGCGATCGCGCGGCCGACGAGCTCCTCGTTGGTGAACGGACCGTAGGCGTCGGCGGTGTCGAGGAAGCTGACGCCCAGGTCGAGCGCGTGCTGCAGCGTCGCGAGCGACTCGGCGTCATCGTGCGCGCCGTAGAACTCGCTCATGCCCATGCAGCCGAGGCCAAGGGCTGAGACTTGCGGTCCGTCGGGTCCGAGCGTGCGCGTCTGCATGGCGGCTCTCCGCTTGCGAAGGAAGCGCATTGTGCGCCGAAAGCTCCCGCGCGGTCCGACTTTGGGGGGAGGGGCGGCTAGGACGCGGGCGTCGCCAGCATATGCGCGCCGCGCCAGGCGCCGAACTTGTAGTAGATCACGGCGAGGAGCGAGGAGAGCGCCGAGGAGATGAGGAAGCTCCACCACACCGCGTCCGCCTGGTAGCGATCGAGGAACAGCTCCGCGAGCGGGAAGCGCACCACCAGCAGGGAGACGGTGAGGACGATGAGCGGCGCGATGACCGCTCCGGTGGCGCGCACCACCCCGAAGAGCGCCACCGAGATGCCGAAGAAGATGAAGGAGGGGGTGACGATGCGGTTCATGTGCGAGGCGATCGCGAGCGCCGCCGACCCCGAGGGCACGAAGAGGCCGAAGATCTGGGTGTTGAGCAGCTCGATGACGAGCACGACCGAGCCGGTGAGCATCACGCTGTAGAGCACCCCGATGCCGGCGATGCGCGTCACGCGGTCCCACTTGCGCGCGCCGACGTTCTGCGCGGTCATCGCCGACATGCCCATGCCGACCGCGAAGGCCGGCATCTGGATGTAGTTCCAGATCTGCAGCGCCGCGCCGAAGGCGGCGGTGGTATCGACGCCGAAGCGGTTGACGAGGGTGATCATGAGCACGCCGCTCAGGGACATTACCAGCATCTGCGCGCTCATCGGGATGCCCTTCTTCACCAGCGTGGCCACCACCGACCAGTCGATGCGCAGCTTCGCGAGCTCGTCCTGGTGCAGGCACAGCACGTGACGGATGCGGTACAGGTGGCGGATGAGCGCCGTGAGGCTCACCGCCTGGGCGACGAAGGTGGCGAGCGCGGAGCCGGCGATCCCCATGCGGGGTATGGGGCCGATGCCGAAGATGAACACCGGGTTGAGCACGATGTCGATGCCGACCGACAGCAGCATGAAGTAGAACGGCGTCTTCGAGTCGCCCGCGCCGCGCAGCACCGCCATGACGAAGGCGTACATGTACAGGAACGGCAGCGCGAGGAAGATGACGCGCATGTAGGCCACCGCGAGCGGCAGCGAGTCCGCCGGCGTGCTCATGGCGATGAGCAGCGGCCGGCACAGCACGAGGCCCGCGATCGCCATGACCACCGAGATCGCGGCGAAGAACGTGGCGCTGGTGCCGACCACGCGCTTGGTCTCGGCGAGGTCGTTCGCGCCGATGCACTGGCCGATGAGGATGGTGGCGGCGAGCGCGATGCCGAAGGCGGCGCCGATCAGCAGGAACATCACCGTGTTGGCGTTGGAGGTCGCGGTGAGCGCCGCCTCGCCGAGGTAGCGCCCCACCCAGATCGAGTTCACCGAGCCGTTCAGGGACTGCAGGATGTTGGCGAACAGGATCGGCAGGGAGAAGCGGAACAGGCCGGCCGGGATCGAGCCTTCCGTGAGCGAGCGTTGCACTTAGGGTTTACGCCATAGTCCGTAGAGAAGCTTTACCGCGCCGGCGCCGAGCAGCAGCCAGGCGAGCCACTGCGGCGGACGCGCGAGCGCGAGCCACACGAAGCCGGCGAGCAGCAGCACCGCGGCGAGCGTCACCGCGTCGCGCCGCCGCGCGGCGCGCCTGAGTTCCGCGCGCAGCTCGCGCACGCTCTCCCCCGGGGGTGGCGTGCGCGGGGCCGCGCGCATCAGGCGCTGCAGGAGCGGCGGCAGGTTGCGCGCGACGCTCATGAGCTCCGGGGCCTCGCGGCGCAGGCTGCCGAGGAGCGCGCGCACGCTGGTGCGCTCGCGCATCCACTCGCGCAGGATCGGGCTCGCGGTGCTCCAGACGTCCAGTTGCGGGTACAGGTCGCGCCCGAGCCCCTCGATGTTGAGCAGCGTCTTCTGCAGCAGCAGCAGCTGCGGCTGGATCTGCATGTTGAAGCGCCGCGAGATCTCGAACAGGCGCAGGAGGATGCGCCCGAAGGAGATGTCCTTCAGGGGGCGGTCGAAGATCGGCTCGCACACGGTGCGCACCGCCGACTCCATCTCGTCGATGCGCGTGCCCGGGGGCACCCACCCGGACTCCAGGTGCAGCTGCGCGACGCGCCGGTAGTCGCGGTCGAACACCGCGAGGAAGTTCTCCGCCAGGTAGTACTGGTCGCCCGGATCGAGCGTGCCGACGATGCCAAAGTCCACGGCGGCGTAGCGCGGCGCAGCCGGATCGTCGATCAGCACGAAGATGTTGCCCGGGTGCATGTCGGCGTGGAAGAAATTGTGGCGGAACACCTGGGTGAAGAAGATCCGTACGCCGTTCTCCGCGAGCCGCGCGATGTCGGTGCCGGCGGCCTTCAGGCGCGCGAGGTCCGAGATCGGTACCCCGTGGATGCGCTCCATGACCATGACCTCGGTGCGGCAGTGATCCCAGTACACCTCCGGCACGTACAGCAGGCGCGAGCCGGCGAAGTTGCGCTTCAGCTGCGAGGCGTTGGCCGCCTCGCGCATGAGGTCGAGCTCATCGAGGATGGTCTTCTGGTACTCGTCCACCAGCTCCCGCGGGCGCAGCCGCCGTCCCTCCACCCAGTAGCGCTGCGCGAGGTCCGCGAGCGCGTGCAGCACCTCGAGGTCGCGGCCGATGACCTCGCGCATCCCCGGGCGCAGCACCTTGACCACGACCTCCTCGCCGCGCGGCAGCCGCGCGCCGTGCACCTGGGCAATGGAGGCGGCCGCGAGCGGGTTCTCGTCGAACTCGCTGAACATCTCGCTCAGGGGGCGGCCGTAGGCGGCCTCGATGCGCGCGCGCGCGATCGCCCCCGGGAAGGGCGGCACCCGGTCCTGCAGCTTCGCGAGCTCGTCGGCGACGTCCGCCGGCAGCAGGTCACGGCGCGTCGAGACCGCCTGGCCGAACTTGACGAAGATCGGCCCGAGCTCCTCGAGCGCCAGGCGCAGCCGCTCGGCGCGGCTCTGCGCGCCGCGGCGCGCGAACCACACCGACGGCGAGAGCAGGTTGAGAAATCGCAGCGGCCGGTACAGGTGGGTCGCGCGCACGTACTCGTCGAGCCCGTGCCGCAGCAGCACGCGCTGGATCTCCAGCAGGCGCATCAGGACGCGCAGCTTCACGGGGCCGTCGCCCGCGTCACGGCGCGGCGCGCCGGGAGCTGAGGAGCTCGAGCCGGGCGCTGAGGCGATCGAGGTGCTCGCGCAGGCCGTCGACACCGCGCAGGAATTCCTCGCCCTCGTGGCGCGGCACCAGATCCGCGCGCTCGTGCGCCAGGTACTCGGCGGTGTTCGCGAGAGTGGTCGCCGCTGCGCGCCGGCCGAACTCGGCCGCCAGGTGCAGCACGCGCGCGAGCCGATGCGCCGGCACGTCGCCGACGAGCAGCGCCAGTTCCTCCTCCGCGTCCGGTCGCAGGAGCCGCAGCAGCTCCTGAAAGCGCTGCGCGACCTCGGCGTCGCCGCTCATGGTGACGGCGCCGCGCCGCAGGGCGTCCTGCGCCCCCTCCCCGGTCAGCGCGAGCATGGCGAGCGGACCGCCGCTGAGCGTCGCATCCGCACTCGCAGGTCCCGTGCTCACGGCGAGCGTGACGCCGGTGGAGGCGAGGTGCAGGCGCGCGAGGCCGCCGACCTCCAGCGCGACGCTCTTGCCGTCGAGCGCCGCCGTGAGCTCGCGCGCGCGCGGCGAGCGCGGCAGGCCGCGGTTCAGGAGGTTCTCGAGCGTCGCAGTCAGCATCAGGTGCGCGAACGGATCAGTACTTGTAACCGCGGTGCACGGCGACGATGCCGCCGCTCAGGTTGTGGTAGTGGCAGCCCTCGAGTCCCGCGGCGCGCATGAGCGCGAGCAGCGCCTCCTGGTCGGGGTGCATGCGGATGGACTCGGCCAGATAGCGGTAGCTCGCCTCGTCACCGGCGACCAGGCGCCCGAGCAGCGGCAGCACGCGGAACGAGTAGGTGTCGTAGAGGGGCTTGAGGCCCGGCGCCTTGGGCTGCGAGAACTCGAGCACGAGCAGCTGCCCGCCCGGGCGCAGCACGCGGCGCATCGCCGCGAGCGCCGCGGCCTTGTCGGTGACGTTGCGCAGCCCGAAACCGATGGTGACGCAGTCGAAGCTGTTGTCCGGAAAGGGCAGCCGCTCGGCGTTCGCCTGCACGCACGCGACGTTGCCGACCAGGCCCTCGTCGAGCAGCCGGTCGCGGCCGCGCGCGAGCATCGCCGCGTTGACGTCGGTGAGCACCACGAGGCCGCGCGCGCCCACGGCGTGCGCCATGCCGGCGGCCAGATCGCCGGTACCACCGGCGACGTCCAGCGCGCGCTGACCGGGGCGCAGGTTGGCGAGCGCGAGCGTGAAGCGCTTCCACAGACGGTGCGCGCCGGCGGACATCAGATCGTTCATCAGGTCGTAGTTGCCGGCGACGGAATCGAACACGCCGCGCACGCGCCGCGCTTTGTCCGCGCGCGGCACGCGCTCGAAGCCGAAGTCGGTGGAGTTCTCGTCTGCCATGTCAGGAGGGCGCGTGCACTTCAGACGCATTCTAGACGATCGCGCCCGGCCTCATCGCACACGCGCGATCGTGGTTGCTTTTCTTCGTGCACGGTGCGCAGAATCGCCGCCGTCATAGGGGGTCTTGTAGACGAGCCGGGCCGGACAGCGATGTCCGGCCCGCTTCATTTGTGGGGTGAGTCGCCGGGCGCGTGTGCCGCGGCCGCACGCCGCTCGAGATAGCGCGCCCACTTCTGCGGCCGCTCGCGCCCGAGCTCCTCGAGATACTTCCATGTGTAGAGCCCCGTATCGTGCCCGTCGTCGAAGACGAGCTTGACCGCGTACTGTCCGACCGGCTCGATCGCCGTGATGCCGACGTTCTCCTTGCCGAGCACGAGCACCTCCTGCCCCGGCCCGTGGCCCTTGACCTCCGCAGACGGGGAGTGCACGCGCAGGTACTCGAACGGCAGCTCGAAGCGGCGGCCGTCGCCGAAGCTCACCTCGAGGAGGCGCGCGGCGCGGCGCAGACGGATCTCGGTGGGAACGGCTTCGCTCATCTCTCAGCTGCGCCTCGCAATCCGGTCAGTATAGGGAATTCCCGTCGCTGGACGCGCCGATTGCTGCAGCGCAATATATGGCGTGCGGCCGCCGCCCCGCGGCCACTCCCGGCCACGAATTTACCCGCCGGGCCTCTATACTCACGGTCCCTTTTCCGCCCCCGAGGGCCAGGGCGTCAGCCCGAGCAGTGAATGGAACCAACCGACACCGCCGACCCGGACTACTACCATCGAGTTGTGGATTGCCAGTGGGCCTGCCCGGCCCACACCGACGTCCCCGAATACATCCGACTGATCGCCCAGGGTCGATTCACCGACGCCTACATGGTGAACCGGCACTCCAACGTCTTCCCCGGGATCCTGGGGCGCGTCTGCGACCGGCCGTGCGAGCCGGCCTGCCGGCGGGGAAGAATCGAGCAGAAGCCGGTCGCGATCTGCCGCCTGAAGCGCGTCGCCGCCGACCATCGTGAGGACGTCAGCGCGCGGCTGCCGAAGATCCCGAAGGTCAAGAACGGGCGGCGCATCGCCTGCATAGGCGCCGGCTGCGCCTCGCTCACGGTCGCGAACGACCTCATGCCGCTCGGCTACGAGGTCACGATCTTCGAGCAGTACGGTGAGCCCGGCGGCCTGATGCGCACCAACATCCCCTCCTTCCGCCTGCCGCATACGGTGCTGAACGAGGAGATCGCCATGATCACCGGCATGGGCGTGGACCTGCGCCTGAACTCCCCGGTGAAGAGCATGCGCGAGCTCCTCGAGCAGGGCGGCTTCGACGCCGTGTTCGTCGGCTCTGGCGCCCCGAAGGGCAAGGAGCTGAAGCTCCCCGGGCGCGAGGCGGGCGCCGCCAACATCCACATCGGCATCGCCTGGCTCGAGTCGGTCGCCTTCGGCCATATCGACAAGATCGGCAGGCGCGTGCTCATCATCGGCGTCGGCAACACCGCCATGGATTGCTGCCGCACGAGCCTGCGCCTCGGCGCCGAGAGCGTGAAGGTGATGGCGCGCAAGCCGCGCGGCTTCTTCAAGGCCTCGGAGTGGGAGCTGGAGGACGCCGAGGAGGAGAGCGTCCAGATCATCGTCAACCGCTCGCCCAAGGCCTTCGTCATCGACAACGGCCGCCTCGCCGGCATGCTGTTCGACAAGATGGAGTACGACCTGGACGGTGAGGGGCGCATCACCGCCGAGCGCACCGCGGGCGAGGAGTTCCTGCCGGCCGACGACGTGATCCTCGCCATCGGCCAGGAGAACGCCTTCCCCTGGATCGAGCGCGGGCTCGGCATCGAGTTCGACAAGTGGGACGTGCCGCTGGTCGACAAGCGCACGTTCCAGTCGACGCGCGCCGGCGTGTTCTTCGGCGGCGACGCCGCCTTCGGCCCGAAGAACATCATCTGGGCGGTCGAGCACGGGCACCAGGCGGCGATTTCCATCCACCGCCACTGCCACGGCGAGCCGGTGAGCGAGCGGCTGGCGCCCGGGATCAGCCTGCAGAGCAGGAAGATGGGCATGCACGAGTGGAGCTACGCGAACGACTACACGCCGGTCGAGCGGCGACTGATGCCGCACGTCTCGCTCAAGGAGCGCTTCAAGAAGCTCAACATCGAGGTCGAGCTCGGCTTCACCGCCGAGCAGGTCGAGCAGGAAGTGCAGCGCTGCCTGAACTGCGACGTGCAGACGGTGTTTGCGGCCAAGCTGTGCATCGAGTGCGACGCGTGCCTGGACATCTGTCCGGTCGACTGCCTGACGATCACCCACAACGGGGCCGAGGCGGAGCTGCGCGCGCGCCTCAAGGCGCCGGCGAAGAATCTGGCGCAGCCGCTGTACGTGTCCGCGGCCCTGCCGCAGACCGGTCGCGTGATGGTCAAGGACGAGGACCTGTGCGTGCACTGCGGGCTGTGTGCCGAGCGCTGCCCGACCGCCGCCTGGGACATGCAGAAGTCGGAGCTGCACTGGCCGCTCGCCGAGGACGAGGCCGTGACCCTCGAGGCGCAGAAGCCCAAGATCGCCTGAACCACCCGTGCCGCCGCTCGCGGTGGCGCCACCCACGACAAGCCAAGCATCATCATGACTGCATCAAGCCCCGCGCGCGTCAACGACTTCACCGTCAAGATCGCCACCGTCAACGGCACGGGCTCGGCGAGCGCCAACACGCTGCTCATGAAGTCGATCTTCCGCAGCGGCATCCCGGTGATGGGCAAGAACTACTTCCCGTCTAACATCCAGGGACTGCCGACCTGGTACGAGATCCGCATCACCAAGGACGGCTACGTCGCCCGCTCCGGGCGTGTCGACCTCATGGTGGCGATGAACGCCGAGACCTACGCCCGCGACGTGAAGGAAGTCGCCCCGGGGGGCTACCTGGTGTACGACTCGACCTGGCCGCGTCCGGCGCTGCTGAAGCGCGAGGACATCACTGTGATCGGCGTGCCGCTCGCCCAGCTCTGCAACGAGAACTTCAACGGCGTGCGCACCCGCATCCTGATGAAGAACATCTGCTACGCGGGCGTACTCGCCGCGCTGCTCGACCTGGACCTCAATAACATCCGCGCGTTGCTCGCCGAGACCTACGCCAAGAAGCCGCAGCTGGTCGAGAGCAACATGAAGGCCATCCAGCTCGGCTACGACTACGCGCGCGCGAACTTCGCCTGCCCGCTGCCGCTGCACGTGGCTCCCCTGGAGCAAACCGTCGGGCACATCATGATCGACGGCAACACCGCCGCGGCCCTGGGGTGCGTGTTCGCCGGCGCCACCGTGGCCGCCTGGTACCCGATCACTCCCTCCACCTCGCTCATGGACGCCTTCAAGATGTTCTGCGACCGCATGCGGGTCGACAAGCAGACCGGGCGCAGGAACTTCGCCTTCATCCAGGCCGAGGACGAGCTGGCGGCGATCGGCATGGTGATCGGCGCCATGTGGAACGGCGCACGCGCCTTCACCGCCACCTCCGGTCCCGGCATCTCCCTCATGAACGAGTTCCTCGGGCTCGCGTACTACGCCGAGGTGCCGGCGGTGATCTTCGACATCCAGCGCGTCGGGCCCTCCACCGGCATGCCGACGCGCACTCAGCAGGGCGACCTCATGCTGAGCGCCTACGCCTCGCACGGGGACACGCGCCACGTGTGCCTCTACCCGGCGAACCCCGAGGAGTGCTTCTACATGGCCGTGCAGGCCTTCGACCTCGCCGAGCGGCTGCAGACCCCGGTGCTGGTGCTGTCGGACCTCGACATCGGCATGAACGACTGGATGTGCCCCGACCTGAAGTGGAACGACGCCTACCGCCCGGATCGCGGCAAGATGCTCGGCGAGCAGGAGGTGCTGAAGCTCGAGAAGTTCTACCGCTTCGTCGACAAGGACGGCGACGGCATCACCTACCGCACCCTGCCCGGCGTGCATCCCAAGGCCGCCTACTTCACGCGCGGCTCGGGACACACCCAGTTCGGCACCTACACCGAGGACGCCGCCGATTACCAGCTCGTGCTCGACCGCCTGCTGAAGAAGTGGGCGACGGCGCACAAGCTGATGCCGCGGCCGGTGATCGACGTGAGCGCCGGCGGCCGCGCCGGCCTGGTGTCCGTGGGCAGCTGCGACGGCGCCATCCACGAGGCGCTCGAAGTGCTCAAGGCGCGCGGCGTCGCGGTCGACTACATGCGCGTGCGCGCCTTCCCCTTCTGCGAGGAGGTGGAGAAGTTCCTCGCCGGCCACGAGGTGCTGTTCGTCATCGAGCAGAACCGCGACGCGCAGCTGCGCGCGCTCCTGACGCTCGAGACCGCGGTGGACAAGGCGAAGCTGCGCTCGCTCCTGCACTACAGCGGCCTGCCCATCTCCTCCTCGTTCATCGTCGAGGGGGTGCTCGCCGAGCTCGCGCCCCGCAGCGCCCAGGAGCCGGCCAAGGGCGCGGCGCACGGCTGACACTCAAGGACACCGGAGAGCGACATGACCTTCATCGCCAAGCCCAAAGTGGCACACCCCTCGCTGCCGAAGAACGCGCTCGGCTTCACGCGCCGCGACTACGAGGGCGCGCTCTCGACGCTGTGCGCCGGCTGTGGCCACGACTCGATCACCGCGGCGATCGTCGAGGCGAGCTGGGCGCTCGCGATCGAGCCACAGAACATGGTGAAGCTGTCGGGCATCGGCTGCTCTTCCAAGACCACGGCCTACTTCGTCTCCGGTGGCCACGGCTTCAACTCCGTGCACGGCCGCATGCCCTCGATCGCGATGGGCGCGAACGCCGCCAACCGCGCACTCGCCTACATCGGCGTCTCCGGCGACGGCGACACGCTCTCGATCGGCCTCGGGCAGTTCTGCCACGCGATCCGCCGCAACCTCAACATGCTCTACATCATCGAGAACAACGGGGTCTACGGGCTCACCAAGGGGCAGTTCTCGGCTTCCGCCGACGTCGGCACCAAGGCCAAGAAGGGCGAGACCAACGTGCAGCCGCCGATCGACCCGGTGCTGCTGGCGATGACCCTCGGCGCCACGTTCGTCGCGCGCAGCTTCTCGGGAGACAAGCAGCAGCTCGTGCCGCTCATCCAGGCGGGGCTCAGGCACCAGGGCTTCGCCCTCATCGACGTGCTCTCCCCGTGCGTCACCTTCAACGATCACGAGGGCTCGACCAAGAGCTACGCCTACACGCGCGAGCACTACGAGCCGGCCGTGCACGCGGACTTCGTGCCGCTCGAGCGCGAGATCGTCGCCGATTACCAGGAGGGCGAGACTCTGCCGCTCGTCATGCACGACGGCAGCCGCATCGTGCTGCGCAAGCTCGACGCCGGGTATGACCCGACCAATCGCACGGCCGCGGCGGTGCACATCCAGGAGCGCATGCGCGAGGGCGAGTACCTGACGGGGCTGCTGTACGTGCAGCCCTCGCTGCACGAGTTCCACGAGGTGAACGGCACACCCGACGCCCCGCTCAACAGCCTTCCCTACGAGGCGCTCTCCCCCGGGGCCGCCGGGCTTGAGAAGGTGCTCGCCCGCTACCGCTGAAGGCAGCGCCCGATCAGCGCGCCGAGCCGAGCGCGTAGCGCACGGCGAGCTGGACCTGCGTGTCGTGCACCAGAGGATCGAGGCCGTAGAGCTCCTGGCGGTTGTAGGAGCTCGCCACCACGCGCAGCCACTCGAGCGCGAAGCGCCAGTGCGTGCCGGCCTCGTAAGCGTACGCGGCGGTGAAGGCGTGCCCGTCCTGCCGGCCGCTCTGAAAGCCTACCGGGGAGACCCGGAAGGTGTCGTAGCGCGCGCTGAGGGAGCTGCGCCCGAAGCGCTGGGCGATGAGCGCGTAGGCGGACCGGAACGGCCAGCTGAGCGTCGTCCCGCCCGGGGCGATGGTGGTCTCGCCGTCGAGGTACTGCGCGATGAAGGTCAGGCCGCGCGCGCTCTCGGCGCGCACCCCGGCACTCGTGAAGCGCGTCTCCCAGGCAATCGCACCCGAAACCACATCGAGCGCGCTCGGGTCGGCGCGGTTGTCGTAGCGCAGCACGCGCACCACGACCCGGTCGAGATAGCGTCCCTCGAGGCCGGCGTAGAGGCCCGCGCGGCCGTCGATCTCGTGAAACGGCATGGCCGCGTAGAGCGGCGGCACGCCCGGCTGGCCGACCTCGCCGAAGAGCGGCGTCTGCCGGTCGTGCAGCAGGAAGCCGGTGCCGGCGAGCACGGTGCCCGCGCCCTCGTTCCAGCCGTACACGCCGCCGGTCGCCGCGAGATCGAACGCGTGTCCGGTGCGCGTGCCGAGCCACTCGAGCTGCCCCTCGACGCCGAGCGTGCGGATCTCGGTGGCGAGCCAGCTGTCGATGGCGGAGAAGGAGATGGTGTACGGGGACTCCCAGCCGCTCGCACGGTTCTCGAGCGATACCGGCGGGTAGAACGCGCCCGCCTTGACGCGCACGCGGTAGCCCTTGAACGGGTAGGGGCGGAACTGCAGGTACGCCTCGGTGACGCCGAGCAGGTGCGCCTCCTTGTCATCCCACATCGAGACGTCCAGGTGCGCGCTCCAGAGCTCACCGAAGCGCTGCGTGAGGGCGAGGCGCGCGCGCCCGAGTTGCACGGGCGCGTCGTCGCGGTCGAAGCGCACGTTCCCCAGGCCCCCCTCGATGAAGGAGCGGTCGGCGGTCGAGTCGACGAGTCGCGTGTCGAGGCTCAGTTCCCAGTCGGTCGCGTGCGCGAGGCCGGTGAGGGACACAATGAGCGCAGCGGCCGCGAGCCTCATCGTCAGTAATCCCAGGAGTGCGGGCGGTCGGTGAGCGGCGCCGCCTGCAGCGGCTTCTGCAGGCGCAGCGTGAGCTCCGCGCGGTCGGTGTCGCCGACGGTGAGTTCGCGCTCGAGCTCGCCGGCGTCCTCGCGCAGCCGCGGGTGCCAGATCGCGATGCGGTAACGCCCGCGCGCGACCTCGGCCGACCAGCCTCCGCCCGGGTCGGTACGACCGAAGTACGGGGCGTCCGTGATCACCAGGTAGGCGAGCATCTCGTCGTGGATGTTGCACCCGAGGGTGACGACCCCGGCCTGGTCGAAGAGCACCGGCGGGTAGGGCTTGCCGCGGTAGAGCGGCAGCTGGAAGCGCTTCGCGGCAGAGAACGAGTAGATCTGGTGGCTCACCGAGTCACTGTTGGGAAACTCGACCGTGGAGCCGACCGGGATGACGAGCAGGTCGGGCTGGAAGGCACGGTTCACCTGGTCGATGACGGCGTGCAGCGGCGGGGCGTGGCGCGCCGGGGCATCGAGCGCGCGTGCCGTGACGATGACGCCGGCGAGCGGGTGGCCGTCGGGCGTCTGCACGTGGATCACGAGATTGGCCGCGGCCGCGGGCAGCGCCACGAGGCATGCCACCGCCGCGAGCAGGCGGGCTGCACGCAGGCGGCTGCGGGTACGTGCCGGAGGTCTCATTCCCGCACTTCACTCCTCGCGGTGTGCACGCTCGGGCTCTTACGATGGCTGTCAACATATTCGAGCGTTTTTCATGCGCAGTTTCCGCAAACGACTTCTCGTGTTGCTCATCGGCCTGGTCATAGTCACGCAAACTGTGACGCTGGCCGCAGTGCTGGCGAGCACGCGGCGCACGGTCGAGGCGCGTTCCGCCGAGCAGCTGCGCGCCGGGAACGCGCTCGCCGAGCAGTTGATCCGTTTCCGCGCCACGCAGCTGGCCAGCGGCGTCGCGG
>DATBBQ010000108.1:0-25597 GCA_036270915.1 Steroidobacteraceae bacterium
GGCGCCGGCTCCCAGGCAGCCGATCGCCGCCACGAGCAGTCCCGGCCTACTGCGCATTGCTCTTGACATCTTCGCGCACGTCCTCGCTCGGCACCGGCTCGCTGGTCATGAAGGACGACAGAAGCGTACTGCGCGCGACCGGCGAGGAGAACACGCTGTGCGCGACCACGTAGTTGGCGAGCTCGATGCTCGGCACGACCTTCGGCCGCACCGCCGGCGTCGGCGGCACGACATAACTGGTATCGGCTCCCGGCACGGTGTTCGCGGCGCCGACGTTCGCCACCGTGCTGAGCGCCGCGGCTGGCGGCTGCGCCTGCGCCGAAAGCGGCGACGGCACCAGGGGTGCCTGGGCGCGCAACCACAACACCGAGACCGCGGCGACTCCCGCCGCGACCGCCGCGCCGGCGACCGGCTGCCACCAGCGCAGGGAACCGCGTTGCGGGTGCTGTGCGGTGGCCGGCGAGGCCAGGTCCGGCTCGGCGCGCAACACCGCGTTCACCCGGCCGGCGAGCGGCGCGTTCAGGCGCACGCCACGCTCGGCGCGAATCGCGGCACCGATCACCGCGTAGCGACCCCAGCGCGCCTTGAGCAGCTCGTCGCGCGACAGGCGGCGCGCGAGCAGCTCGCACTCGGCGGTCGGCAGCTCGTCATCGAACATCGCGGACAGCTGGCTATCGAGTTCCTCGCTCATCCGAGCTCCTCAGCACGGCCAAGGCCACCTTCAAATACTTCCCGCAGACGCCGGTCGATCGCCTCGCGCGCGCGGAAGATGCGCGAGCGCACGGTACCGACCGGGCAATCCATGGCGGCGGCAATCTCTTCGTAAGACAGACCCTCGAGCTCGCGTAGGACGATCGCGGTACGCAGGTCTTCAGGCAGGGCATCGATCGCGGCGTTGACCGTCGAGCGGATCTCGTCGGTCAGGACCAAACCCTCGGGGGTCTCGGCATCCTTCATGCGACCTTGCATCTCGTAGGACTCGTCGTTGCTGTTGCGGTCGAGGTCGTACTCGATCGGGCTGCGGTCTCGGGACACGACGGCATTCTTTGCGGTATTGATCGCGATTCGGTAAAGCCAGGTGTAGAAGGCGCTGTCGCCGCGAAACTGTGGCAGGGCTCGGTAGGCCTTGATGAACGCTTCCTGGGCAATGTCCTCAGCCTCGGCCGGGTTGCGCACGTAGCGCATAACCAGCTTAACGAGTTTGTGCTGGTACTTGAGCACCAGCGCATCAAACGCCCCCTTGTCTCCGCGCTGCACGCGGCGAACGAGACTCAGATCACTTGCATCGGCGCTCATGCGCGCCCCCTACTCCCTAACAGAAGGCCGCCGCGCCGTGAGCTGGGTAGACTGTAACCTCTCGTGAAAGTTCAGCATCGTAAGGGCCTGAGGGGGGTGTGAGGCGAGAATACCGCCACTGCCTTCCTCAGGCGACATAAGTCCGGATCCGGGCGACCAAGCGCGCCAACTCCGGGTCCTCGGGGGCCTCCCCGGCGAGGAAGTACGCCGCGAGCAGCGGGTCGGGTCGCGTGAGAAGCGCCTCGAGCAGGCGCCGGTCCTCGTCAGTGAGCGGCGTCGCGCGCACGAAACGCTCGAACAGCAGGTCGAGCTCCTTCATGCCCCGGCGGCAGTGCCACAGCAGCCGGCGCAGCTGTGGGTCAAGCGCAACGCCCGGGTCCGCCCGGCTCTCCCCGCTCCCGCCCGCCCGCGGGCTCAGACCCGCCGCTCCAGCATCATCTTCTTGATCTCGGCGATCGCCTTGGCCGGGTTCAGGTCCTTCGGACAGGCGTCCGTGCAGTTCATGATCGTGTGGCAGCGGTACAGCCGGAATGGGTCCTCGAGCTCATCGAGCCGCTCGCCGGTCGCCTCGTCGCGACTGTCGATGATCCAACGGTAGGCGGCGAGCAGCGCCGCCGGTCCCAGGAAGCGCTCGCTGTTCCACCAGTAGCTGGGGCAGGCCGTCGAGCAGCAGGCGCACAGGATGCATGCGGCCGGCCGGTCGATCTTCTCCTGGTCTGCCTTGCTCTGCAGCCGCTCGTGGTCCGGGGGCGCGGGCGTGCGGCTGTGCAGCCAGGGCTTCACCGCCGCGTACTGAGCGTAGAAGTTGGTCAGATCCGGGACCAGGTCCTTTATGACCGGCAGGTGTGGCAGCGGATAGATGCGGATGTCACCGGTCAGGTCGGTCATCGCGGTCGTGCAGGCGAGGCGGTTGACCCCGTTGATGTTCATGGCGCAGGAACCGCAGATGCCCTCACGGCAGGAGCGGCGGAAGGTGAGCGTCGAGTCACTCACCGCCTTGAGCTGGATCAGGGCGTCCAGCACCATCGGCCCGCAGCTCTTGCTGTCCAGAGAGAACGTGTCGAGGCGCGGGTTCGCCCCGCTGTCGGGGTCGAAGCGGTAGATGCGCACGGTGCGCAGGTCGCGAGCGCCCGGCGGTGCCGGGTGGGTGATCCCCCGGGTGACGCGCGAGTTGGCGGGCAGCAGGAATTCGGCCATCACGGTCCTTTAATAGGTGCGCGCCTTCGGCGGGATCGTCTCGACGTCGCGGGTGAGCGTGTTCAGGTGCACGGGACGGTAGGCGAAGCGCGCGCGCTTCGGCCCCTCGACCCACACGAGGGTGTGCTTGAGCCAGTGCTCATCGTCGCGCTGCGGGAAGTCCTCGCGCGCGTGCGCGCCGCGGCTTTCGGTGCGATTCGCCGCGGAATGGATGGTGGCGGTCGCCTGCAGCAGCAGGTTCTCCAGCTCGAGGGTCTCGATCAGGTCCGAGTTCCAGATGAGCGAGCGGTCACTCACGCGCACGTCCGCGAAGGACGCAAAGGTCGCGCCGAGCTTCTCGATCCCCTGGGCGAGGGTCTCTCCGGTGCGGAACACCGCCGCGTCGATCTGCATGATCTTCTGCATCTCGACGCGGATGGCCGCGGTCGGGCGGCTGCCGTTGGCGTTGCGCAGCCGCTCCAGGCGCGCCACGGGCTCTGCGCCCGCCTCTTTCGCGAACGCTTTGTGGCGCTCGCCGGGCTTGATGGTCTCGGCGCAGCGCCGCGCCGCCTCACGCCCGAAGACCACCAGGTCGAGGAGCGAGTTGCTGCCGAGCCGGTTGGCCCCGTGCACTGACACGCACGCCGCCTCCCCGATCGCCATGAGGCCCGGGACGATCGCCTCCGGGTCGCCATCGCGCATCTGCAGCACCTCGCCGTGATAATTGCAGGGGATGCCGCCCATGTTGTAGTGCACGGTCGGCTGCACCGGGATCGGCTCACGCGTCACGTCGACGCCGGCGAAGATGCGCGCCGTCTCGGCAATTCCCGGCAGCCGCTCGTGAATCACCGCCGGTCCCAGATGCTCCAGGTGCAGCTCGATATAGTCGTGCTCGGGGCCGACGCCGCGGCCCTCGCGGATCTCGACCGTCATCGCGCGGCTGACGACGTCGCGCGAGGCGAGGTCCTTGGCGTTCGGCGCGTAGCGCTCCATGAAGCGCTCGCCGCGCGAGTTGGTGAGATAGCCGCCCTCCCCGCGCGCCCCCTCCGTGATGAGACAGCCCGCGCCGTAGATTCCGGTCGGGTGAAACTGCACGAACTCCATGTCCTGCAGCGGCAAACCCGCGCGCAGCACCATGGCATTGCCATCCCCGGTGCAGGAGTGCGCCGAGGTGCAGGTGAAGTAGCAGCGCCCGTAGCCGCCCGTGGCGAGGATCGTCATGTGGGCGCGGAAGCGGTGCAGGGTGCCCTCGGCGAGATCGAGCGCCACGACGCCGCGGCACTGCCCGTCCTCCATGATCAGGTCGATCGCGAAGTACTCGATGAAGAAAGTGGCCTCGTGCTTCACCGACTGCTGATAGAGCGTGTGCAGCATCGCATGCCCGGTGCGGTCGGCGGCGGCGCAGGTGCGCTGGGCGATCCCCTTGCCGTAGTGGGTGGTCATGCCACCGAAGGGGCGCTGGTAGATGAGGCCCGCGTCCGTACGCGAGAACGGTACGCCGAAGTGCTCGAGCTCGATGACCGCCGCGGGGGCTTCCCGGCACATGAGCTCGATCGCATCCTGGTCCCCGAGCCAGTCAGACCCCTTGACGGTGTCGTACATGTGCCATCGCCAGTCGTCCTCGCCCATGTTGCCGAGGGCGGCGCTGATACCACCCTGGGCGGCGACCGTATGGCTGCGCGTCGGGAAGAGCTTGCTGATGCACGCGGTCGACAGCCCGCTCGCGGCAAGACCGAGCGTCGCGCGCAGGCCCGCCCCGCCCGCACCGATGACGATGACGTCGTAGCTGTGGTCGATGAAAACCGGGGCGCTCACGCGGTACCGCCGAAGGCCACCTTGAGCACGGCGAACACGCCGGCGGCGGCGACGAGCACGTGCACGAACCCGAGCAGCACCAGCGTCAGGGTCTTGGCCCCCGGGTGGTGCACGTAGTCCTCGACGATGACCCGCACGCCGAGCTGGGAGTGCCAGGCCCCGACCAGCACCAGCAGGATGAGCAGCAGCGCCGTCCAGCTCTGCCCCATCCAGGCGATCACCGTGGCGTGCTCGAACGAGGGCAGCGCCAGCAGCGACACGACGAACCACACGCTCAAGGGCACGAGGGCGATGGAGGTGAGGCGCTGCAGCCACCAGTGCTCGACGCCACTCTTTGCCGAACCGGTGCCGAGCACCCGCCGCAGGGGGTTGGCGAGACTCATGGCACGTACGCGCCGCCACGCCAGGCGAGATAGCCGATGAGGAGCGCGAGGGCGACGCTCACGCACACCACCACCCAGGCGCTGCGCTGGGACTGGCGCCGCTCGAGCGCGCGGCCGGTGTCCCAGATGAGGTGGCGGATGCCCGCGACCAGGTGATAGCAGTAGGCCGCGACGAACGCGGCGCCGAGGAGCCTCACGAGGGGGTGGGCGAAGACGTGCGCGGCACGCGCCTGGGCGGCCGCGCCGCTCGCGACCGCCATCAGCCAGTACACGAGCAGGAGCAGCGCCAGCGACAGGCCGACGCCGGTAAAGCGGTTGAGGATGGAAGTCGTCAGGGTGTACTTGAACTTGTACACCGTGAGGTAAGGCGAGAGCGGCCGCGGCGCCATAGACTCAGAAGTCGATGCAGCGGCCGTTCCTCTCCCAGTCGCCGTAGCGCGTGGGCTCGGGGCCTGAAGGTCCCCCAATCTCGCGCGGGGCGGGCTTGGGCACGCTCCCGGCGGCGGCGTGTGCTTCGGCAGGTTCTAGAGGGGGCGGTGCGTGCGCACTCTTGGGATCGGGCGTCGACATACCCATTTAGTCTGCCAGAATTCGCAAACTGCGGCCACGGAAAGCCAAGCAAAACAACGGTCAACTAATGAGCGCCGGACTGAGTCTGATTTGCCTTGCCGAGCTGGGCGTCGTGCGCGTGCGCGGCGTCGACGCATCGAGCTTTCTGCAGGGACAGCTGTCGTGCGACCTGGCGCGATTGTCGCAGGAGCACTCGCCCCTCGCCGGCTACCACAACCCGCAGGGGCGAGTCATCGCGCTGCTGCGCCTCCTCAGGCTCGGCGCGGATGACGTGGCGCTCGTGCTGCCGCGCGAGCTCGCCGCCACGGTCGTGCAGCGCCTGACGAAGTTCGTGCTGCGCGCCAAGGTGAAACTCAGCGACGACTCCGCCGCCTGGCAGTTACACGGGCTCCTCGGGCCGGACGCGCCGCCGCCGGCGAGCGGGCACTCCCTGCCGCAGGAGCTGCAGGCGAGCGCGCCGCTCGGGGCGGGCTGGGTGACGCGCGTCGCGGTCACGAGCGCGCGCTGGCTCGCGCTCTCACCCGCGGGGCCGCTGCCGGCGGCGCTCGCCGCCCTGCCGACCGGCGCGGCCACGGAGTGGCAGCGACGGGCCGTCGCGGACGGTGAGCCGCAGGTGTACGCCGCGACCAGCGAGGAGTTCGTCGCGCAGATGCTGAACCTGGACGTGCTCGGCGCGATCGCCTTCGACAAGGGCTGCTACACCGGCCAGGAGGTCATCGCGCGCGCCCACTACCGGGGGCGCGTCAAGCGGCGCCTGCAGCGCTTCGCCGCGCACACCGCCCCGCCCGCCCCGGGCAGCACGCTCGAGCTCGGCGACGGGCGCACCGCCAGGGTGGTCGCCGCGGTCGAAGTCGCGGACGGCGAGAGCGAGTTTCTCGCCGTGACCACACTCGGGGGTGAGTCGGCCGAGGCCGCCGCCGGGCGCGCTGTGGCGCCGCTTACGGTACGCGAGCTCCCGCTGCCCTACACGCTCCCCGCATAGCGCGCTACTCACCCCAGAGACGGGCGACGCCGAGCGTCACCACGTCCCGGTCCTGGTCGTCCTGCGTGAACGTGCGGTGCCTCGAGAGTCGTAGAGTCCGGACACGCCCGGGCGCCAGGCCGCGGTCATGGAACCCACGCCCGAAAGCGTGGGCGCCGTGCGTCCGTCCAGCGTGTCGCGCGATCCGAGGGAGAAGCACGGACCCGCTCGTGTCACGTCCCGCATCGGTGCGCTGACGATAAGCGAGCACGCGCGCGGTGCTGCTGAAGATTCGTGATGAAGTCTTGCGGCGACGACCATCGCAACAAACGGCGCGCGGTGACAATCGCATACGAGTGGCGCGCCCGCACGCGCGGCCGGGACCGCTCTACTCGCTCTCCGGCCGCATGTGCGGGAAGAGGATGACGTCGCGGATCGAGGGCGAATCGGTGAAGAACATCACGAGGCGATCGATGCCGACGCCCAGGCCGGCGGTGGGCGGCATCCCGTACTCGAGCGCCCGCACGTAGTCGGCGTCGTAGAACATCGCCTCCTCGTCGCCCTTCTCCTTGCGGGCCACCTGGGCCCGGAAGCGCGCCGCCTGCTCCTCGGGATCATTCAGCTCGGAGAAGCCGTTGGCGAGCTCGCGACCGGCGAGAAAGAACTCGAAGCGGTCGGTGACGAAGGGGTCCGCGTCGTTCGGCCGCGAGAGCGGCGAGACTTCGGCGGGGTAGGCGTACACGAACGTCGGATCGAGCAGTTCGCTCTCGGCGCTCTTCTCGAACAGCTCCGCCTGCAGCTTCCCGGGTCCGTCCTGAGGCTGCACCTTGATGCCGAGCTGCTCGCAGCGCTTGCGCAGGTAGGTGAGGTCGCGCAGTGAGAGCGGATCGATCCCCGGGTTGTGCTCGATGATCGCCTGCTCAACCGTGAGCCGGCGGAAGGGTTTGGCCAGATCGTAGCCGCGTCCCTGGTAGGTGAGCTGCTGCGTGCCGTTGAGCGTGTCGGCGAGGCCGCGGATCGCCTTCTCGATCCAATCCATGAGGTCCCGGTAGTCGGCGTACGCGAGGTACAGCTCGAGCATCGTGAATTCGGGGTTGTGCTGGGTCGAGAGACCCTCGTTCCTGAAGTTGCGGTTGATCTCGTAGACGCGCTCCAGCCCGCCGACGATCAGGCGCTTCAGGTACAGCTCCGGGGCGATGCGCAGGTACATGTCGAGGTCGAGGGCGTTGTGATGCGTGCGAAACGGGCGCGCGGTCGCCCCGCCCGGAATCGGCTGCATCATCGGCGTCTCGACCTCGAGGAAGTCGAGCGCGTCGAGGAAGTCGCGCAGGTAGCGCACGACGCGCGTGCGCGTCTTGAAGACGTTGCGGCTCGGCTCACTGACGATCAGGTCGACGTAGCGCTGCCGGTAGCGGGTCTCGGTGTCGGCGAGCCCGTGCCACTTGTCCGGCAGCGGGCGCAGTGACTTCACCAGCAGGCGCAGCGCCTCCGCCCGCACCGACAGCTCCCCGGTCTTGGTGCGAAACAGTAACCCACTCGCGCCGATGATGTCGCCGACGTCCCAGCCCTTGAAGGCCTCGTAGCTCTCGCGCAGGGTGTCCTGCTGCAGATACAGCTGAATCTGCCCGGTGCGATCGGCGATCTTGGCGAAGCTCGCCTTGCCCATCACCCGCTTGAAGAGCAGCCGGCCGCCGACGCGCACGCGCGTCGGGTTCGCGCTGAACCACTCGTCCGTGCGTGCCCCGAAGGCGTCGTGCAGCTGCGCGGCAAGAATGTCGCGCCGGAAATCGTTGGGGAAGGGCGCGCCGCCCTGCTGGCGCAGCGCCGCGAGCTTGGCGCGCCGCTCGGCGATCAGCTTGTTCTCATCGCCGCCCTCGTTGCCGGTGTGGCCCTCGCCCTTGTTGTCGTCTGCCATCGCTCTAGACGCCCGCCTTCAGCGACGCCTCCATGAATTGATCGAGCGCGCCGTCGAGTACGGCACCCGTGTTGCCCACTTCCACCCCGGTGCGCAGGTCCTTGATACGCGACTGGTCGAGGACGTAGGAGCGGATCTGGTTGCCCCAGCTCACGTCGGACTTGGAGTCCTCGAGGACCTTGGCGGCCGCGTTGCGCTTGTTGACCTCGAGCTCGTAGAGCTTGGCCTTGAGCATCTTCATCGCGGTCGAGCGGTTCTTGTGCTGGCTGCGCTCGTTCTGACAGGCGACCACGATGCCGCTCGGCAGGTGCGTGATGCGCACCGCCGACTCGGTCTTGTTGACGTGCTGGCCGCCGGCGCCGGAGGAGCGGTACACGTCCACCTTCAGATCGGCCGGATTGATCTCGATCTCGATGTCATCGTCGACCTCCGGGGAGACGAACACCGAGGCGAAGGAGGTGTGGCGGCGGTTGCCGGAGTCGAACGGGGACTTGCGCACCAGGCGGTGCACGCCGGTCTCGGTGCGCAGCCAGCCGTAGGCGTACTCGCCCTTCACCTCGACGGTCGCGCTCTTGATGCCGGCCACCTCGCCGGGATTCGAGTCGATCACCTCGCAGCTGAAACCACGCGCCGCTCCCCAGCGCAGGTACATGCGCAGGAGCATCTGCGCCCAGTCCTGCGCCTCGGTGCCGCCGGCGCCGGCCTGGATGTCGAGGAAGGCGTTGTGGGCGTCCATCTCGCCGCGGAACATGCGCCGCAGCTCCAGGTGCCGCACGCCCTCCTCGAGGCGCTGCGCGTCGCGCTCGATGTCGCGCGCGGCCGCCTCGTCGTTCTCGGCCTCGGCCAGCTCGAGCAGCTCGGTCGCGTCGCCTATGCCCTTGCCGGTGCGGTCGATCTCGCCGACGTCGGCGCTCAGGCGGGCGCGTTCGCGCCCGAGCTCCTGCGCCCGCGCGGGGTTGGACCACACGTTGGGATCCTCCAGCTCGCGAACGACTTCCTCGAGGCGCTCCTGCTTGCGGTCGTACTCAAAGAAACCCCCTGAGGGCGGCGATGCGCTCCCCGAGGTCTTTGAGCTGTCGCTTGAGCAGATTGACTTCCATAGGCATTCCGGTCGTCGTTACGCGGGTTTGCTGCCGCGCGCGGCTGCCCGCGGAGCGCACGGATGCTATCACCGGCGGCGCGCCTTTAGCGAGCCGCGGGCAAGAGGTGATCGACGAGGAGCTGCAGACGCCGCTCGCCCTGGTACTCATTCACCTCGAGGCGGTACACGAGGTGCGCCAGCCCCGAGGGCGCTACGAACTGTGCGCCCTCCTCCACGTGGTTGAAGGCGATTGCGTCGAAGGCGCGGCCGCCGCGCGGCACCTCGACCCACATCTTCACGTGCCGCTCGCCGATGAGGCGTGCGCTGCGCACGCTGAACAGTCCGTCGAAGCTCGGCTCGGGGAAGGCTTGTCCCCACGGGCCGCCCGCGCGCAGCGCCTGCGCCGTCTCGAGTGCGATCTCCTCGGCACTGAGCTCACCGTCGGTCTCGACCGCGTCCGCCGCCGGCGCGTGCGCCGCCCAGCGGGCCACCTCCTCGTCGAAGGCGCGCGCGAAGCGATCGAGCAGCCCGTGCTCGAGGGTCAGCCCCGCGGCCATGGCGTGCCCGCCGAAGCGGCTGAGCAGATCCGGCTCGCGCGTGGCGATGGCATCGAGCACGTCGCGCACGTGAATGCCGGCGACCGAGCGCGCCGAACCGCGCAGCGTGCCGTCCTCGCCCGGCGCGAATGCGATCACCGGGCGACGCAGCCGCTCCTTGACGCGGCTCGCGACGAGACCGACCACCCCCTGGTGCCAGCTCGGGTCAAAGAGCACGACGCCGCTGCGCGTCAGGCGGGCGGCCGGGTCAGCCAGCACACGCACCGCCGCCAGTGCTTCCTGCTGCATCTTGCCCTCGATGGCGCGTCGCTCCTCGTTCAGCTGATCAAGGCGCGCCGCCAGGGCCCGCGCGCCCGCCGCGTCCTCCTCGAGCAGGCACTGGATGCCGATCGACATGTCATCGAGTCGCCCGGCGGCGTTCAGGCGCGGCGCGACGCCGAAGGCGAGGTCGGCGGCCGTGAGGCCCACGAGCGGCCGTTGCGCGAGCTCGAGCAGCGCACGGATACCGGGCACACAGCGGCCGGCGGCGATGCGCCTGAGGCCCTGGGCGACCAGCACGCGGTTATTGGCGTCGAGGGGCACGACGTCGGCCACCGTGCCGAGCGCCACCAGGTCAAGCAGCGCGGCCAGGGGCGGGCAGCCGGGCGGTGTCAGCCCGGCCTCATCCAGCGCCCGCCGCAACGCCGCCATGACGTAGAACGCGACCCCGACTCCCGCGAGCGCGCGGCTGCCGAAGCGGCTGCCGGCGAGGTTGGGATTGACGATGACGTTCGCGTCGGGGAGCGCCGCTGCCGGCAGGTGATGGTCCGTGATCAGCACGTCCATACCGAGGGCGCGGGCGCGCGCGACGCCGGCGCTGCTCGAGACGCCATTGTCGACGGTGATGAGGAGCGTCGGCGCGCGCTCGTGTGCGAGGCAGACGATTTCGGGCGTCAGGCCGTAGCCGAAGCGGAAGCGGTTCGGCACCAGGAAATCCACGGCGGCGAAGCCCATGCCGCGCAGCGCGCGCACGACGAGCGCGCTGCTGGTCGCCCCGTCGGCGTCAAAGTCGCCGATCACCTGCACCCGGCCGGCGCGATGCCGCAGCAGCAGCTCGACCGCCGCCGCGACGCCCTCGAGCGTGCCGACCGGCAGGAGCCGCTCGAGTGCGGTGTCCACCTCACTCGCAGAGTGCAGGCCGCGCGCGGCGTACACGCGCGAGAGGACCGGGTGCAGCGCGCGGCCGAACCCTGTGGCCTCGGGGGCGGCGCGGCGCACGATGCGCACGCTCACGTCAGGCCCTCGAGCCCGAAGCGGGCGCGCCGCCACAGGCGCAGGCGGCTCAGACGCCCGGCCGTGAGCGCGCGATCGTTCGCGACCAGCGTCACCGTGCGCAGCCGCCCGGCAGCGAGCGCCGCGAGCGCCGGCACCACGTAGCGCGCGTCGAGCTCGAGCAGGGCCTCCGCCAGTGTCGTCGCATTGTTCTCCTGCAACTCGCTCCCCACATGCAGCACGACCAGAGCCCGCTCGGCGTCGCACTCGAGCACCGGGACGAGCAGCGCGGGCAGGTCCTGCGTCCCGCTGCCCCCGAGTGCCATGAGCCCCGCGAGGCGCGCGTCGCAGCCAAAGGCGGCGGCCGGCCGTCCCGGGCGCTCCGCAAACGGGCCCGGGGTTCCCTGGGCACCCCACAGCCACAGCGTGGTCACCGGCAATGCACCGCGAGCGGTGCGCTGCGCATTGAGGGCCCCATTATGCAGCCACATCTCTATCTCGGCCGCGAGGCGACGCAGTTGCGCGCCCTGCGCCCCCTGCGGGGCGGCGTGGGTAAGCGCCGTACCCGCACGCCGCGCGGGCTCGACCGCCGAGAGGTCCGAGCTCTCCGGCGCGCTCAGCAGCAGCTCGCGGCACGCCGCGGGAGCGAGCACGAACGCGGAGCCGGCGAAGGCGGCGTTGAACTCGCGCGCCAGTTGCGCGAGCTCCTCGTCGTTCAGGTGCAAGAGACCCTGATGCTCCAGGTGCACGCGCGTCAGCCCCGCGGACAGGTGTACCGGAGTGGCGACCCAGAGGGTGTCCGCGGCCTGGGGCTGCGCCTGGGCCGCCGCGGCCGCGAGCCGCGCCGGGGCGGCGCCGATGAGGTCCGCGCGGCCGAGCCAGCCGGCCAGCCAGTCGCACCAGCCGGAGGCGAGCCGCTGGCGCGCGCCGTAGCGGCCGAGAGACTCGACGCCGGGCAGGCCGCCGAGCACGGCCGCGTCGCGTGCCGCCTGCATCGCGGGCGGCAGGTACAGGTCGGCGATCACGATGACGAGGTCGTGCACGGGCGCTATCGTAGCGCCAGTGAAATTCACGCTGGAACCGAACTCGGCCGCTCACCTCATCCGCGGCTACTCCGAGAGTGAGATCCGGATCGGCGAGCAGCGCCTCACGCGCAGCTGCATCGTGACGGCCGACCGGCTCATCGCCGACTGGGAGCCACAGGCCTTCGCGCAGCTGGGCGTTGCGCACCTCGAGGCGATCTTCGCGCTCGCACCGGAACTGGTGCTGCTGGGAACCGGCGCTCTGCAGCGCTTCCCCTCCGCCGCGGTGCGCGCGGCGTTCGCGGAGCGGGGCGTGGGACTTGAGAGCATGCAGCTCGGCGCGGCGTGCCGCACCTTCAACGTACTGCTGCAGGAGGAGCGGCGTGTCGCCGCGGCGCTGTTTCTGCGCTAGCCCCGGAGGGCGGGAGGACGATCGGCAGAAGACACAAGGGTGAGGGTCAACCAACCAAAACAATCATTCGAAGCTGACAGACTCGAACAATTGCACTGTTTTTCTTCTTCTTGGAAATCTTTTTGCTCTTGTTGCGACTCCCTCCTCCTTGTGTCTTCTGCCGGTCACCCTCCCCCAGAGTTGTCGTCGTTAAGAGACAGGGGACGCATGTTAAACGGGTCGTAGAAGACCACGCAAGCTCCTTCCTACACAGACTTTTTTTGACTCCCCGGCCCCCTCCTCGGGTCGCCGCGGCCACCTGCGGAAGCCTTGATTTTCCCGTATTTTTTCACTGGCGCCCGAAATCGTGGATTTTCTTACAAGCTATTTAGCGATATTTATCAGGGCGTTATGCTTTATAAGCGACGTAACATCTAAGTTAGAATTGCGCCAAATGCCTCGATTTCCGCGGGAATCCTAGGCCGTCCCGCCCAGCAGCGGCACGAACGCCACGGGCCCGAGCGACTCGCGCTCGACGCGCTGCTCGCGGCGCGTGAAGCGCACGAGCTCCTGCTCGCCCTCGGGGCCTATGGGCACCACGAGCCGGCCGCCGACCTTGAGCTGCTTGATGAGCGCGTCGGGAACCGTCAGGGGAGCGGCGGCTACCAGGATCGCGTCGAACGGTGCGTGCGACTTCCAGCCGAGTGCGCCGTCGCCGTGACGGAAGCGCACATTGCGGATGCCGAGTTCCTTGAGCCGTTCGCGCGCGCGCGCGAGCAGCGGCTCGATGCGCTCGATGGTGTTGAGATGGGTGACGAGCGGGGCGAGCACGGCGGTCTGGTAGCCGCAACCGGTTCCGACCTCGAGCACGTTGGCGAGGCTCTCGCCCTCGAGGACCGACTCAGTCATGCGCGCGACGATGAAGGGCTGGGAGATCGTCTGGCCGAAGCCGATCGGCAGCGCCGTGTCCTCGTAGGCGCGGCTGCCGAGGGCCTCGTCGACGAAGATGTGCCGCGGCACGTTGCGGATGCGCTCGAGCACCGCGAGGTTCGCGATCCCCTGCTCGCGCAGGCGCTGCACCAGGCGATCGCGGGTGCGCGCCGAGGTCATGCCGATGCCGGCGAGGCGCGTGTCAGCCATCGACGCCTTCCAGCCAGGCGGCGAGCTCGGGCAGCGCCGCGTGGCGCGTGAGATCCACCTGCAGCGGCGTCACCGACACGTAGCCCTGCGCGACGGTATCGAAGTCGGTCCCGGGACCTGCGTCCTGCTCCGGGCCGGCGGGCCCGACCCAGTACACCGGGCGCCCGCGCGGGTCCTGTGCGCGCATCACCGGCGCGGAGCGATGGCGGTATCCCAGGCGACTCGCGCGAAAGCCGCGCAGCTGCGCGAGCGGTACGTCCGGGACGTTCACGTTGAGGATCAATGAGCGCTGCAGGGACTTCTTCAGCAGCTGCGCGACCAAGGTCCGCGCCACCTCGGCGCCGGTGGCGAAGTGCCCGCCGCCGGCGCTGCCGGTGCACAGCGACACGGCGAGCGTCGGCAGGCCGAGGAAGCGGCCCTCGACGGCGGCCGCGACCGTGCCGGAATAGAGCACGTCGTCGCCGAGATTCGGGCCGTCGTTCACGCCCGAGACCACCAAGTCGTACTCGAAGTCGAAGAAGCCTGAGATGGCCAGGTGCACGCAGTCGGTCGGTGTTCCGGGGACAAAGTACACGCCAGGCTCCGCCTCGAACACGCGCAGCGGCACATCGAGCGTCAGCGAGTTGCTCGCGCCGCTCTTGTTGCGATCCGGAGCCATGACGGTCACGTCGCCGAGCGTCGCGAGCGCGGCACGCAGACGGCGGATGCCCTCGGCGCGATAGCCGTCGTCGTTGCTGACCAGGATCTTCACGTGCGCTTGGGAGGGAGTAAGCGGAGCGTGCGCGAGACTATACTGGATCTCCGAGCAGCCAATACAATGAAGCCTCGGCCAGTTGCGCTCGCCACCACACGCGAGCGGTGCGCGTCGCGCGCCGCGGCCCCCGCCCTTCCCGCGCGCCGCCCGAGCCCTTCACGACGTGCCGCGGCGGCCGCATTCGCGCTCCTCTTGAGCACGCCGCTCCTCGCCGGCGAGCGCTCGACGGTACGCGGCGCCCCGGGCGTGAGCGCGACGCTCGAGAAGGACACCGGTCGTTACGAGATCGCGGACGCGGCACTCGGCTGGGTGTTTGCCGGGAGACTCGCGCGCGCCCCCGAGGACGTGACGACGGACGAGGGCCGCGACGAGCTCGGCGCCTACCGCGAGCTCAGGTTTCGCTGGCGCGCCCCGGCTCTCCTGCTCGGCGCCATCCGCACCTACCTCGACAGCCGTGTGGTGCTGCTGAGCGTCACCACCACGAGCGCGACGGCGAACGAGCCCCGGCTGCGCTTCCCCGACTTCGTCGAGGTCCCCGCGCACCTCGAGCACTTCAGCTACGCCGACCGTGAGTTCGCGCCGCCGGTGTTCGCGCTCGAGGAGACCGCCACTCCCTGGCTGCTGTTCGACGCACGGGGGCGCGCGGCGGTCATCTCGCCCGCGAGCCACTTCATGAGCGCGAGCCTCTTCACAGACCGCGGCCATCTCAGCAGCGGCCTGCGACGCGAGGTCTCGCGCCTGCCGGCGCAGTTCTCCCAGGCGACGCTGGTCGCCTTCGCGTCCGGCATCAACGCGGCGTGGGATACCTGGGGCGCCTCGCTCGTACGCCTCGTGGCACCGGCGGAACGCCCCGCCGCGGGTGCGGACGCCGCGCTGCGCTACCTCGGCTACTGGACCGACAACGGCGCTTTTTACTACTACAACTACGACCCCGGCCTCGGCTACGCCGGGACGCTCGCGGCGCTGGTGCAGCACCTGCGCGCGCGCGACGTGCCGGTGCGCTATCTGCAGCTGGACAGCTGGTGGTACTACAAGAGCTTCACCGACCCGCAAGGGGGGCGAGGCGGCGCGAAGAACCCCGCGCTGCCGGCGGCTGAGTGGAACCGCTACGGGGGACTGCTGCGCTACGAGGCGCACCCGGGCGTGCTGCCCGAAGGGCTCGCCGGGTTTCAGCGCCGGATCGACTTGCCCCTCATCACCCACAACCGCTGGATCGATCCGGCGAGCCCTTACCACGAGGGCTACCGCATCTCGGGCGTCGCGGCCCTCGATCCGGGCTGGTGGGCGCACGTCATGGACTACCTCAGCGAGGCGGGCGTCGTCACCTATGAGCAGGACTGGCTGAGCGTGCTCTACCGCCACTCGCCCGAGCTCGGCACCGACCCGGCCGCCGGGGAGGCGTTCATGGACCAGATGGCGCAGGCGGCGCAGGCGCGCGGCCTGACGCTGCAGTACTGCATGGCACTGCCGAGACACTTCCTGCAGGGCGTGAGCTATCCGAACCTGACGACGATCCGCGTGAGCCCCGATCGCTTCGAGCGCTCGCGCTGGGACTGGTTCCTCTACACCTCGCGCCTCGCGAGCGCACTGCGGATCTGGCCCTTCAGCGACGTGCTGATGAGCACCGAGGCCGACAATCTGCTCATCGCCACGCTCTCCGCCGGGCCCGTCGGCATCGGCGACCGCATCGGCAGCGAGGACCGGGAGAATCTCGCGCTCGCCGTGCGCGCGGACGGCGTGCTCGTCAAGCCCGACGCGCCGCTCGTACCGAGCGACGCCACGTATGCCGCCGACGCCCGCCGCGAGCCCACCGCGATGATCGCCGCAACCTACGTCGAGCACGCGGGGCTGCGCAGCGTGCACCTCATCGCCTACGCGCGCGATCGGCACGGCACGCTCGCCCGCTTCACCCCCGGGCAGTTCGGCATCGGCGGCGACGCCTACCTCTACGACGCCCGCGACGGCACGGCGATGCGCGTGAAGCCCGACACCCCGCTCGCCTTCGAGCTCCCCCCGGAGCGGCTCCTGCACCTGGTGCTGATGCCCGTCACGCGCGCGGGACTGGCGCTGCTCGGGGACGCCGAAAAGTTCGTGCCGGACGGACGCGCGCGGCTCAGCTCGCTCACGGACGCCCCCGGGGAGCTCACGGTGACGGTCAGCTTTGCGAACGAGGAGCGCACGGTGCGACTCTTCGGCTACGCGCCGAGCCGCCCCGTCGTCATCGCGCACGACGGCGCGACCGGCGAGCTCACCTTCGAGCCGCGCACCGGGCGCTTCGAGGTGTCCGTCATTCCGGATTCCCGGCTGCTCATCGAGACTGCCGGCGCAGACCCGGTGCGGCACGCGGTCCTCAGCCTGCGGCTGCAATAAGACGCGTAAGCCGTCATTCTTGTTAAGGTATGAGGGTCCGCACCGCCTGGGGGGAGGCCGTGAGCGAGGAGAAAGATCGGGACGAGGGGGAGCCGGACGCGCAGCTCTTCCGCGAGGCGGTGCGCGGGGTGCGGCCGCTCAACTCGCGTACCGCCCCGCCCACAGCGCCGCGACCGCGGCCGCGTGCCCGTTTCGCCCGCGCCGACCGGGCGGCGGTGCTGCGCGAGAGTCTCGAGGGAGGCGGCGGGGATCCGCAGATCGCCGGCGGTGACGAGCTCGTGTTCCGTCGTCCGCACGTGCAGCTCTCGGTCCTGCGCCGGCTGCGTCGCGGTGAATACCGGGTGGAGCGCGAGATCGACCTGCACGGCTTGACGGCGGCGGACGCCAAACAGGTCCTGCGCCAGTTCCTCATCCAGGCGCTCGAGCAGCAGGTGCGCTGCGTGCGCATCATCCACGGCAAGGGCCTGCGCTCGGGCCATCGCGGCCCGGTGCTCAAGGTGGCGGTCAGCGCGGTCCTGCGCCGCACCGGCGCCGTGCTCGCCTACGTGTCCGCGCGTCCCGTGGACGGCGGCACGGGCGCGCTCTACGTCCTGCTCTCCCCGCCCTAGGATTCGTCCGACTCCTCGGGCGCATCCGCGAGCAGCTCACGCAGCACGGCGGTCGCGAAGGCACCGCGGGTCAGGCGAAACTCGAGCAGCAGCGCGTCGTCCGCGACGAGAGAGCGCAGCTCCTGCACCGCGAGCCGCAGACTGCGCCGCTCCTGGCGCATACCCGCCGACTCGCACAGCGATCGCTCGCTCCCGTAGCGCGCCGCGACGGCGAGCTCGATAGCCTGGACGGCAGCGCCGCTCTGCGGTGCCCCATGGCCCCAGAGCGGACCGGTCGGGTGAATTTCCAGGCGCGCGCAGCGCGCGGCGAGCACCTCATCGACACAGTCGACGGCGAAGTAACTGGCGCGTCCTTCAAGGCAGGCGAGATCCCCCGCGACCAGCTCCTGCCAGGTGCCGCCGCCGACGCGCTCGGCGAGGAGCGCGTTGAAGATGAGACTGCGCGCGGCCGAGAGGCGAAAGCCGCGCGCCGGGTCCCGCGGGGGCGGCAGCGGGCCGCCGGCGAGGTTCGCGCCGCCACGCCCGAAGCGCTGCAGCCCGAAGTAGTTCGGCACCCCGCGCGCGCCGATCAACTGCAGCACCGGCGCGAGGGCTGCGGCCGCCGATGCGGCCGTGCCCGCCGGCAGCCGCAGGCGGATCGCGAAGCGGTTGCCGGCGAGTGCCCCGCGCGGGAGCTTCCTCGTGTGCGCGTGCGCCTCGAGCACCGCAAACTCCTCGCCCGCGAGCGTGGCGACGGTGCGCTCGGCGGCCGCGCGCGGCAGCGAGAACCACTGCAGGGCGACGGCGCGGCGGTCCTTGAGCCCCGCGTAGCCGACCTCCGTTGGCCGGCAGCCCGCGGCGCGGGCGAGCTCGCGCGCGACCCACTGCGTATTGGCGTTGCGCTTCCTGACCTTGACGAGCAGGTGCTGGCCGTGGCCGGCCGGGGCAAAGCCGAGGTCCTCCTCGACCACGAAGTCCTCGGGCTGCGCGCGCAGCGTCGCGGCGATACGCGGCAGCGCGTGGGCACGCGGCGGATCCAGCGCGGCCTCGCGCACGCTCAGCCCCGGGCTCACGGCGCCTCAGTGCTCCCCGAGGAGCACGACGGCGTGCGCGCCGATCCCCTCCCCGCGGCCGAGGAAGCCGAGCCCCTCGGTGGTCGTCGCCTTCAAGTTGACGCGCCGGGCGTCGATGCCGAGCAGCGCGGCGATCCGCGCGCGGATCGCCGCGCGGTGCGGGGCGATCTTCGGCGCCTCGCCGATCAGCGTGAGGTCGGCATTCTCGACGTGGAGGCCGCCTGCCTTGACCAGGGCGAGCACCGCGGTGACGAAGCCGGCGCTGTCGGCGCCGCGCCACTTCGGATCACGGTCCGAGAAATGCTCGCCGATGTCGCCGAGACCGGCCGCGCCGAGGAGTGCGTCGCAGAGCGCGTGCAGCAGCACGTCGCCGTCCGAGTGCGCGACGAGGCCGCGCGGGTGGGCGACCCTGACGCCCCCCAGCATCACGAAGTCCCCCGGCCCGAAGGCGTGCACGTCGAACCCGGACCCCACCCTCATCGCGTCTCTCCCGGTGCCGGCGCACGGCGGGTGCGCAGCAGCGCCGCGGCGAGCTCCAGGTCCTGCGCGGTCGTGATCTTCAGGTTCGCGGCGCTGCCCTCGATGAGGCGCGGCTGCGCCCCGCGCCACTCGAGCGCCTGCGCCTCATCGCTCGGGAAGCGCCCGGCCGCGTGCGCCTCATCCAGCGCCGCGCACAAGGCGGCGAAGCGAAACATCTGCGGGGTGAGCGCGCGCCACAGCCCGGCGCGCTCCTCGGTGCGGGCCGCCACGGCGAGCCCCCGGCCGTCGCCGGTCTCGCGCTTGAGCGTCTCGTGCACGCGCGCCGCGAGCAGTCCCCCGACCGGGTCGTCCGCGAGCGCGTCGAGGAGGCGACCGAGGTCGAGGGCCTGCAGGCAGGGGCGCGCGGCGTCGTGTACCAGCACCCAGTCCTCACCGGCCGCGCGTGCGGCGAGCAGTTCAAGCGCGGCGCGCACGGACGTGCTGCGCGCGGCGCCGCCGGAGGTGGTGCGCACGCGCTCGGGCAGCGCGGAGCGCGGGAAGTGGGCGTCGCCGGCGGCGAGCGCGACCACGACACCCTGGCAGCGGCCGTCGGCGAGGAAGGGGGCGAGTGCCCATTCGATGACGGTGCGTCCCTCGAGCACGGCGTACTGCTTGGGGAGGGCGGCGCCGAAGCGCTGCCCGGCGCCCGCGGCGGGCATGACGAGCCAGTAGCGCATCACGGGAGCCGCGCCTAGTGTGCCGCGGCGGTACGCGTCGGCGCGGAGCCCGGCTGGGGCGGACGCACCGGGACGACCTGATAGAAGGTCTCGTTGCGGGCGATCATGCCGAGGTCACTGCGCGCGCGCTCCTCGAGCGCGTCCATCCCGGTCTTCAGATCGCGAACCTCGGCCGCCAGCTGGCGGTTACGCTCGGCGAGCTGGCCGTTCTCGGCCTGCTGGCGCGCCACGGCCTGCTTCAGACGCGCGACTTCGCGCACGCCGTCTTCCGAGAACCAGACACGGTATTGCAGCAGGAGCACGGCGACAGCCAGCGCGGCGGCGAGCCACTTCATGGGCACGGAAGCCTAACAGACGGCGTCCCCGGCGCGAAGCGCCTCACTCGGCGACCGGCCCCGTCGCGAGCGCGGCGACGGCGTGCTCGACGGCCGCGCGCCGTGTCGGCCAGCGGCTCGCAAGGCGCTCGCGCACCGCTTGCAGCACCGGCGCGCGCGCGAGCTCCGGTCGACCGCTGGCGAAGGGCGGATCGGGCGCGTATTCGAGCGCCAGCTGCACGGCCTCGGCCGCGTCGCGCCCGGCGATCTCGGCGAATACCGCGAGTGCCATGTCGATGCCCGCGGTGACGCCGCCGCCGGTGATCAGGTTGCCGTCGCGCACCACCCGTGCCTCCTCGGGCCGGGCGCCGAAGTGCGGCAGCAGCTCGCGGAATGCCCAGTGACAGGCGGCGCGCCGGCCGTGCAGGAGCCCCGCGGCCCCGAGCAGCAGCGAGCCGGTGCACACCGAGGTGACGTAGCGGGCCTGCCGCGCGAGGCGCCGCAGCGCGGCGAGGTAGGCGGCATCGCGCATCGCCTCGTCGGTGCCGAAGCCCCCCGGCACACACAGCAGCGCGCACTCGCGCACTTCCGCCAACGCGGTGAGCCCGGTGAGCGTGAGGGGCGGCAGGGCGAGCTCCCCGCCCGCGCCGCAGGCGAGCACGACGCGCGCGCCCGGCAGGCGCATCAGCACCTCCAGCGGGCCGGTGAAGTCCAGCTGCGTCACGCCCGGATACAGGGCGAATACCACGGGGAAATCCTGCGACACGTGAGCTCCTTGCCCGCCAGCGCGGACGGACATTCTGCCGGCCGCCGCCGGGACGCGAAGGTCTTTCTGCCCTCGTTTCAGGACGGCGGGCGGGCGGGCGGTCGCGTCCGACGTGAAGCTCAGATCTTGACCGGGAAGGCCTCGCGCCCCGCGTAACCGACCGTGCCGAGCTCGGCCTCGATGCGCAGCAGCTGGTTGTACTTCGCCGTGCGGTCGGCGCGCGAGAGCGAGCCGGTCTTGATCTGGGTCGCGGCGCTCGCGACCGCGATGTCGGCGATGGTGCTGTCCTCGGTCTCCCCGGAGCGGTGCGAGATCACCGAGGCGTAGCCCGCGCCGTCGGCCATGGCGATCGCGGCCAGGGTCTCCGTCAGGGTGCCGATCTGGTTGGGCTTGATGAGGATCGCGTTGGCGATGTGGCGCGCGATCGCCTCAC
The DNA here is from genome assembly GCA_036270915.1 of Steroidobacteraceae bacterium. Classification (GTDB taxonomy): domain Bacteria; phylum Pseudomonadota; class Gammaproteobacteria; order Steroidobacterales; family Steroidobacteraceae; genus 13-2-20CM-66-19. The sequence goes on from DATBBQ010000108.1 coordinate 21,052, forward strand.
GCAGGATCTTCGTGTTGGTGACGAACACGTCATCGCCGACCAGCTGGATGCGCGACCCGAGGCCGCGGCTGAGCTCGCCCCAGCCGTCCCAGTCCGCCTCGCTCATGCCGTCTTCGATGCTGATGATCGGGTACTTGTCGACGAGGGCCGCGAGGTACGCGGTGAATTCGGCCGCGCTGAAGGAGCGGCCCTCGGACTCCAGGTGATAGCGGCCGTCCTTGAAGAACTCGGAGCTCGCGACATCGAGGCCCAGGTAGACGTCGCGGCCCGGGCGGTAGCCGGCCGCCTCGATCGCCTCGAGAATCAGGCCGAGCGCCGCCTCGTTCGAGGGCAGATTGGGCGCGAAGCCGCCCTCGTCGCCCACCGCGGTGGACTGGTCGCGCGCGGCGAGCAGCTTCTTCAGCGCATGGAATACCTCGGCACCGCAGCGCAGCGCCTCGTGAAAGCTCGGCGCGCCCACGGGCAGGATCATGAATTCCTGGATATCGAGGCTGTTGTTAGCGTGCGCGCCGCCATTGATGATGTTCATCATCGGCACCGGCATGAGCGGTTCGTGCGTGCCGCCCGCGAGGCGTGCGACGTACTCGTAGAGCGGCACGCCGGCGTCGTCGGCCGCCGCGTGAGCGCTCGCGAGCGACACCGCGAGCAGCGCGTTCGCGCCGAGCCGCTCCTTGTTCTCGCTGCCGTCGAGCGCGATCATCTTCGCGTCGATCCCGCCCTGATCGCGCGCATCGGCGCCGATGAGGGCCTGACGCAGCGCACCGTTCACGTGCGCGACGGCCTTCAGCACCCCCTTGCCGCCGTAGCGCTTCGCATCGGCGTCGCGCAGTTCCACGGCCTCGCGGGTACCGGTGGAGGCACCCGAGGGCACCGCGGCGCGCCCGCGCGCGCCGGAGTCCAGGATCACGTCGGCCTCGATGGTGGGGTTGCCGCGGGAGTCGAGGATCTCGCGGCCGCGGATATCGCTGATGCGGCTCATCGCCTGTCAGTCCTTCAGAGCAGTGACTCTTCGTAGGGGGTCTTCTTCACCGCGCGGTCGAGCTCGGCGAGCGTCGTGAGCAGCGGCTCCATGCGCGCGAGCGGCCAGGCGTTCGGCCCGTCCGAGAGCGCCTGCTCGGGCCTCGGGTGGGTCTCCATGAACAGGCCGGCCACCCCGGCGGCAACCGCCGCGCGTGCCAGCACCGGGATGTGCTCGCGCTGCCCGCCCGAGGCGCTGCCCTGTCCGCCCGGCAGCTGCACCGAGTGCGTGGCGTCGAAGACCACCGGGCAGCCGGTGCCGCGCATGATCGCGAGCGAGCGCATGTCGGAGACCAGGTTGTTGTAGCCGAAAGAGAAGCCGCGCTCGCAGACCAGGATGTGCTCGTTGCCGGTCGAGCGTGCCTTGTCGACCACGTTCTGCATCTCCCACGGGGAGAGGAACTGGCCCTTCTTGATGTTCACCGGCTTGCCCTGGGAGGCGGTGTTGACGATGAAGTTCGTCTGCCGGCACAGGAACGCCGGGGTCTGCAGCACGTCCACGACCGAGGCGACCTCGGCGAGCGGGGTGTCCTCGTGCACGTCCGTGAGCACCGGCACGCCGATGCGCGCGCGCACGTCCGCGAGCACCTTCAGGCCCGCGTCGATCCCCGGGCCGCGGAAGCTCGCGCGCGAGGAGCGGTTCGCCTTGTCGTAGGAGGCCTTGAAGATATAGGGGATGCCGAGCCGCCCGGTCACCTCCTTCAGGTGTCCGGCGACTTCCTCGCTGAGCGCCGGGCTCTCGATGACGCACGGGCCCGCGATCAGGAAGAAGGGCCTGCGCCCGCCGACCTCGAAGCCCGTCAGCTGCATGCGGCCCCGCTCGCGCGCCTCAGGCGCCGGCGGCCTGTGGCAGCTGCGCGGCGCGCTGTGCGCGGGCGGCGCGTATGAAGCCGGTGAAGAGCGGATGCCCGTCGCGCGGCGTGGAGGTGAACTCCGGATGGAACTGCGTGGCGACGAACCACGGATGCTGCGGCAGCTCGATCACCTCGACCAGGCCGTCGCGCGAGAAGCCCGAGAAGCGCAGGCCGGCGTGGCGGAAGCGGTCGAGGAAGGTGTTGTTGAACTCGTAGCGGTGACGGTGACGCTCCATGATCACGTCGCGCCCGTAGATCTCGCGCGCATGCGTGCCCGCCCCGAGGAACACCTCCTGGGCGCCCAGGCGCATGGTGGCACCCTTCTCGGACCCGTCGTCGCGCGTCTGCGCGCCATGAACCTGGTCCTGCCACTCGGAGATGAGCGCGATCACCGGGTGCGGCGTGGCGCGGTTGAACTCGGTGCTGTTGGCGTCGCCGAAGCCGAGCGCGTGCCGCCCGTACTCGACGATGGCCACCTGCATGCCGAGGCAGATGCCGAGGTACGGCACGCGGTGCTCGCGTGCGTAGCGCACCGCCTGGATCTTGCCCTCGATGCCGCGCTCGCCGAAGCCGCCGGGCACGAGGATCGCGTCCATGCCGTTCAGGGCGTGCGTGCCGTGCTGCTCGATGTCGGTGGATTCGATGTAGTGGATGTTGACCCGTGTGCGGCTCTTCAGACCCGCGTGCATGAGCGCCTCGTGCAGCGAGAGGTAGGAGTCGCGGATCTGCACGTACTTGCCGACCATGGCGATGTCGACCTGGCCGTCGGGATTGGACCGGCCGCTGACGACCTGGCGCCACTCGGCGAGCTCGGTCGGCGGCACCTCGAGGCGCAGCTTGTCGACCACGATGTCGTCGAGCCCCTGCTCGTGCAGCAGGATCGGGATGCGGTAGATGTCGTCGGCGTCCACCGCGGAGATCACCGCCCGCTCCTCGACGTTGGTGAAGAGCGCGATTTTGCGCCGCTGCTCCTCGGGCAGCGGGTGCTTGCAGCGGCACAGGAGCACGTCCGGCTGGATGCCGATGCCGCGCAGTTCCTTCACCGAGTGCTGCGTCGGCTTGGTCTTGATCTCTCCGGAACCGCCCACCACCGGCACCAGCGTGAGATGCATGTACACGCAGTTGTTGCGCCCGAGCTCGACCCCGAGCTGGCGGATCGCCTCGAGGAACGGCAGGGACTCGATGTCGCCCACCGTGCCGCCGATCTCGACCATGGTGACGTCGGCGCCGTCGGCACCGAGCTTGATGCTGCGTTTGATCTCGTCGGTGATGTGCGGGATGACCTGTACGGTCGCCCCGAGATAGTCGCCGCGGCGCTCCTTGGCGATGACGCGCTCGTAGATGCGTCCGGTGGTGAAGTTGCTGTTACGGCCCGTGGTCGTGCGCACGAAGCGCTCGTAGTGCCCGAGGTCGAGGTCGGTCTCGGTGCCGTCCTGGGTGACGAACACCTCCCCGTGCTGGAAGGGACTCATGGTGCCCGGATCCACGTTGATGTACGGGTCGAGCTTCACCATGGCGACCTTCAGGCCGCGGGCCTCCAGGATGGCCCCGAGCGAGGCGGCCGCGATGCCCTTGCCGAGTGAGGACACGACGCCACCGGTGACGAATACAAAGCGCGTCATATGTAAGCTTCTCGGGGTTTCCCGTCGTATGAGGCCGCGTACCGAAAGGCATTGCGACGACGGGCCAGCAGGTTAGCACATCCGTTGCGCTTCGGCGCTGTGATCGCGGCCGCCCTCAGCGTGGGGCGCGCCACAGCAGCCGGGCGCGGCGCCGGCTGTGCTCGGTCGCGCGCACGGAGGCGTCCAGCCAGCGGTCCCCCACCGCGAGCAGCCGGTCCCCGCCGAACAGAAGCGGCAGGCGCGCGCGCTCCTCGTGCGGCACCCGCGCTTGCTGCAGTAAGCCCTTGAGCGAGCGGCTCGGGCCGCCGCGCACGAGCTGCAGATGCTCGCCGCCGCGGCGCCGGTGCACCTCGAGCACCGGCGGCAGCGCGTCGAGGTCGAGTGCGCCGCGCCGGTCGGCCTTGAGGGTCAGCCGCCCGAGTGGCGTGCCGAAGTCGCGCGTGCGCCGCTGCCGCCAGGCCCACGCGCGCGCCTCTGCCGGCGGCCCGCGCGCCGGCCGTGCGCCGGGGGCACGCAGCAGGAGCAGCCGTCCCTCGCGTGCCACGCTGCCGTCGGCCCAGGTGACGCGCGGCTGCGCGTCATTGCGCGCGGCGAGCAGCGGGCCCGCGATCTCCTCGAGACGGCTCGCGCTCGGCACCAGCCGCCCCTGGGCGCCGATCCAGTGCCGCAGCGCGTTACGCCGCCGCTCGGGCGGAAGCCGGCGCAGCACCGGCGCCAAGAGCGCCCCGCCGCAGGCGGCGCGGGCGGCGTCCTCGGCACCGAGCTCCTCGAGCAGGCGCTGCGCCGCGGCGAGGTGGCGCGCGGCGCGGGCCACGGTCGTCGCCGCCCCCGGCCAGCGCGCCCGCAGCACCGGCAGCACCTGCGCGCGCAGGTAGTTGCGGTCGAGGTGCAACTCGCGATTGCTGTCATCCTCCACCCAGGCGAGCCCCTGCCCGCGCGCCCACTGCGCGAGCGCGGTGCGCGGCAGGGGCAGCAGCGGCCGCAGCAGCCACCCCCGGGCGAAGGGTGCCCGGGCGGGCATGCCGGAGAGTCCCGCCACGCCCGCCCCGCGCA
>DATBBQ010000109.1:0-11571 GCA_036270915.1 Steroidobacteraceae bacterium
TTCATTGTCTGCGTGACCTCACGGGTACTGTGTCAGTGTCAGGGGAAGAGCTTGAGCATGGGCAACCCACACCTACTCGCCATCGACCAGGGCACCACCTCGACGCGCGCCATCCTCTTCGACGCGCACGGCCGGGCGCGCTGCGTCGCCCGGCGCGAGCTCGCACAGCACTACCCCGGGCCCGGCTGGGTGGAACACGACCCCGAGGATATCTGGCGGGGCGTGTGCGAGTGCGTGCGCGAGGCGCTCGCGCGCGCCGCGCTGCCTCCCGAGGACGTCGCCGCCCTCGGCATCACGAACCAGCGCGAGACGAGCCTCTTGTGGGAGCGCGCCAGCGGTCGGCCGATCCACCGCGCGATCGTCTGGCAGGACCGGCGCACCGCCGAGGCCTGTGCGCGCCTGAAGGCCGAGGGCGCCGAGGACCTGGTGCGCCGCCGGACGGGCCTGCTCATCGACCCGTACTTCTCCGCGACCAAGATCGCGTGGCTCCTCGATGCCGTCCCCGGGGCGCGCGAGCGGGCGGAAGCCGGCGAGCTCGCCTTCGGCACCGTGGACAGCTTCCTCATCTGGCGGCTGACCGGGGGTGCCGTGCACGCGACCGACGTGACCAATGCCTCGCGGACGCTGCTGTTCGACATCCACCGCGGCGAGTGGGACGAGGAGCTGCTGCGCCTGATGCGCGTGCCCCCAGCGCTGCTGCCCGAGGTCCGCGACTGCAACGCCTCCTATGGCGCGAGCGAGACCGGACTCTTCGGGCGCCCTCTTCCCATCAATGGCGTCGCCGGGGATCAGCAGGCCGCGCTCATCGGCCAGGCGTGCCTTCGTCCCGGGATGGCGAAATCCACCTACGGCACGGGTTGCTTCCTGCTGCTCAACACCGGCGAGGTCGCGGTGACTTCCGCGAACCGCCTGCTGACCACGCCCGCCTACCGTATCAGCGGGCGCACGTGCTACGCGCTCGAGGGCGCGATCTTCGTGGCGGGCGCGGCGATCAAGTGGCTGCGCGACGGGCTCAAGGTGATCGGCTCTCCCGCCGAGACGGCGGCAGTCGCCGCGAGCGTGCGCGATGACCATGGGGTCTATCTCGTGCCGGCCTTCGTCGGACTTGGCGCGCCGTACTGGGAACCCGCGGCGCGCGGCCTCATCAGCGGACTCACCCTCGATGCGACCGGGGCGCACCTGGCGCGGGCGGCGCTCGAGTCGGTCGCCTACCAGACCCACGACCTCACCCTGGCGATGCAGCGCGACGGTGCGCAGCGCGCGGATGCGATCCGCATCGACGGCGGCATGGCGGCCAACGACTGGTTCTGCCAGTTCCTCGCCGACGTGCTCGAGGCGCGCGTGGAACGGCCGCGGGAGCTCGAGACCACGGCGCTCGGCGCGGCCTTTCTTGCCGGCCTGGGCGTCGGCGTGTTCGATGATCCCGCGGCGCTCGAGGGCGCCTGGAGCGGCGCGGCGGCCTTCAGCCCGCGCATGAGCGCCGCGCAGCGCGCGCGGCTGCTCCAGGGCTGGCAGCACGCCGTGCGGCGCACGCTCGCCGCTCCCTGAGCGCCGCCCCGCACGCGCGGCCTAGAGCTTGCCCTGGTAATCGGTCTGGATCTTCTTGATGCGCTCGCTGGTGCCGAAGAAGGCGTGCCGTGACATGTCGACCGAGTAGCGGCTCGCCGGGGGCTGGCGGCCGAGACTCTCGGCCAGTGCACGGATGTGGTGCGGGCCGGCCCCGCAGCACACGCCCAGATAGCGGATGCCGAGCCCGTAGGCCTCGCGCCCGAAGTCGAAGATCTCCTGGCGCGTGCACACGAAGGGGTCGAGCCCGACGGGGAAGGCGCGCCGATCGCCGCAGCACGGATCGGTGAGCGACATGAACGAGGGCTGCGCGGCGGTCGTACGGTACGGTACCGGCAGTGCGGCGACGTGACACCTCACCGTCCGACGCACCTCGCGCAGCATCGGCATGATGGTAGCCGGCCCCCGGTGGCAGTTGATGCCGACCACGTCGGCGCCGGCCGCTTCGAGGCGCTGACACACCTCGGCGGCCGTGAGGCCGTCGCGCGTCACCTCCTCGCGATGCATCGCCATAGTGATGACGGCGGGCTTCTTCGAGTATTTGCGGATGGCGGCGAGCGCGAGCAGCGCCTCCGCCCCCCAGGAGAAGGTCTCCGCAACGAAGTAGTCGACCCCCGCCTCCTCGGCCCAGCCGACCTGCTCGGCGAAGATGCGTTCGACCTCCTTGTGCGCGGCCTTGTCCGAGGGGTCGTAGATGTTGGTGTTGCAGAGGTCGCCCGCGAACAGCGTCCCGGTGCGCCGCGCGACCCGCTTGGCGAGGCCGAGCGCCGCCTTGTTCATCGGCACCAGGTCCTTCTCGCGGCCGATGACGCGCAGCTTCTCGCGGTGCACGTAGTAGGTGAGCGCCTGCGTGACGTCGGAGCCCGCGTGCACGAAATCAAGGTGCAGCTGCTCGACCACCTCGGGATGCTCGAACAGCACCTCGGGCACGAACGCGCCGGCCTGCAGGTACCCGCGGCGCTCGAGCTCGAACACGTAGCCCTCCGCGCAGATCACCGCGCCGGACTTCAGGCGCGCGAGCAGGTCGCGCCCCGGCGCCGGCGCCGCGGCGGGCGGCTCAGCACGGCGCGCGGCCGCCCTGCCCTTCGCCATCCTGCTCTTGCTCTTCGCTTTGACTCTCGAGGCGGCTCTGGCTGGCATGCGGATCTCCGGCGGTAATCGTGCACACGCCTGCGGCGTGTCACCCCCATTCTAAAGGGGGCCGGCGGGCACCCGATGCCTCTTTTAGATAAGCCTAGTACTTTTCTAGGCTGCCATCGCCGCGCGAACTTGTGGAAGCTGTGCGCTCCATGGACACCGCGAGGCTCGGCCGATGAACCTGCGCGAACACATTGCGGCGCTGCTCGCGACGCGCCGCCCGGGATGTGCACTTCCCGGTGCATTCTTCGCCGACGAGGCGCTCTATCAGGCGGAGCTGGAGCTGATCTTCGCCCGGCACTGGCTGTTCCTCGCCTCCGCGGCCGAGATCCCCGAAGGCGGCGACTACCGCACCTACCAGATCGGGCCCTACCCGATCTTCCTGCTCCGCCGCGACGACGGCACGCTCGCCGCGTTCCACAACACCTGCCGTCACCGTGGCTCGCGCATCCTGCAGCAGCCGGGTGGCATCTGCGGTGCGACCCTCATGTGCCCCTACCACCGCTGGACGTACGACCTCGAGGGGCGGGTCATCGGCTGCGGGGCCACCGGCGAGAACCCGCAAATGCAGCCGCCTCTGAGGAGCGTGCACGTACGAGAGCTCGCCGGGCTCATCTTCGTGTGCCTCGCCCGCGAGCCGCCCGAGGATTTCGCCGACATGGCCGCGCGCATGACTGCCTACCTCGCGCCCCACGGCCTGGGGCACGCGCGGGTGGCGCACCAGCAGGACATCATCGAGCACGGCAACTGGAAGCTCACGATCGAGAACAACCGCGAATGCTTCCACTGCGCCGGCCACCCGGAGCTGCTGTGCTCCCTCTTCGACTTCTTCGGCGAGATCGACGAGGCGACGCTCACCGCCGCGGACCGTGCGGGTTACGCGCGCTTTGGCGCGGCGCGCGCCGACGCCGAGGCGCGCTGGCGGCGGCTCGGCCTGCCGTGGCAGCCGATCGAGGAGTTGCACGGACGCACGACCGGCTTTCGCACCGAGCGGCTGGTGCTCGACGGGGCGGGCGAGTCCATGACCCGCGACACGCGCGCCGCCTCCCGCCGGCTGCTCGGTACCTTGAGCGAGGCGCGGCTCGGCTCGCTGCACTTTCACGTCCAGCCGAACGCGTGGTTTCACTTCCTCTCCGACCACGTGCTCACGTTCTCGACGCTGCCGCTGTCGCGGACCAGCACGCTGGTGCGCAGCACCTGGCTCGTGAATGCCGACGCCGTCGAGGGTCGTGACTACGACCCGAAGAACCTCACCGAGGTCTGGACTGCCACCAACGCACAGGACGCGGCGTTCGTCGCCGAGACGCAGCTCGGAGTGCTAAGCCCGGCGTATCGGCCCGGACCGCTCGGGAAGAATGAGTACATGGTGAACATGTTCCACAGCTGGTACGAGGAGCGGCTGAGGGCCGCGCTCGAGCTGTGAGCGCCGTGCACCCCGGTTACACGGGCCGCCCGAGCGCCTCCAGATGCAGCTGCGTGCCCTGGTAGGGATGGCGCGCGAGCACGGCTTCGTTGAGCTCCACGCCAAGACCCGGCTCGGTGGGTGGCATGACGTAGCCCGCTTCCCAGCGGATGGGCTTGACGAGCAGCTCAGCGTGAAAGCCCTGCCAGCGCTCGATGCCCTCGAGGATCAGAAAGTTCGGGCTGCAGGTCGCGAGCTGGATGTTGGCCGCGCCCACCACCGGGCCGCAGTACAGGTGCGGGGCGATCTGCACGTGCTGCACCTCGGCGAGCGCGGCGATCTTCTTCGCCTCGAGCAGGCCGCCGCAGCGGCCGAGATTCATCTGCAGGATTGCCGCCGCCTGCGCGCGCAGCACCCGAGCGAAGTCGTACTTGGTCGAAAGGCGCTCGCCGGCAGCGATCGGGATGCTGGTCGCGCGCGCGACGAGTGCCATCTCCTCCGGCGCATCCGGGGGCACGGGCTCCTCGAACCACAGCGGATCGTAAGGCTCGAGGCGGCGCGCGAGCCGGATCGCACCCGCGGCCGTCATCTGTCCGTGGGTGCCGAAGAGCAGGTCGGCGCGCGTGCCCACCGCCTCGCGCAGGTGGCGCACGAAGCGCTCGCACAGCTCGAGCGCCTGAAGGGACAACTGCCGACCGTCGAAGGCCGAATAAGGTCCCGCCGGGTCGAACTTGATCGCCGTGAACCCCTGGGAGACGTACTCCGCGGCCCGCTCGGCGGAGAGCACCGGGTCCTGGTAGACGTCGGTCGTGTCTCCGGGCCGGGCGTAGATATAGGTGTAGGAGCGCAGCCGCTCGTGCACGCGTCCGCCCAGGAGGTTGTAAACCGGCTGCCCCGCCTCCTTGCCGACGATGTCCCAGCAGGCCATCTCGAGCGCCGAGAGCACGGCGCCCAGCGTGAGATCGGAGTGCTGGGTGTAACCTGCCGAGTACGCGCGCCGCCAGAGCGTCTCGGTCTGATGCGGGTCCTGACCGTGAAAGTAGCGCGCGAACACGTCCTCGAGCATGCGCGCCACCAGGTGCGGGGCAAAGGGCGCGCAGTAAGCCTCACCGACGCCGTGCACGTTGCCGTCGGTCGTGAGCTTCACGAACACGAAGTAACGTCCGCCGTCACCGGGCGGCGGATTGCCGACCACAAATGTTTTGATGTCGGTGAGCTTCATGCCTGATGCTTATCACAGATGAATGAGTATGACTACATCATCGTCGGCGCCGGCACGGCCGGCTGCGTGCTCGCCAACCGCCTGAGCGCCGACTCCGGCACGCGGGTGCTGTTGCTCGAGGCCGGCGGCACGGACAGCTCGCCCTGGATTCGCGTGCCGATCGGCTATGGCCGCACCTTCACCGACGCGCGTTACAACTGGATGTACGAGGCGCAGGCCGATCCCGGTCTCAACAACCGCCGCGCCTTCTGGCCGCGCGGCAAGCTGCTCGGCGGCTCGAGCTCCATCAACGCGATGGTGTACGTACGTGGTCAGCCGGGCGACTTCGACGACTGGCGCGCCGCCGGCAACCCCGGCTGGTCGTGGCGCGAGGTGCTGCCGTACTTCATCCGGCTCGAGGATCACGCCTGGGGAGCCTCCGAGTACCACGGTGCCGGCGGGCCGGTGCACGTCAGCGACGAGTCGGCGCGCGTGCATCCCCTGTGCGGCGTGTTCCTCAAGGCGTGCGGCGAGGCGGGCATCGCGCTCACGCGCGACTTCAACGGCGTGGCGCCCGAGGGCGCGGGCCTGTGGCAGGTGACCATCAAGGACGGCCTGCGGGTCTCGGCCTCGAGTGCCTACCTGCGCCCCGCGCGCGCACGCGCCAACCTCGACGTGCAGCTGCGCGCCTTGAGCACCCGCGTGCTGTTCTCCGGCACGCGCGCCGTGGGCGTTGAGTACCTCAGGGGCGGCGCGCGCCGCGAGGCCCGTGCCCGCGCCGAGGTGCTTCTGTGCGGCGGTGCGATCAATTCACCGCAGCTGCTGGAGCTCTCGGGGATCGGCGACGCGCCGCGTCTGCGCGCGCACGGCATCACCGTGCTCGCGCACTCCCCTGCCGTCGGCACGAACCTCCAGGATCACCTTGCCGTCTCGTATTTCTATCGCTCGCGCGTCGCGACGCTCAATGAGCAGCTCGCGCCGCTTGCGGGCAAGGTGCGGGCGGCGCTGCGCTACCTGCTCACCCGCAAGGGTCCGCTCGCCATGAGCGTCAACCAGGCGGGTGCCTTCCTGCGCAGCCGCGCGGACCTCGCGCGCCCGAACCTGCACATCTACTTCAATCCCGCAAGCTACAGCACCAAGACCGGGCACGGCACGGCGCGGCGGCTTATGAACCCCGATCCCTTTCCGGGCTTCCTCATGTCGTTCAACACCTGCCGGCCTGCGAGCCGCGGCTCGATCCACATCCGCTCCGCGGATCCGCAGGCCGGCCCCCTGATCGAGCCGAACTCGCTGTCCGCGAGTGTCGATGTGCGGGACGTCTTCGATGGCGCCCGGGTACTGCGCGCGCTCTCAGGCACCGGCGCGCTCACGGCGGTCACAGAGTCCGAGCGCGAGCCGGGCGAGACGGTTATGTCAGACGAAGCCGTGCTCGCGGATTTTCGCGCGCGCGCCGGCTCGGTGTTTCATGCCTGCGGCACCTGCGCGATGGGTCCGGATGTGCGGCGCGCCGTGCTCGACGCGCGGCTGCGGGTGCACGGCGTGCAGGGGCTGCGCGTGGTCGACGCTTCGGCCTTCCCCAATATCACCTCCGGCAACACCAATACGCCGGTATTGATGCTTGCGGAGAAGGCGGCCGACCTCATCCGTGAAGACAGCCGCGCGGGGCAGGCGTAATCTGCCCGTGATGCAAGGCGGTGACCATGAATGACGTCAATACGGGCGTGGCTGCGGGTGGCACGCCGTCGGTCGACGTCGTCCCCCGGTCCGGGAGCTTTCTCGGGCGCTGGTACGTGCTCATCATGATGTGCCTGGTGTACACGCTGAGCATCGCCGACCGCTACGTGGTCTCGACCGTGCTCGAGCCGATCCGCGTCGAGCTGCACCTCACGAACTTCGGCGTCTCCATCCTCACGGGCTTCGCGTTCGGTCTGTTCTACATCCTGCTGGGATTTCCCCTGTCGTGGCTGATCGACCGCTACAACCGCCGCAAGATCATCGCGGTGTGCCTGGTGCTGTGGTCGGTGATGACGGCGCTGTGCGGGCTCGCGCGCTCCTCGCTCGAGTTCTTCCTGGCGCGCGTCGGGGTCACCGTCGGGGAGGCCGGCGGCACGCCGGGTGCCAACTCGCTCCTGTCCGACTACTTCCCCGCCACCCGCCGCGCCATGGCGCTCACGATCTTCTCGCTCGGCGCACCGATCGGCGCCTGGGTCGGCTACAACGTCGCCGGTGCGCTCGCCGATGCGCACGGCTGGCGATACGTCTTTTATGCGCTCGGCGTTCCCGGAGTGTTCGCGGGACTCCTGGTATGGCTCACGGTCCGCGAGCCCAAGCGCGGCTGCCTCGACTGCGAGGGCGACGTGAGCAACCCGAACGTGAAGGACACCCTGCGCTTCATGTGGACGCAGCGCTCGGCCGTGCACGTGATGATGGGCACGGCGGTGTGCGCGCTCTGGGGCTGGGGCCTGATGTTCTGGACCCCGGCCTTTCTGCAGCGGACCTACAACATGAGCGTCGGCGAAGCGGCGCTTGTGACCCAGAACATGCACCTCTGGGGCGGCGGCATCGCGACCCTCGCGACGGGCTGGATCATGGCCCGCAGCACCATGGTCGACGCGCGGCGGATCGTCTGGCTGCTCGCCGCCGGCATCGGCGTCGCCACCGTTGCCTCCGGCGTCGTCTACTACACGCGCGACCTCACGCTCGCGCGGGCGATGCTCTGGATCTTCATCCCCGCGATCTATTTCTATATTGGCCCGGGCTTTGGCCTGCTCAACAACCTCGCGCCCTGTCGCATGCGCGCGATGTTCTGTGCGATGGTTCTGTTTCTTGCCAATCTCGGCAATCTCGTCATCACGCCACCCGTGATCGGCAAGCTCAACGACTGGTTCGTGCACTTTGGCGAGATGTCACAGACCGATGGACTGCGTCTCGCGATGCTGTGCATCGTACCGACCGGCTTCTGGGCCACCGCGCATCTTTATCTCGCGGCGCGCGACATCATCAAGGACCAGCAGCGCGCGCGAACCTTTCCCTTCTGAGGGACCAGTCGATCGGCTCGATCCGCGGCACGAGGAAGAGCCACGTGAGAAGACCCACCAGCGCCACGCCGCCGGCGACGTACAGCGCCGGCTCATACCGTCCGGTCTCCTTGACGACGTATCCCGTCACGATCGGCGCAAGGATGCCCGCGACGTTGGCGATCGCATTCTCCACGCCCATCCAGCGCCCCGTGGCACGGGGTCCGGCAAAGCGCTGCACGACCGAGCACACCGAGGGGCTGTTGAGCCCGTCCAGCACGCCCGCGACCAGGAGCAGCGCAACCGCCGCGCCCGGACCGGCGCGCGCGCACAGGATCAGGCAGACGCCCACTCCTGCGGCGCTGACTGCGAGCGCGGTGCGGTAGGCGCGGTCGGCGCGCGCGCCGCGGCGCACCCACGCATCGAGCGCCCAGCCGGTGGCGAGGAGACCGAGCCCGTCGAGAACGTAGAAGGCCGTCGTGACGCTCACCATCGAGGCGACCGAGTAGCTGCGCGCCTCCACGAGGTACATCGGCAGCCAGGTGAAGACGAAGTAGAACGCGTAGTTGGAGCAGAAATTGCCGAGGGTCGCCGTCCACAGTGCGCGCTTTGCGAGGATTTCGGGGAAGGTGGGCCCCTCCCCTTGCGCGCCGTCCGCGGGGGCGACCGCGGGCTGGGCCAGCTGCCGGCGCCAGGGAATTAGCCACAGAAGCGACAGCAGGCCGAGGGTGATGAACATGGTCCGCCAGCCATAGAGCACCAGGATCCAGCCGCCGACGAACGTGCCGAGCGCGGGACCTGCGACGCCTCCCAGCTGCAGCACGCTGGTCGCGCGGGCGCGATAGCGATCGCTGACTCGCTGCGCGAGCAGCGCGAGCGCGCTCGGATAGGTCACCGACTCGCCCACGCCCATCACCACGCGCAGCGCCGCAAGGCTCATCGGCGTCCACGACCAGCCGCACAGAAGCGTCGCCAGCGACCACAGGCAGAAGCCGGCCGTGAGCACTCGGGCCGCGCCGACCCGATCCGCAAGCCACCCGACCAGCGGCTGCGCCGGCACGTAGCCCCAGAAGAACGCGGAGAGCAGCCAGCCGAGCTGGTCTTTGTCGAGCTGCCACTCCGCTCCGAGACTCGGGCCGGCCACCGAAACCGTGCCGCGGTCCGCGTAGTTAATGAGTAACGCGGTACCGAGCAGGATGACGAGCGCTACAGGTACTCCCGCTGACCAGGCGCGGCGGGGCGGTTCGCTGCTCACCGTCAGCGCGGCTGCGGCTGTACGGCGGGCGACGGCGTCGAGGGCCGAGGTTGCGGACGCGGAGTTCCCGGCGCCCCGCTGCCCGGTGGCTTGCCAGCGCCCGGCGGGCGACCGTTGCCCGGGCTGCCACCCCCTGGCGGCGGCTTCGATCCTGCTGGTGGCCGCGGATACGGCGTCGGGCGCGGCGGTGGCGGACGGTGGTAAGGCGGCCGAAAGTGTGGCGGTGGCGGCGGACGGCCGTGCGGGTAACGATTCCAGTAACCGTAGTAGTAGTCGCGGCGCGCGTACCACGGCATGGTGCGGTAATAGGTGCCCCAATAGTTGTTGAAGATGAATGGTGTGACCGCAAGTCCCAACACGATTCCGCTGCCCGCGATGACCACCGGGCCCGAAGGCCCCTGCGCCATCAGATACGCGGCATCGACCCAACCGCGCTGCGCCCCGATCTGGGCGTCGCACCAGCCGTAGCCCTCCTCGCACCCGAACACCTCCACTGTACTGCCGCGTCCCAGCAGCGCGACGGAGGGGTACTCGATGCTCGGGCCGGCACGCAGGTGCACGACGTCCGTGACCGTCGCGGGAAATGCCAGCGCGGACTGTGACCACGCCGTGAGCAAGAGCGCGGCGACCGCGAAGAGCGCACGGCGCGCGAAGTGATGAGGCATGTTCTCCATCCCTGCCACAAGAAAATTAAGCCTGCGTCGCAGTGTATCGATTACTTGGCGCAGCGCACACCTGCGCGCCGCACGAGTGCGCTCCTTAAAAATGTTCATGCTGCGGCGCGCCAGCTGCACGTCGCATTCGCACGTGCCAACATCACACACCGCGTTGTGTCAAGCGCAGAAGATGGCGTGGCCTGTCGGTGTGGAGTAAGAATGCAGGCTCTGTGAGTCTTGGCCCCAGGGTTTCAAACACCACTAAGGAAGCAGGGGAAAAAAAATGGCTAACTCAATGATGGATTCGATTCTCGCCATGGTGACTCCGGAGATGAAACAGGCCATTGCGTCACGACTGGGTGAGTCGACCCAGGCCGTGCAGGGCGGCCTGGGCACCGCGACGGCCGCGATCCTCGGCGGGCTTGCGGTCAAGGCGGGCGACAGCAGCTTTCTCAGTCAGATCATGAATCTCGCAACCAGTGCCAACAGCCAGAACCTGCTCGGCGGTCTTTCCTCGGTCGCCTCGACCGGACCGAGCGGCGGCGTCGGCGATCTGGTCAACAAATTCCTGCCGATGATCTTCGGCTCGCAACAGAGCCAGGTCGCGAACGCCATCGGCCAGCAGGCCGGCATCGGCGCCGCATCCGCGACCGGCCTGCTGAAGATGGCCGCGCCGCTGGTGCTCGGTTTTCTCGGTCGCGGCTTCGCTAACGGGTCGCTCAACATCGGCTCGCTCGCGGGCATGCTGCGCGCGGAGGCACCGAGCCTGCAGAGCTACCTGCCCTCGGGGCTGATGAGCAGCCTGGGTGCGGGCGCCGGCCAGGCGGTGTCGGCCGTGCAGTCGGGCACCGCCGCGATGACGAGCGGCGGCTCGCGCTGGCTCGTGCCGCTCGCGATCATCGGCGCGCTGATCCTCATCTGGCTCTTCATCCGCTCGATGCACCCGAAGGAGGCCGCAGAGAACGCGGCCAACACGGCCAGCCACGCGGCGAGCACCGCCGCGAACGCGGTCGGCAACGCGGCCAGTCAGACCTGGGCGGCGCTCGGGGAGATCGTGCAGGTAAACCTCCCGGACGGCACGGTGCTCAACGCACCGAAGCTCGGTGTCGAGGGTCGCCTGGTGACTTACCTGAACGATTCCTCCGCTCCGGTGAGCGAGGACACCTGGTTTGATTTTGATCGCCTGCTGTTCGACACCGGCAGCGCAACTCTGCAGCCGGCATCTCAGGATCAGCTCAACAACGTCGCCCTGATCATGAAGGCCTATCCGAAGGTGAAGATCCGCATCGGCGGCTACACCGACAACTCCGGTGACCCGGCGGCCAACCAGAAGCTCT